>CAYMZV010000008.1:0-32898 GCA_964394965.1 uncultured Chryseobacterium sp.
TGGAACGAAAATCGAAAGTGTGGAAACAAAAGCGCCCCATACACCTGCAACTTTATAACCGACAAATGCAGCACTGATTGCAACCGGGCCCGGAGTGACTTGTCCCATCGCAATTCCATCTGCAAATTCTTTTGACGAAACCCAATGGTGTGCACCCACCACCACTTTTTCAATTGCAGGAATGAAAACATAACCGCCTCCGAATAAGGTGACGCTCATGCTTCCGAATGTCAATGCAAGCATTCTCAACTCCTGAAGCAAAAGTGAAAATGGGTGGAAAATGAGAATGAGAACTCCCATCAACAAAAGTGCAATGACATTGAAGAGCGGAATGAAAGATCTTTGATGGGGAATTTCGGGTTGCAAATTCCTGTTTTCATTTTTCTTGTTGAAGAATAAAAACCCAATCAGTCCCGAAACAATTACGATACAAAGCGTAACCAAAAAACCCTGAAGGAAAAAAATTGCCCCACCCGCTGCCAACAAAACAAAAACCTGAAGTGCATTGGTGATATTTTTTTTTGCAAGTGACCATGCCGTTGCCGCAATGATGGCCGCAACTCCCGGAAGCAATCCGCTGAATATTTCCAACAGGATTTTTGATTCCCCAAATCGGAAATAAAAATCGGCCAGAACACAGATGAGAATAAATGCAGGCAGCAAAATCCCGACGAGTCCCGCAATCGCACCTGTCATTCCGCGTATTGCATATCCACAGGCTGTAATCACATTTGTGGCAAGCGGTCCGGGCAGGATATTGCCGAGCGTTGTAAAATCAAGTATCTGGGCGTCGGAAAGTATTTTCCTTTTTTCGCACAAATCCTTTCTAACCGCCGCTACCAATGCAACATTGCCACCGAATGCCGTAGTTCCGATCTTGAGGAAAATGCAAAACAAACGGAAGAGTGAAATTTCCTGCATGTGAAAGTAAAGATGTGGATTTTTTTCAAAAAAAAGAGGAGGACTTTCGCCCTCCTCGAATCAAACAATCATTAATTCATCGAAATCATTTCTGAACGGAAATCTTCTCGATACGCTGTTCGCTGCTGGTTGTCAAACGCAACATATAAACCCCATTGGAAACTTTTTCCATTGAAATCTGTTTGCTGAATCCGGCCTGTACATTTTTTTCGGTTGAACTCGAAACAACACGCCCTTGCATATCGACAATTTCAATTGTCATATCACCTACATTGGCATTGATTGAAAGTGTGAATGAACCATTGTTCGGGTTAGGGAATATATTCACTCCGTTTGCAAGTGACGCATCGGCAAGACCAGTACACACATTTACACTGATTGTAACCGAAGCGGTATTCGTACATCCGTTTACATCTGTAAAAGTATACGTCACAGTTTGTGATCCTGCACCCGCTACACTCGGATTGAATGAACTTCCGGTTACACCCGGGCCAGACCATGTTCCATTTGCTGGAGTTCCCGTGAGCGTTACCAATGGATCACTGAGACAAACATCCAGATTGGATGCAGCTGCGGTTACAGTCGGAAGTGGATTTACGTTTACAGTTGTTGTTGCCGTATTCGTACATCCGTTCGCATCCGTTCCTGTCACTGTATAAGTCACTGTGGAAACGGGATTGAATGCAACCCCATCTGTCACTCCGCCGGTCCATGCATACGATGTTGCACCACCGCCTGTGAGTGTTACACTTGATCCTGCACAAACTGTGGATGCTGTACTCGATGCCGTAACTGTAGGAAGTGGATTTACGGTGACCGTTGTTGTTGCTGTATTCGTACATCCGTTTGCATCCGTTCCTGTCACTGTATAAGTCAAAGTGGAAGCCGGAACAAATGAAACTCCATCCGTTACACCACCTGTCCAAACATAAGTTGCCGCTCCCGTTCCATTCAATGTTACACTTGATCCTGTACAAACCGAAGTGGAAGGATTCGCAGTGGAACTTACTGTAGGAAGTGGAACCAACGTAATTGAAATGGTCGCTGTATTTGTACATCCGTTGGCATCCGTTCCAGTTACAGTATAACCCAATGATGCAACAGGTGTAAATGGAACACCGTCAATAACGCCGGCTGTCCAGGCATAAGATGTTGCGCCACCGCCTGTAAGCGTTACACTTGCACCTGCACAAACTGTGGATGCCGTGCTGGATGCAGTAACTGTCGGAAGTGGATTTACGGTGACTGTTGTCATCGCCGTATTTGTACATCCGTTCGCATCCGTTCCTGTCACTGTATAAGTTGCAGTGGAAACAGGAATGAATGATACAGCATCTATTACACCACCCGACCAAGCGTAAGATGTTGCGCCACCGCCTGTGAGTGTTACGCTGTTCCCTGCACATACTGCGGCCGCTGTCGAATTCGCCGTTACCGTCGGCAATGGATTTATCGTCAATGCCAAAGTTCCGGGAGCGCTTGTTCCGCACGCGAAAGTTGCAGTGACGGAAATATTTCCGGATGTATTTCCAGCAGTGATATTGATTGCTGTTGTTCCCTGTCCCGAATTGATCACTGTTCCTGTTGGAACGCTCCATGTATAAGTCGTTGCGCCAACCAAAGTTGGAATCGAATAATTACCCGAAGCATTTGCACAAATGGATGCATTGCCTGTGATAGGTCCCGGTGTTGAAACACCGTTATTGGGTGTAATGATTACCAATCCATCTCCATTTTTATACCCAATCGTATTCGTTACGCCGGTTGCACTTGGATCTGAATAATTGCTTCCGCCACCACCAGCACCCAATCCGCCGCCGCCGCCGCCATAATATCCACCACCACCTGCTCCACCACCTGTTGGTCCACCACAACTTGATGAATTGCTGTTTCCACCCTGACCCAATGAACCTGCAGTTGCATCACAATTGCATCCCCAATCACCCTTCGCTCCACCAGCCACTTGACTTCCACCTTGTCCGCTTGGATTACAACTACAAACAGATCCCGGTGATCCCGCATTTGCAGTAAGGCCACCACCCGCTCCGCCGTCCAAACCGTTGCAAGTGCAACCATCAGATCCGCCACCGCCGCCGCCGCCTGCAACTACGATTCTATCAGTGAGTGCATTTCCATTCAAGCGAATGTCAGATGCACCACCGCCACCACCACCGCCATAATAAGTATAATTGGATTCCATCATCGCATTTCCACCACCATTGAATCCACCGGCTGCAGAAGTATTATTGTCGGGGGCACCTTGACCACCCACATAAATATTCAACACATCTCCGGGATTGACAGTTAATGTTGCCTGTATTCTTCCACCCAAACCGGGCAATCCTTGATAACCGGCACAACCGACCGGTCCAAGTCCACCCTGTGCACCTTGAACATCAACCGTGATGGAAGTGACACACGGGGGAACAGTATACGTTTGAACACCACCTGTATAATTAAAGGGGACAGATTGTGCCTGTACAAATTGATATTGCACGAAACACAATCCGATTAGGAATGTAATTTTTCTCATTCGTCGTTTTTTTAGAAGTTTTTAATTATTTGCCAATGGCTAAATTAATCTTTATTCGCTTTTGCCTGTCTTTTTTTTTGATTCATTTCAGTCAAAAAATGACTTTTAAAATTTATGTTTTCAAAAACCACACAACAAAAAACCAAAAGGATAAAAAATACCGGTCGCACGACAATTCCCCAACACCAAAAAGATATCCTGTTTCACGATTTTTTCACTCATTTTCCAACCGATAAAATTCAACTTATCCCATCCCACAGAATTCCGTACTTTTACCTGTCATTGCAACGCCTCCCTAAATAATTTTCTTGCAATGATTTTCAATCCGTATGTGGGCTAAATTATCGCACTTTATTTTGCGGCGTCGCGTTCCGATTCTTATCGTTATGCTGATTGTGACGGCATACATGGGCTGGGAGGCGAAACAGAAACTCGAACTTTCCTATAAATATGCACGTGTGCTTCCGGTGGATGACCCGATGTATATTTCCTACGAAGCATTCAAGGCACGATATGGTGAAGACGGAAATATCCTCATTCTCGGATTCCAGGATTCTTCGATGTGGCAATTGCAGAAATTCCAGGATTGGTATGATCTCACCGACTCCATAAAAAAAATCGAAGGGATTGAGGATGTTGCATCAACCGCACGGCTTTATAATCTTGTGCGCAACGACAGTCTGGAAAAATTCGACATCACTTCCATCGTAAAATCGCGACCCAAAACGCAAGAGGAAGTCGACAGCCTGAAAAGGTTGATTTACCGTCTTCCATTTTATGATGGGTTGCTCATCAACAAAAAGGACAATGTGACTTTGATGCTGGTCACCTTCTCGCAAAAAGACACCACTTATTACGAAGGGAAAAACAAGATTGTCAAGATCAATGCGCTGAACTCGAAAAACCGTTTGGGCATGGTCGCCAAAATCAGGTCGTTGGGTGATGCCTTTGGAAAAAAGAACAACGTGGAAATGCATTATTCGGGAATGCCATGGATACGTTCCGAATACATGCGCAAGATCGGAGGGGAATCAACCCTGTTCCTCTTGCTGTCCGTTCTCATTACCGCTCTCATCCTTTTCATTTTCTTCCGTTATTTCAACGCAGTATTTTTTTCCGTGATTGTTGTTCTCGTCGGATTGGTGTGGTCGCTGGGAACGATTGCGCTTTTCGGTTACAAAATCACCATCCTCACCGGATTGATTCCCTCGCTGATTGTCATCATCGGAATCCCGAATTGCATTTTCCTGATCAACAAATACCAGGAAGAATTGCTGAAACACGGGAACAAGACAAAAGCCCTCGCACGCATGGTGCAGAAAGTCGGACTCTCCAATTTTCTTGCGAATCTCACAACCGCCATCGGCTTCGGGGTTTTTTATTTCACCAACAGTTCCATGCTGGTGGAATTCGGTGTGGTGGCTGCGATCAATGTGATGACTACTTACGCTATTGCACTTGTTCTCACACCGATCATTTTCAGTTATCTGCCCGAACCGAAACCGAAGCAGATGAAACACCTGAGTGGAAAACGCATCAATAAAATCCTTGATGCCGTTGATCGCCTTGTCCATCATCACCGCGTAAAAATTTATTTGGGAATTGCAATCGTCACGATTATTTCCGTTTTCGGATTCATGCGCGTGCATGTGAATGGATATGTGGTGGATGATCTCCCGAAAAACGATCCGATTTATACCGACCTGAAATTTTTCGAAAAACATTTTCATGGAATCATGCCTTTTGAAATTGCGATTCAGGTAAGGCAACCGTTGACTGCGGCAAAAAAAGCATTGCTCAAGAAAAACCACATTGTTCCCGACACAATCAATTATACAAAAGACACGCTTGGTCCGGACAATATTTTTGATCAGGAAGGCGATGTGCTTTTCAGAATCGATTCCTTGCAACGGATCGTCATGCACCATCCGGAATTTTCGCGGCCATTCTCCATTGTCGAGGTTTTGAAATTTTCCTACCAGGCTTTCAAGGACGGAAAACCAAAAGCCTACAGGTTGCCGAACAATGCAGCCGATTTGCAATCACTCGCCAATTACAGCAAAACGGTGAAAGGGAAACAACGGATGATTGACGCCTATCTCGACAGCACACACCGTTTCACACGTATCAGTTTCCAAATGGCGGATGTCGGTTCCGACAGTTCTGGCAAGATAAAAGCGGAAATACTGCCGTATGTGGATTCACTTTTCCCGAAATCGGAATTCCGGGTTGACCTCACTGGAAATTCACTGATGTTCCTGCAAAGTTTCCATTACATGCTACATCATCTATTTGTGAGTTTGCTCATTGCGATCGGATTGATCCTGATTCTTGGAATGGTTTTGTTCCGCTCGGTATGGATCATTGTGCTCTCGAAACTTCCTTGCCTGATTCCGTTGATCATCACGGCAGGAATCATGGGATTTCTCGGCATTCCGTTCAAATCTTCCACCATCTTGATTTTTTCAATCGCCTTCGGAATCACTTCCGACGGAACCATTTACATTCTCACCGAATATCGCCATCAGCTGAGAAAACTTTCTCCGGCGAATTTTTCAAAAGCGGTTTCCATGACCATCCGTGAAACCGGATTGAGCATGGTGTACACGAATACAATTCTCTTTTTCGGATTCGCGATTTTCGTTCTCTCGAGTTTTGGCGGAACAGTTGCATTGGGGATTTTACTTTCCATCACACTCATTGTTTCGCTCGCGACAAATCTGATTTTGCTTCCGTCGATCTTGCTGTCGCTCGAAAAACGCGCTGCGGTAAAAGCGCTTTTGATGGAACCGCTCATTGAAATTTATGATGAAGAGGAAGATATAGATTCCGAAAAATTGGTGATTCATCATGAGGAAGGAATGGGCGACGGAGGACATGTGACAGACGGAAAAAAATAAACATTGAATCAAAAACTGGTCACCGACAACTGAAAACCGACAATTGAAATGAAAGGAATCATTCTCGCCGGCGGATCCGGAACACGACTGCATCCGCTTACACTTGCAGTGAGCAAACAACTGATGCCGATCTACGACAAGCCGATGATCTATTATCCGCTTTCGGTTTTGATGATGGCAGGCATCCGCGAAATTCTCATCATTTCCACTCCAGTCGACCTTCCGAATTTCAAGAGACTCCTCGGTGACGGAAAACAATTGGGATGCGAATTCAGTTATGCGGAACAGGTGATTCCAAACGGATTGGCACAGGCATTTGTGATCGGCGAAAAATTCATTGGCAAGGAAAAAGTCGCCCTCATTCTCGGTGACAACATTTTCTACGGTGCCGGTCTGGGCGGATTGTTGCTGGAAAACAATAATCCCGAAGGGGGAGTTGTATTTGCATACCACGTGTCGGATCCGGAACGTTATGGCGTTGTTGAATTCGATGGCGCAGGAAAAGTCCTGTCGATAGAGGAAAAACCGAAACAGCCGAAATCGAATTATGCCGTTCCCGGATTGTATTTTTACGATAATGCCGTAGTGGAAATTGCGAAGAATTTAAAACCGAGCGCACGCGGCGAATATGAAATCACGGACGTAAACAAAAAATACCTCGAGCAAGGAAAATTGAAAGTCGGTATTCTCCAACGCGGAACCGCATGGCTTGATACCGGAACATTTGCATCACTCACACAGGCGGGACAATTCGTGCATGTCATTGAAGAACGCCAGGGACTGAAAATAGGTTGCATTGAGGAAGTCGCTTTTCGAATGGGATTCATCAATGCCGAAGAATTGAAAAAATTGGCGGAGCCATTACTGAAAAGCGGTTACGGACAATATCTCTTGAACTTGCGTTAACGTGAGAATGACAAATCAAAAATGAAGTAACTTCATGGGAGATTTCAATCGGTTGCTGCACCGGTGAAAAATCCTTTCAGGCAATTAACAGTTGAACTTATTTTTATGGATACCCCGAATGAAAAAGTGAAAATCCTCGTCACGGGAGGAGCCGGTTTCGTGGGCAGCGCGATTGCGGAAAAATTGGCATCTGATCCAAGGAATCATGTTGTCATTGTGGATAATCTCCTGACCGGAAACATTTCAAAATTGCCGAAGTCTGCCCACAACAATATCGAATTTGTAAAATGTGATGTGAACAATTTCAACAGCATCACGGACATTTTCCTTTCCCATCATTTTTCCTATGTTTTTCATTATGCAGCCGTCGTGGGTGTACAGCGTACGCTCAATCATCCGCTTATGGTGCTGCAGGATTTGCAGGGCATTCAAAACATCCTGAATTTATCCACCACTTCGGGAGTGAAACGCATTTTCTTTTCCTCTTCATCCGAAGTGTATGGCGAACCGGTGGAATATCCGCAGAACGAGGAAACCACTCCACTCAATTCAAGATTGCCTTATGCAATTGTAAAAAATGCGGGTGAGGCTTATTTGAAATCGTATCGCAAGGAATATGGATTGAGTTACACCATTTTCCGTTTCTTCAATACGTATGGTCCAAAACAAAGCCCCGATTTTGTACTCTCCCGTTTTATCCGCGCCGCATTGAAAAACGAACCCATCACCATTAACGGAGATGGAAAACAGACGCGGACTTTTTGTTTTGTGGATGACAACACCACTGCTTGCTACAATGCTTTTTCCGAGGGAAAATCGATTGACGATGTCATCAATGTCGGAAGCGAAATCGAAACTTCCATTCTTGATTTGGCGCAACTGATCATCCGTCTCACAAAATCATCTTCCAAAATCATCCATGCTCCAGCGTTGACGGAAGGCGACATGACAAGAAGAAAACCGGACATCTCAAAAATGAAACTGCTGCTCAAGCGCGATTTGCTTCCGCTCGAGGAGGGAATCAGGAAAATCCTCAGCGACACTTCATTCATTCTCTGATCGTGAATCTATCCTCTTATCATCAACTGCTGGAAGAATCCTTTTCCGGATTCAGCGAATCACTTCCCGCTGCCCCAGCGAATCTGTATGATCCGATCCGTTACACCATTTCTTCCGGTGGAAAAAGAATGCGTCCCTTGCTCACGTTGATCGGTGCGGGAATTTATTCCGAGAATGTTTCTCCGGCACTTCATGCCGCCATCGGAATCGAACTGTTTCACAATTTCACATTGCTGCACGACGACATCATGGACAATGCCCCGTTGCGCAGGGGAAATCCTACCGTGCATGCAAAATGGAATTCCAACATTGCCATTCTCAGCGGTGATGCATTGTATACGGAAGCCATCCGTCAGTTGGGCATGAGTCCGCGCGATGTGCTCCCGCATGTGCTCGATGTTTTTACAACAACGGCATTGAATGTTTGCGAAGGACAACAATACGACATGGATTTCGAAAAACTTCCGAAAGTTTCCATTGCGGAATATTTGAAAATGATTGAATTGAAAACTGCCGTGTTGTTGGGCGCAGCACTCGAGATCGGCGCATTGTGCGGAGGATCGGGAAAAAATGAAGCGGGAAAATTATTCGAATTCGGAAAACAAGTGGGGATCGCATTCCAATTGCAGGACGATATTCTCGATGTGTACGGCGATGAAAATAAATTCGGTAAAAAATCCGGCGGCGATATTGTGGCGAATAAAAAAACTTTTTTGCTGTTGAAGGCGTTTGAAGTTGCGAACAAATACCAGCAGGAAGAATTGCACAACTGGATGATGGTTTCCTCGAATGATGCCACTGAAAAGATAAACGGCGTGAAAAACCTATACGATTCGCTCGACGTGAAAAAATCTGCGGAGGAGGAAATGCATTTGCATTATCAAAAAGGAATTACCGCGTTGGAAAGCGTGAAAGCGGACGAGAATAAAAAATCCATCCTGAAAAAATTTACCGATGGATTGATGGTGCGGGAGCATTGATGTGACGATTACCGAATTACCAATGATTTTTAGTGGGCATGTCTTGATGCAAGAGAATTATAACGGGGTTCCTGCTGCTCCGCTGCGACAAACGAATTTTGTACATTCGACACAAGCAAATTGAAAAAACACATGGACAAACTCACCGTGATATTGAAACTCTCCGGTGCAATGGTCATCTTCGTTGCCATTGCAGATGGTGTACTCGGAATTTTCGACTACAGATTGATGCTTAGCGGAAGTGAAATACCGAATTTTGATTTGCCTTCATTGATTTTCATGGGAGTGATCGGCGCACTGATTTATTTTTGGGGATGGAGAAGGGCGAGGAAGATTAAAAATTAAGGATTGGCTTTTCGATGGCAACCGACATCTTTTTATGGTGTCTGCGCTTCTGCTCCGTTTCAAGTCCTTTCGATTTCACTGAAAAATAATTTCAGTGAGTTGTGCACTTCCAAGCGCTTTCCTAAAGTAAAAAGAATTGCCACAGAGGCACGGAGGCACAGGGAGAAATGCTGTGCCTCCGTGCCTCTGTGGCAAAAAATTTCATTGGTAATTGGTAATTCAGTAATCGGTAATTTTATTTATACTTTCATAATCGCCATTTCAGATTGGATCACCAACGGATTTCCAAAAATTTTAAGCCATGACACAAAAAGCAAACATCACCGTTTATTTACAGGCGCTTGGAGCACATTACCTGGGCGCCCATGCCTATAACGTGAATGACATTTCGGCTAAACTTGTTTATTCCAAGGGCACAGTAAAATTGCCTTATCAGGTTACACCGAATTTCACCGATGACGGAAATCCTTCAACAACATTTACTCCGGGAGCAAGTTCGTTCATGCCCATCATGACAATTCCATTTTCTCCCACTGAACAATCAACTGCCGTGCATTTTCTATCACCCGATTTTTCCACCGCTTGTGGCAAAGCGAATTTTGAGATGCCGAACAAAATCGAATTCGCAAAATTGGAAATCAGTGTTCCCACTACCGTCAATGTTCCGATGCTGATGCAACATCCGGTTTTACTCAATCCGCAACAACCTGAATACAGCATTACTGTTGCCGTCCCCGGATTATATTTGACACCCTCCAAAATCAAGGGTACTGTTTCCGTATTCGTGAAAATGATGTGTGGTTGTCCTGTCACTGCCGGACCACCGGCTTCCCTGTGGCCGTCGAATGATTTTACGGTGTATGCAAATGTGATTGATACGTCGGGCAAAACCACACCTTATCTGCTGACTTACGATACAACACAAACTGGAAATTCCCTTTTCAGTGCACCACTATTGCCCAATCAAAAACCGGTAAAATCGATTACGTTTACGGCCATTCAAAAAAGTACGGGCAATTGCGGAGCGGTTGTACAGGGTTGATCGAAAACTTTCCGTTGTTGTTTTACAATTCAAAATCATTCCGCATTGATAAACTCCCACGCCGAGCGGTACGCCCCGATCTCATCCACGTATTCCAAAAAATTTTTATAAAACGAATGGTTCGCCAACGTTGCCGAATCACCGAACACAATCAGTTTTTTCTTCGCGCGTGTCAACGCAACATTCATGCGTCGCGTGTCTGCAAGAAAACCGATATCGCCGTTGTCGTTGCTGCGCGTCAATGAAATGCAAATGATGTCGCGTTCCTGTCCTTGGAATCCGTCAACGGTGCGAACGGAAAAATGATGCGGCGAATCCTTGAAATATTCCTGTTCTTCCAATCGCTCTTTCAGATATTCCGTTTGCATTTTATACGGCGCAATGATTCCGATCCGCAAATGTTCCTTGTGCAACGCTCTCGACTGCGCTTGGGCAAATGAAAATTGTTCCAGCAATTTTCCCAAATGTTTCAACAACAAATCCGCCTCTTCCTTATTTGAAATGGAAAGTGTTTCCGGATTTTGTTCTTCCGTAAATCCGCATCCTGCCGTATCGATGAATTCCATCGGCTTGTTCAGCAGGTCATCCGACTCATCGAAACTCAATACATTATCCGCCACACTTTCATCCGCCAATAATTTTCCGCCGTAAAACATCCTGTTGGAAAAATTCATGATCTTTTCGTGCATGCGGTACTGCGTGCGCAAAAGTGCAGTGGCTTCCGGTTGTGTTTTCACCACGCGCTCGAACAAGGTATATTTCAATCCGCCATCTTCCGCCTTTTTCGATTTCACTGTTGGCGGAAGCTGGCAATGGTCTCCTGCAAAAATCACACGTTCGGCCCTTGAAATCGGAATCCAGCTCATCGGTTCCAACGCTTGCGCCGCTTCATCGATGAAAACGGTTTTGAATTTTTTATCGCGCATCAATCTTCCCGAAGAAACAACCGGTGTACACGCAATCACCTGTGCATTTTCAAATTGTTCCCATTGGATATAATCTTCCAATGTCGAAGCGTCTTTCAACAATTGCCGCGCTTCCTGAAAAAGCAGATTGCGCTGTTGCCGTTCCTGAAATCCAAAATTGCGTTTGTATTTTTTCGCGAGTGAAAAATATTCCTCCGCTTTTTTCCGGTACTCTTTCAATTCCTTGTACGAAACGTGATTCATCATTTTCACATCGAGCGTGTTGTTCATCACCTCTTCCGAAACTCGCGCGGGATTTCCCAAACGCAAAACGGTCACGCCTTGCCGCACCAATCTTTCCGTGAGCAAATCAACCGCGATATTGCTCGGCGAACAAACGAGCACCTGCTTTTCGGTTTGCAACGTGTGACGGATCGCTTGGATGAAAGTAGTTGTTTTGCCTGTGCCGGGCGGACCGTGAACGAGTGCAACATCTTCCGCCGCCGCAATCAATCTCACCGCATCATTCTGGAATTCATTCAAGCCGGGCATTGAAATTTTGGAATCCGTTTTTTGGAACTTGGCTTTTGTTTCACCATACATCACTTCACGCAATTGCGCCAGTCGTCCCTTTTCCGCATCCATCACTTTCTGAACGGCGATGATCATTTCGCGATAGGAATTTTCATCGAACAATAAATTCATTCCCAATTTTCCGCGTTCAGTCCAACCGGGAAGCTCATCGGTTTGAAATGAAATCCGCATTTTATTCGCCCATACCTGTTTGATGGTTCCCTGGCATTTCCAACTCTCGCTTCCATTGTCATCCGCATTCGAAAAAAGTTCTATGTTTTTCCCGCCGCCGAATTGATGCAACTCATTCATCCCCTGCGTACGCTCGATTTCAACAATCAGGTAATCCGCCGGACCCAATTCCTCCGAAGTGATTCTGATGGGATACCACGTCACGCCATTTTTTCTGCGTTCGGTAATGCTGCTCCTTTCGAATTGTGCGACATATTGTTTGTAATCTTCCTCTTTCTCGATGGAGAGAAGGTCAATCAGATGACGGAGTTCTTCACGGGGATTCGTTGCCACAGCTAAAGCGGATTTATTTTTCGCAGATTAAATATCTGTATAAACCCGGGAATGGCAACTATAAACGAAAATGAAATAACCCGATAACGTGAAGTTTGTAACTTAGTCTTTTCTAAAAAAATGCGGAAATCCTTTCTCCTTTTCCTTTTTTCCTTTTTCACCACGTTTTCTTTTTGTCAGGACCAGAAAATAATCGACAGTCTTACGAACAGGTTGAAAACGGCGAAAGACACGGGTCGTGTAAATGTATACCTGCATCTTTCCGATAGGCTCCGCCGCAACGATCCCAAACAGGCGATGCATTATGCCGATAATGCGATTGACTTGGCCCGTCAGGTTGATTTTTCGGATGGATTGTTTTACGGCAACATGACCAAGGGGCTTGTATTTTACGATACGGGGGAATTGGATTCGGCTTTGCACTATCTTGAAATTGCAAAAACATTCGCCGAAAAAAACAATGTGACTGCGCAACTGGCTGCTGTTTATTCCAACATCGGTAATGTGTATGGCAATCAAGGCCAGTATAAAAAATGCCTTCAATATTATTTGACTGCCGTTGAATACACGCATAAATTAAACAATCCCGCCCGTGAAGCTTATATGATTGTGAATATCGGAACGGTTTATTCCGAATTGGAAGAGCACGATTCCGCGATTGTATTTTATTTGCAGGCGGAAAAAATCCTACGGGGAATTGACAAGAATCAGGAAAAACTTCCCATCGTTTACAACAATATCGGAGCGAGTTATCTGGAATTGCATGATACCTTGAAAGGCAAAACCGCTTTTGAGGAAGCCTTGCGGATTTCGAAATTGTACAACGATCAGCGCGGATTGGCTTCGGCGTACGATCATCTCGGTATCATCATTTATTCGGAGGGCAAACATGATTCCGCAATCGCCCTCTTGAAAAATTCAATTGCAATCTATGATGATCTCGATGCAAAAAGCGGAACAGCCGAAGCATGCGATCATTTGGGTGAAATTTATCTTGAGCAAAAAGATTATGACAGTTCTATCGCTGTCCTGACCAAAGGTTTGAAAGTGACGGAAGAATTGAACGATTATTATCAACTGAAAACCTATTACAAAAGCCTTTCCGAAGTGTACGAGGCAAAAGGCGATTTGGGACAGGCATTGTTTTATGAAAAGAAACTGGATGTTGCCAAAGACACGTTGTACAATCTCAGCAACACGAGTGTTGTCAATTCAATGAAAACGGAAGCGGCTTACGTCAACGACCAACACAAGCTTGAGTTGGCCGATGCACGCGACCAGAAAAAAAATGTCATCATCTATGCCGGAATTGCATTGACGATCTTGATTTTGCTTTTGGGAGTTGTCGCTTTCAACCGTTACCTCGTCAAGAAACGTTCCAGTGAATTGTTGGAAAAACAAAATGACGAGATAAAAATCCAGAAAAATATCATCGAGGAAAAAAACAAGGACATCACCGACAGCATCCGCTATGCACAGCGAATCCAGAATGCCATTCTTCCGTCGAAGGAACAGATCAAAACCATTTTCCCGCAGTCATTCGTTTTATTTCGACCGAAAGATATTGTGAGTGGCGATTTTTATTGGTTCGAAAAATCGGGTGACTATAAACTTTTTTCCGTTGTCGATTGTACCGGTCACGGTGTTCCGGGAGCGATGCTGAGTGTGGTTGGACATAACATGTTGAACAAGGCTTTGCACGACGACAAATTGGTGATGCCCGACAAGATATTGCATTACCTGAATGAAAACATTTCCCGGATGCTTCGCCAGAAACACGAAGACCAGGTAATCCAGGATGGGATGGACATTGCCTTGTGCACCTATCATGAACCGTCGCAAGCCATTTATTATGCGGGATCATTCAATTCGCTTTACATGATTCGAAAAGGTGAACTGAAGGAAATAAAATCGGACAAGATTTTCATCGGGAATTATTTTCAGGATCCGGATAAAAAATTCACACTGCATAAAATCGAAGTGGAGAAAGGCGATTTGTTTTTTGTCTTCTCCGATGGATTTGCCGATCAATTCGGTGGACCGAGTGGAAAAAAATTCAAGTACAAACCGTTTCAGCAATTGTTGGTCGGCATGCAAAATGACACGATGGAAGAGCAGGAAATAAAATTGGCGAATGCTTTCGAGGAATGGAAAAGGAACCTGGATCAGGTGGATGATGTTTGCATAATCGGAATCCGTATTTGATTTTTCCGCTGCCATTTTTTTACAGCCGCTGCCGTAGGTTGACCGATTCCCGTCAACTGAGATAATTTCACCGGCCCTTTGTCGTACAAATTCGGATTTTCATCGAAAAAAAATTGCCTTTCATGGGTTTTCAAAATCTTTCAAACCCTTATTGTCATTGGCATTGAGCGATGCCGTGGAAGGTTGATAATCAACCGCTAATGTTAAGAAATTGGTAAAATTAATCTTGCTTGGGAATGTGGTTTGGTTAAATTTGTTATGCTCAACATTTGTAATTCATCCCAACATCATGAAATTACTTTTCTCATTCGCCAGTGTCATTTCCTTGGCCTGCTCATTGTCGGCACAACAACCCGCTACCGTTTCAATGACTTCCTTCAACGCAGTTGCACGTGACAAACAGGTTTTGCTTTCATGGAATCCGGAAGTTGCCGGCGTTCAAACCTATGAATTGGAAAAATCGAAAAACGGTGTTGATTTTGTTGACTTCGGAAACATGCAGGGCGCCGACATCAATCTGGAATATGTGGAAACCGATTTCAATCCTTATGAAGGCCTTTCCTATTACCGTTTGAAATTGGTAGGAGAAAACGGATCCGCCACTTATTCAAATGTTGTTCCGGTGAAATATGACGAGAACGGAAATCCGGTTTCTCCCGTTCCAACTGCCGCCACAACAATTTCAAAAGACAGTTCAATTCTGGTAATCGTACGCAGTGCTGCGGGTGATGAATATTATTCAAAAGTGAAGGTGACATCCGCTGGTGATCCCGTTGAATGTTTCAATGCAGATCCAAACCTCAATCATGGCACTTACACCATTGTAGGTTGCTCTGAACAGGAATTGTACGCCAAACAATTGGTGGTGCAATAGGATGTGAATTGCCGAACAGCTTTTTTGAAAACCCTCACCTGAAAAGTGAGGGTTTTACTTTTTGAAAAACCATTCCCGAAAAATATTTTTAAAAATGCTTGACATTGAAATGAAAAGAAATCTATATTTGTCGCTCAAGAAAAAAAACAATGCGTAACATTTCCACATACAGCAAATCACTCTGCGGAGAACACTTGTTCACCGTGGATACTGCCGAATGCCGGTGTAGGATGTAAAATGCGCAATGACAATAACGCAACAACAGACACCCGGCAAATAAAATTGTCGGGTGTTTTGTTTTGGACCCGTTACGGATTCCTTCAAAAGAAAAACAAATGATGATGAATTGCATTTATTCGAATGGCACACACACCGGAAAGGCAGTAACAATGCCTGATTTTCCGAATGGGAAAAGTGTGCTTTTACAAACGGAACCCACAACGTTCCACTACAGATCGGAATTGCGACAACGCTGATGAAAAACATTTGCGCATGCAACCCGGTCTGACCTGAATGGCAACCGGGTTTTTTGTTGCCGTCAATCGGGGAAATCCGACAATACAATTTGAAAGGAGGTTGAAAACCATGAAAGCTTACAGGGCAAAAACAAAAAACAGAACAGCCTGCAAAGGAGTGATCGGTGGAGTTACTGAAACTCCGCCTGATACTGGACCGACGCAGATAATTGAATAATGAAAATCACCGATAAAAAACGTTGGGCTGAAAAACCCACATCAAACAAAATGAAAAACAAAACCCAATACAGCCGATTCATTCTCGATGGAAATGCAATAACTTGTATCTATGGAGATAAAATCATCCATTCAAAAACCGTGCGTGGAAAATTTTCCCTGTTGAAAAAACTTGCGGATTTTTTCCTTCGAAGAATGAACGTGTGAGAAAGTGAAAACCCCGGGCAGCAAATTTGTTGTCCGGGTTTTCCTTATTGAGGCAGATAATATTTGATATCGTTCACGGGTGTCGGCGGCGTCATGATCAATGTATCGCCCGACCAAGTGATGGCGTAAGTATCCGGATCCAATTTTCTTCCGTGGAAAACGATCGTGCCATTGATGGGATTGCTCTCTTCAGGTGTAAACAAATACCTTCGGCCGGAAGATTTTCCTCCTGTCTTGCAGGAAGGCGACCATTCCTTATCCGTAAAATGCAGGCAGTTTCCGGAAAGATTCGTCTTGGTAGTTTGAAAAGCGACGTTAAAGGTTTTTACCAATCCCCAATAACCTTGCAGCTTTGCAGGAATGGGTTGATCTTTTTTGCAGCCTGCGTAGAAAAGAATGAATGCAAGAATGAAAATGAAAATTGCAGAGTGCCTGTATAGATGAATGCCGGTTTTCAAAACTGAATTTTTTGATTTTTTGCGACCTAAATTTACAAAACATTCCTGTAAATGATTCCCAATGGCAATACATGTTCTCATAAAATTTCAAAAACTCCACCCGAGATTCACCATCACCGTCAACTCCCCCGTTTTCGCTTGTGTGGAAATAACCGGTAAACGATTCACATAAATCGCATTCACACTCGCTATCGGTTTACCGATTTTTTTATTTTTCATCGGAGGCGACCAACTCAATTGCATTCGGTGACTCAGGATGTTTCCCGTTAGAATTCCATTCGTCAATGAACGATTATAGGTTGATCCTACCGAAACCCGAATTCGTCCTTTCCAGATCGCATCGCTGCATTGCATTCCCGGACCGAATAATTCCGTTAATAAAATTCCTGTGACGGAACGGTTGTAATTTCCTGTGAATGAAAAAGTCGTTTTCGTTTTTGCAATTTGCAATGCATAAGCGCAATTCCCGTTGAGAATAACCGTATTCGGCTGGACGATCAGATTCTGCTGCGAACCCGTTACCTGATAAGAGGCGATGAACGAAACACTTTGTTTCACCGATTTTTTTCCGAACGAATGAACCAAACAGGAATTGGCCTGTTGTGAAATCTGATAAAAGCTCAATGTGTCTGCGGGAGACGCTTGCCAAAAAGGATCGGTTTGCGGACGACGGTTGGTGAAAGAAGTGAAATTGGAATACGCGCACGTGAGCATCCACGCAGGCGAAGGTGCAAAATTAAAATTCACCGATCCAACCCAGCGGTGTGTCGTGTTCAATTTCGATTTGTCAAGATTGTTTTTTTGGATTCCTGCATTCATTGCAATGGACAATTTCCCTTTCCACAAATGAAATGCGGGAGCGATTGTCCAATTGTCCAGATCGTTGTTGAAATAATACGCACCGAATGTTTGGTAATCCGGATCAACATGTTCGTGATTCAAACTTATGGATGCATTTTTCCCGGTGCAGGCAATCGCAACTTTGTACGCCTTGAAAAATTGGGTGGTCGTTTTGGTCGGCAACAACCATTTTTCCAAACCTGAAAAATCGGTGGAATTGGATTCCGATAAAATATTTCTCGTCAATCCCGAAAATGCAATTTCACCTTCAGCGGAAAGCACGCCGAATAATTTTGTCTTCCCGGAAAAACTGATCGCCGTATTTTGTGCCGGGAAAATATTCGCATTCGGTGGAATGAACAGCAAACTGGTTACATCATCTTTCGCTGAAAAATAAGTGGCTCCGAAAGAATTGCCATTCCTGTTAAATCCGATTTTGGTTGCGAATCCCATCCGTTTGTAACTCATATTCGTCGTGGAATTCGTTGCTGCATCATATCCAACCGCCTTATTCAATCTTCCATACATCGCACCGAAATAAAATCCGTTCGGCGTCAATTCGATTCCAGCTCCCGTGAAAACATGTCCTGCGAGCGTGTATGAGGAAAAATTCATTGCCGTTGTTCCTGCATGTCCCTGTATCCATTTGTATTTCGGACTGCAACTTTGCATGTTGAACGGTTGCGAATAAGTGCCGTGCAAATTGGAATAGCTGTACGTGAACGGCAAACTCACATCGAGAATATTCACGTTCAGGTTTCCATTGAAATACCATGTGTAAGGATCGCGTCGTGGAGCAAAACCCTGTGCATTGTAAAAAATGGAATTGAAATTCATTCCACCATTAACCGTTACCATATCCTTCTTCCCGATTTTTTCCAGATTCTGCGAGAACGTTTTCACCGGTAGCAAAAAGATGATTGCCACGAATGCACAAAAGCACGAAGGTTTTACCTTTTTGAATTTCATTTATAAATGGGAATTATCATACCGGGTGGCATCGAAGCATCATTGGGAAATTACAAATGGCCTTTCACCCGAATCGAATTCGGCGACAACTCTCAAAATGTAATTTCCTGGAATGGGATTTGGAATCGAGATTTGCCCATTCCAGTTTTGCGCATCATGCACTTGCTCCCGCGAACGCTCATTTCCACTTGCATCGTACACAAGAATCACAAAATCCTGTTTGGAGAAAAGTGTTACATCCAAATGGAAATTCCCGTTGTTCGGATTCGGGTAAAGCAAAATGGTGTCAATCCCATTCGCATTCCACGCATTTGCAAATGTGCTGTCGAATGGAGCGACGTCAATGATTCTCGTGAGCACAACTTCGCATCTTCCGTAATACGCGTGCATCGTGAGTGCGAAGGCGCCTGTATCGGTGTTGATGAAAACGGGCGCAAACATGCTGCTGTCAATGACAATTGCCGTTTGCGGAAAATCCCATTGCACAGAATCCGGTCTTGGATTGCTGATGTCCACAACAACGATAGTATCCGCTTGAAGGGGCGAAGTGGAAATCAGGAATTGCGGGGAAGGACTCAAACTGTTCGTATCGATTGATGCAGATTCGTTTTTTGTACATCCGAGAAAATCCTCAATAAGAAAATTGTAACTGCCATAATCCAGATTCTGAAATATCCCTGTTGTATTCCAACTCAACCCATTGTCATCCGAAAATCGAAACGGTGGAACTCCATTGAAAGCATAAACCTGAATCTGTCCTGTAGGATGATTCGGGTCACAGGGTTGGAATGACAAAGTGGAATCGGAAATCGCAGGGGGAACATTTACAATTACCGTATCGCTTCCAACACAACCTGCCGCATCGGTAACATTCACTATGTAAGTCAATGTATCGCTTGGAAAAACCGTTTCAAGCGAATTGTTTCCAGCGGAATTATTCCACAAAAAGTCGAATGGAAAAGTTCCACCAACAGGAAATGCATCGATTACCGCACCGCTTCCCAAACAAATTGCAGTGTCATTTCCCGCATGCACATCCAACGACATTTGAAAATCGACGGAAACGGAATCAAGCGAAGTGCATCCATTTTGCGGATTTGTTGCTGTGACAAAATAATTTCCGGTTTGAGATGCATTTGCCGGATTCGAGGAAGAATAACTGGAGGGCCCATTCCACAAAAATGTTGTACCGCTTGTCAGGGAATTTGCATTCAGAGGCAGTGAAGAATGGGAACAATTCAAAAATACAGAATCACTCATCGGAAGAATTCCCGGAGATGTTGTCCATTGATTTACAAAAAACAAATTGGCAAGATTCACACAACCGTTGGTCGTATCCATAGCATATAATTGATAAAGGCCCGATTGGGAAACTGAAAATGGATCACTGAAAAAAGTTCCGCTTGTATCTTTCCATTGGTAAATGACATTTGAAGAAGTGGAATTCCCACTCAACAGGATATTCTGGATCGAACAGGTCAGGATGGTGTCGGAAGAAATGATGCCGGCGGTTGGTGGCGAGAAATCCTGAGGAACATAAATCGTATCTGAATTGCGACAGCCATTTCTGCGATTGGTAACGGTCAACAAATAATTCGTCGATTGGTTTGCGCCGGCAGGATTGTCAGGAGAAACCAAACCCGGTCCCGACCAAAAAAGCGAATCGGTCGGATACAGATTTGAAGCGTCAAGAATGGCAATCGTATCGCGGCAAGTCAATGTTGGAACATTTCCAAATGGAAGTATCGTTGGAGGAACCGTATCAATGCGCAGGATAGCCGTGTCCCTTTTCCAACAACCATTCGGTGCATGCACAAGCGTAATGTAGTTCCCCGGAACATTGGCGAGAAGGGAATCCGAATTTGAATTTCCCGACGGACCGTACCAGATAAAAGTGGCACCCGATGTCAACGATGTGGCATGCAGCATGAGTTGTGTTAAAATACAAGTAATCGTATCGTCATTTCCCGCATCGGCATTGGGAACGGGTTTCGGGAAAACGGTTGTGCCGCGAAAACCGGTTGAAACAATTCCGCAAGATGTTACCCCATACACATGAATTCCCACCGATCCGGAAAAACTCTCATTGAAATCCACAGAAGCGGATGTTGTGGTTCCTGTTTCAAAAACATTCACATTGTTGTCACCCCAGATATAATTGTTGAAGTAGCCGAGTGTCGCGATTTTATAAACCACATTTGAATCGCCCGGACAAACAGGAGTGGGGAAAATCGTAAATGGTCCGGGAATGGAAGAGGGTTTCAAACAGTAACTGAAAAATCGGCAATAAATCGTCCCGAAAGGAAAAGAGGTGTGTTGCGCAAAACGCTCCACTTCAATCAGCCGCGCATTTCCCACAAGAAGATTGTCATTGTAGTATCCATTCAATCCGGTGAGATTCGATTGATACGTTTTCAAGACGCGTATCACATTCGGCGAATTGTAATAACTCACATACAACTGATGGTATGCCGGTGCTTGTGTACTCGCATCAAAAACACCAATGAAAAGACTGTCCCTGTAATATTCAATGTTCAGTTTTGTACGCGCATCGAAATTGAAAATTGGAATTGCCGGATTCCAAGCGGTGAGATTCCCATTCGACAAATCCACTGCTGCCGTGTATGAAAAGGCTTGGGAATTCATTGCAAGAAATGGTCCTGCAAGAAATGCAACACTTCCACGCAAGGCAAAATCAGAAATCAAGTATCCGGGATCGGGTTGTGCGCGAAGGGTTGAAACGGCAGTGGAAATGGAAATCGAATACAACACATTGGAAGAAGGTGCCGAATTGAAATCGCAAAGTGCCGCTATATTTCCATTGTACCATGAAATTTTCCTTACCACACCTGAAACAACTGGAGCCCATGCAAAAACATTTCCGCCAAAATCAAGACAGGCAAGATCATTACGGTTTGCCGAAGCGATGTTTGAAAACCGTCCGCCAATATAAATCCTGTTTCCAAGAACCTGCAAAGCGTCCACGGTATCATTCGCCGAATTTGTTCCAACGGTAAACGACGGGAAAAGATTCCCTGTTGTCGCCGAGATTGCCGCAATGCGGTTTCTTGTGACTGAATTGAGTTGTGTAAAAGTACCACCTACAAAAACGGTGTCGCCGGATTTCGCAATGGCGCGGACGTCCCCATTGTTCACGATCGGATTCCACGGCAAAAGATTTCCGGTAATCGCATCAATCGCTGCAAGACCGTTGCGTGAAGTGGAACTCAAGTCATTGAATTTTCCACCGACATACAACACTTCGTTGACCGTATCAAAAAAGGAAGCCGTGATGTAAGTGAGAAGTGTGGTTTGATTCGGACAGCTGCTGACACAACTGGCAACCGGATAAGTGATGTTCGAGGAAGATTGGGCTTTTGAAAAAGACGGGAACAGCAACGCCATTGCGAAAATAAATTTGCAGAGGGAAAAAAATATCCTGAGCGACAATGATTGGGGCATATTGTGGCTGCGAAAATTTTGCAGGGAGGCAAATGTAATTTTGTGTTTGGCAATAATCGGTTTTAAGTGCTTGTAATTAGGTAAGCGAAATGATCCGCATCAAACCCGATCTTAAATATTTGAAAACGGGTAGTGTGAAAAGTATAGTCTTTCTTTGCCGGCTGAAAATAAGATTGCCACTGAGGCACAGAAAAATTAATTGACGAGCGAATATGAAAGGGTTTGAGCCGCTATCAGAAAATATTACACGAATTGGAACAGCTGTTGTTGATTCCGCTTTTACAGTACACAAAAATCTTGGTCCGGGATTACTTGAAAAAGTTTATGAGGTTTGTTTATGTCATGAACTTTCCAAACGAGGGATTACAACCTTGAGACAAATTGATATCCCAATAAAATATGATGGTTTCACTTTCAAGGAAGGATTACGTTTGGATATTCTTGCAGCCGATGAAATCATCATTGAATTAAAAGCGGTTGATCAAATGAATCCTGTTTGGGAAGCTCAGGTTTTAAGTCACCTAAAACTGACCGGAAAAAGGCTCGGCTACCTCATCAATTTTAATGTCCCTCTTCTAAAATCAGGAATAAAACGATTTGTCCTATAATTTTCACCGTGCCTCTGTGCCTCCGTGGCAATATTTCCTTGATTCTCCCATAAATGAAAACGCCCCTCTCCATTTTATTTTTTCTCCTCTTTGGAAATCTATTCTCGCAATCCGACAGCATCATTGATCCATTGCAGACAAAAGTGCTTTCCATCTGCAGCAAAGTGGAAAACGAAAACCGTATTGCAGGAAACATGGATCCCGACAGCGCAGCCTCACTCCCATTCGGCATTGTAAAGGAAATCGGCAGCACACGTTACATCATCGCCATCGATTCAGCGAAATTCCAAACGGGTAGCGCCAACTTCTCCGCTTTCATGGCCATGGAATTTCCCGGATCAACGGATAAGATCTGTTTCGCCGCACAAAACATTTCTTTCAATCCAAAAGGTGTCATGCCCGGACCGAATACAAAGTTGGTACTCGTGAGTGAACACCGGATTTCACTTGGTCCGAAAGTGACAATGGTTCTGAAACCCGATGGATTCAATTATGTGGAATGGGATTGCAACGGTTTTTCATCCGTCAACTTGAAAGGATATTTTGAATTCGATTCGGGAATGATTTATCCCGATCCGAGTTTTTCGTCCGACTCCGTGGTGCGTGCGGGTTTTGAAATCCATACCAATGACATTCACGATTTTGTTGTGCAAACTTCCTTCTCACCATTTTGCATTCGGGGAATCAACGACATGTCTTTTACAATTCTTGATGCAACGGCGGATTTCAGTGAATTGGCAAATGCAGCGAATATGAATTTTCCACCGGGATACAATCTTGCGAATTGCAATGGAAATCCATTGTTGTGGACAGGCTTTTACATGCGGCAATTCAGGGTAAAACTTCCAAGGGAACTTTCGAAAAATGGCCAACGTCCGGAAATCGTGGCGACGAATTTGTTGATTGACAATTCCGGCGTATCGGGATTATTCCAGGCAACCGATCTTTTCCATTGCGCACAGGGAAGCATGAACGGTTGGGGATTTTCCATTCTTTCCATTGGCGCCAGCCTGACTTCAAATCATTTGAATGGGGGAACGATTTCAGGATTCATAAAACTTCCCGTGAGTGAAACCGATTCCATTTCCTATTCGGCATTTGTTTTTCAAAATCTGCAAACACAGGAAACGGATTACAGCTTTACGATTTCTCCAGCGGAAAATATCAACGCACAGGTTTTTTCAGCAACGTTGACATTGAACAATACTTCCCAATTGACAATTGCAAAATCAAATGGGAAACTGAAACCGATCGCGATCCTGAATGGCATGCTTTCGCTCACTCACACAGATGCGAAAACAAAAGGATTGTCGTTTCAGGAATTGACAATCGCTTCCGAAGCTCCATTGCTGCGTGCAGGAATTTTTTCACTCACGCCCCTTCATCCCGATTCAAACAATCTCGGTGGATTCAATTTCGGTTTCAATTCCATTCAAGTGGGTGTGGTCAACAATAAACCTGCCATTGGGTTTGGTGTTGCCATCAATTTCATGGATCCTGGAACACTTGACATTTCCGTTACGGGTGGATTCACCATTATTACAAAAACAAATATTGTAAATGATGATGCAACGGGAAATTCAACAAAACTGAAATGGGAATTCGATAACCTTCAGGTAAACAATGTCGGCCTCGCTTTCAACAGCGGACCTTTTCGCCTCAATGGAAATATCATTTTCAAAAACAATGATCCGGCCTATGGAAAAGGTTTTTACGGCCAACTCGCAATGACAATTGAAAAAATAATGCCGTCGCCCGCTCTGGCAAGTGTGTGGTTTGGAAAAATAAATGGATATAAATATTTCTATGTCGATGCAGCCGTGCCTGCAGTAATTCCAATGGCGGGAGCATCCATCTATCGCTTCATGGGAGGAATTTATTATCACATGCACCGGTCAAATACGATTTCATTGCAGGATGAACTGTACACTTCGGCATTCGGAAATGCTTCCGGTTATGTTCCCGATCAAAATGCAGGTCTCGGAATAAAAGCCGGTGTTACGCTTGGCACAAGTGGTTCGCCGAAACCCTGCAACGGTGATGTCGCATTGGAAATGAATTTCAATTCCAACGGAGGAATAAACCTGTTGCAACTCAGCGGAAATGTTTTTTTCATGACAGGAATTGCCGAACGTCAAAACAAAACCCCTTCACAAATTCCAGCAACCGCTTCGCTGATGATGCAATATGATTTCGTGAATGATGCCTTGCACGCCGTGATGGGTGCGCAAATTCACATGCCCGGACTCACGGGAAACGGAACCGCCCTATTGCATTTCGATTCTGCCGTTTGGTATGTTTATATCGGTCGGCCGCAATCGCGCATCAATGTGAATGTTGCCGGACTTGCAAATTTCAATGCATACTTCGAAGCGGGAAAAGTGATTGATGCAATGCCACCACCGCCGCAAAATGTAACTTCAGTTGTCGGTACAAACGGTTTGGATCACCAACGGAATCAAACCGCCTTGGATAACGGCAGCGGTTTTGCTTTCGGTGCAAGTTTCGGAAATGGATTCAATGGCCAGATTGGATTTGAACATTGGTATGTCTACTACAATTTTTCGGCAGGTGCAGGATTTGACATCATGGTTTTGGATTATGGACCGAATGCGCACTGTGCGAATGCAAGCGATAAAATCGGAATCAATGGTTGGTATGCGAGCGGACAAGTGTATGCGTATCTGCAGGGAGGTCTGGGAATACATGGAACTGTTGCTGCTCAGGATTTTGATTTTACGCTTGTCACATTTTCCGCAGCTGCCGTTTTGGAAACGCGTGTTCCGAATCCGAGTTGGGTGGGCGGTGCAATGGGTTGCGATTATGATGTGTTGGGAGGATTGGTTTCCGGGCACTGCGATTTTTCTTTTGAGTCGGGCAATCAATGCAACATCGTACAGAACTGATGGATTCTCAAAATAAGTATTGCCACAGAGACACGGAGGCACAGGGAAAAATTTCGCTGTGTCTCCGTGCCTCTGTGGCATTTTTTCTCTTCGGAAAAATTCTCTTTGCACAAGCTTCTCCCTACATCCTCATCCGCACCTTCACCACGCATGACAGCATCATGCTCCGTTGGATTCCATCAACCGTTGAAGCATGGAAACTCGGAAATGAAAATGGTTACGTAATCGAACGTTTCACAAAAGATGAATTCCCCAATGGAAAAGCAAATTTCATTTCATCACCCATTCTTCCATTGCCAAAAACAGATTCAACATGGAATGAATTGATTCGTACAGACAAACTGAATGCATTTGTATTTCAAAGCCTGTTCGAAGAAACCAAAACAACTGATCCCGAAAAAAGCAAAATCGAGGAGCAGACAAAATTCGGATTTGTATTGAAAGCCGCTGATCTTTCCGTGAGTACCGCAAAAGCGGAAGGGTTGTTTTTCTGCGACAAGGGAATTTCTCCGGGACAAGTTTATGTTTATCGGATTTCCATTGCTTCGATACCTGTAAATGAAAAACAGATTTCAGCGACTGCAATTGTCAATGGAAAAATTTCTGCGCTTGATTTCCCCGCAAACATTCGCGGTGATTTCAAAAATAAAAAGGCATCCATCGCTTTCGATGTTTCAACAACACGCGAGCAATATGCCGGTTTCATTGTCGAACGTTCAGAAGACAGTTTGCATTTTGTCAGGGTCAATCCGACACTTTTGGTTTTTGCAAAATCGCAATACGAGGAAAACAAAACAGAATTGGTTTATCAGGATACGTTTCCGCAAAATCACAAGACCTATTGGTATCGTGTGCGTGGCTATTCCTTTTTCGGAGTGACGGGCCCTGCTTCCGAAATGGTGAAAGGGAAAGGCCGTGAAGAGTGGACGGTTTTCCCGTTGGTGGATACACTTTTTTCCAATGACAATAAAAGTGTCGAAATGAAATGGCATTTGAATG
This sequence comes from uncultured Chryseobacterium sp., assembly GCA_964394965.1. Taxonomy (GTDB): domain Bacteria; phylum Bacteroidota; class Bacteroidia; order Palsa-965; family Palsa-965. The sequence continues at coordinate 26,910 of CAYMZV010000008.1, forward strand.
AAGCGATTGATTTTTCGCAATTGAAAAATTTTTCTGTCCTGCGCGCGTCAAAAGCGGATGGTTCTTATCAAGAAATAAATTTCGTGCCACTGGATAAAACCAGCCTTTCTTTCGTCGATGAACACCCTGCTTTTGCAAATTATTATCGGATTGTTGCCATCAGCATCGACAATGATTCTGGATTTTCATTCCCCTATTTTTTTCAATTGCAGGACAACGATCCACCTCCTGTTCCGCAACATGTGAAAGGGAGCATTGACACGAGTGGAATCGTGCATCTCACTTGGGAAAAAGTTTCGGCAAATGATTTGAAAGGATATCGGGTTTTCCGTTGCAACTCGTTGAAAGAGGAATTCCATGAAGTGAGTGATTCCATTCTTTCCCGCAATGATTTTACGGATACCGTTACTTTGCACACACTCACGCATGATGTATATTACTGCGTACGAAGTGTGGACAAACTGTACAACAATTCCAAAAATTCTTCTCCGTGTTTATTAAAACGCCCTGACAAAATCCCTCCGATTGCTCCTGTCGCAAAATCCATCGTTCAAACGGATTCTTCCATTCATCTCACATGGATCAACAGTGGCAGCGATGATGTGATGTGTGTGGAATTGTTCCGGAAATCTTCGAATGGGGAAATTTCCCAATTGACAAGCTGTGCGGGAAAAGATACGGTTCAGCGCTTCACGGATTTTCTTGCATCAGCGGGAATGGACTATTCCTATTCGCTGACCGTTACCGACAGCAGCGGGAATAAATCAATGACTGGTTTTCCAACGATACATTATCAACCGCGGATTTATCCGACGCTCAACGGATTTTCCGCCATTCCCGATTTCGAAAAAAGGGACATTACTCTTTCGTGGCTAATGCCCAATGCACAAGTTGACCGTTACATCATTTACAAATCAAAAAAAGGTGAACCGATGCGAACATGGAAAACTGTGAATGGAAATTTCTCATCCATCATTGACAAGGAATTGTATCCTGGAAATACTTACATCTACCAAGTGAAAGCTATCCTGAAGAACGGATCGGAAACCAAACTTGTTGAAACGGAAGTGGTCTTTTGAATTTGGAATTGCCACAGAGACACAGAGGCACGGGCAAATCACTGAGTTTCATGGCAAGAGTCATTCATGCAAAATGAGCCACTGCCAAAAGTCTGTATTGCCAAATTCTCCACCAAAAAAATCTATCTTTAAGCATCAACTGAACGATTGATGTCCAAGGTAAATCAGGTATTGGAAGAAGCTGCGCAGATTGCCGATGTACAGGAACGGGTGCTCACGCTCATTCGCACGGGCTGGAATATTCGCCGTTCGTATCCGAAAGACACGTTGGAGTTGGCACTTCATGCGAGGGAAATTTCCGAAAGCAAAAATTTCCCGGTCGGCATCGCCTATTCGTTTCGCAATTCGGGCACCGCTTATTATTTATTGTCGCATTACAACCAAGCCATCATCGATCTGGAAAAGGCACTGTTGCTTTTCGAAGAGCAGCATGACACGCATGCAATCGGTTCCACATTGCGCAACATCGGGAACGTTTATCATTCCATCAACCTTTTTTCCCCGTCAATCGATTGTTACAACAAGGCATTGGTGATTACCAGAAAGGAAAATGACGAACAGGGAACCGCTTACAACATCGGCAACATCGGTCACGTGTACCAGAAAATGAAACGGTACGATGAAGCGAAAAAATTCATGCTCGAGGGAAAATCAATCCTTGAAAAAATAGATGACCGGATCGGCCTTTCGGATTTATTGGACAATCTTGGAAATGTCTGCATCTCGTGCGATGAAAATGAGGAGGGCATTTCCCATTTGCGCCGTGCATTGGAGGTGGCCGCTTCGATCAATCATTTGCGCGGAATGGCGAATGCAAACAAGAGCATTGGGAATTATTTCCGGAAAAATAAAAATCATGAAGAGGCGATCAGGGGATTTCTCACGGCCTTGGGCATTGCGGAAGAAATGGGTGAGTTGGCCTTGATTACGGAAATATTGCAATTGCTGAGTGAAACATTCGAGGAAAGCGGAAATCACAGGGAAGCGTTGCGTTATTATAAATCGTACGATTCGAAAAAAAGCGAATTGCAAAAACACAACCAACAGATTCTGCTGGAGACCCTGCACATGAAATCGCAGGTGGAAAAATTCAATCTTGAAAAGGAAAATTTCAGAAGGGAAAATGAGGAATTGGAAAAAATCCGCGGAGAGATCGAATTCAAGAACAGGGAACTCGAACGCCTTTCCATTGTTGCACGTCAAACGGAAAATTCCATTCTCATCCTTTCAGCCGATGGGACACTTGAATGGGTGAATTCCAGTTTCGAACGTTTGAACGGTTTGACATTGGGAGAATTCAAAAGGAAATACGGCAACACGATTTATGATGTGAGCAACAATCCGGAAATACATTCCATCATCGACAATTGTGTGCGGACAAAAAGTACGGTACGTTATGAGGCGGCGAATGAACTCGAGAATGGGAAAATCGTTTGGGAATCCTCCACACTCACTCCCATTTTCAACGACAAGGGAGAATTGTTCAAACTGATCATCATTGACACCGATGTGACAGAAAGAAAAATGCAGGAAGAAATTGTGCGGCAGAAAAACAAGGACATCACCGACAGCATTCATTATGCGCGTTACCTGCAGGAAGCCATTCTTCCGACACAAGAGGGAATCAAGGAAGTTTTTCCGGAATCATTTATTTTTTTCCGCCCGAAGGATATTGTGAGCGGCGATTTTTTCTGGTTCTCCTCCGCAAAAGATGTTGCACTGCTCGCCGCTGCCGATTGCACGGGTCACGGTGTGCCGGGCGCATTCATGTCGGTGGTGGGAAATGAAATGCTCAACATCACCGTACGCGATCCTTCGATACAAAGTCCTGCACAAACATTGGACATGCTCGACGAAAAAGTGCAGGAGGTTTTTACCAATCGCAGGGGAGAATCAACTGCGCAGGATGGAATGGACATCGGTTTGCTTGTCTGGCATTTTGAAAAAAACTTTTTGCAATACTCCGGTGCCAAACGTCCATTGATTCTCATTCGTAAAAATGAAGTCCAGGAAATTTCCGGCGACCGTTTTTCGATTGGCGGACGGATTGAAGGAGGGAAAAAAAGGTTCACTGAAAAAGTCGTCCCTGTTCAATCGGGCGACATGCTCTATCTTTTTACCGACGGTTACGCCGACCAATTCGGTGGACCAACAGGAAAAAAATTCATGTACCGGAATTTTCTGCGCTTGCTGAAAAAAATCTCCACACAGCCGATTGCCGAACAAAAGGAAAATCTTGAAAAGAATCTTGCGGCCTGGCAAGGTGAATTGGATCAGGTAGATGACATTTTGGTTGTTGGGGTGAGGATTCCGTAAGGTGAAAACAGAATTTTATGAAAGACATTCAACGCACCTCCTACCGACTTTATTTTTTCTTTTCGATTTTATTGCTTGCCTGCATTTCAATTGAGTTTTGCAGTGCAGCCGATTATTCGATTTTAACGGTAACCGGCGATGCGGTTTTTGCAGGCATATTTTTGTATCTCGGTTATTTGTGCAAAAAGGAATTCGAAGTGTTTGGACCTTTAGTGACGATATTACTCATCGCTTTCGTTCTCTTTTATGGCTGGCGTTCCTACGATTGGATTTCCAGAGGAGACATTTTCTATCATGACAACCAGAATGTGGAATTTGATTTTGACACAAAAGAGGTTTCGCAGATTTTCATGTTATGCCATTGCATAAAAACCATTTGCGGATTGTGCGGAATCATGTTGCAGATAACCGTTTTTTCGAACCCTCCCGAATGAAAAATTGATTTTGCCTATCGGTTTTTTCATCCCCATTTCCTCAACACCCAATTATCCAAATCACCCAATTTCCAAGAGTCGCCTTGCTTTAACACTTTCTTAAACCTAAATTAGCTGAACCCAACCCTTGGTTCATGGCTCATCATTTCCCTTTTCCTGTTCGCCGATATTTTTTGTTTGCCGCATTATTCCTGTTACCGGCTTTCATTTCCGCTTCGAATTATTATTGGGTGAATGGTGCGGGCGACTGGAGTGATTATGCGAATCATTGGGCAACTGCGAGCGGCGGGAATGTTTATCACGTGCAGGAACCCACTCCATTTGATGATGTTTATTTCGATGCGAATTCCTTTTCCTCCAGCGGACAGGATGTTTCCATTACGGCAACAATTTTCACCTGCAACAACATGAGTTGGGTCGGCGTCACGCATCATCCCATTTTTTCCGGAAACTCTTCCACAGGCCAGCTTGAAATTTATGGAAGTTTTACGCTCGATACCGGAATGACTTGGTCGCATTATGGCATGATCGATTTCAAGGCAACAACTCCCGGAGAAACAATTACCAGCGCCGGCCATCCTTTGAATACCATCCTGATGGATGGAATCGGAGGAAGTTGGGCATTGCAGGATTCCCTTCATGCACAATCGATTTCAACCAATGCCGGAACATTTTATTCCAACAACAATTACATCACCTGCAGCAATATCATATTGGGCAGCAACGCATTTTTGGGTACATCCACAATCAATTACAATGGATCATGGACGGCCAATGGCCTTTCACAGATTGATGCGGACAGTACAACCATCAATAGTTATTCTTCCGCAAATTTCAGTGGTGGGGATCATGTGTATCACGACTTGAATTTCATCGGCAACAGCAATTCATCCCTTTACGGAAACAATCAATTCGACAAGGTTTCAGGACCGGCAGGAATGTTCGTGATCAACGGCAGTAATGTTTTTGATACGCTCTATTGCAATAATCCGGGACAATACGTTACACTGCAATCGGGAGTGACACAAACAATCGTTGACACCATTGCAATGGATGGTTCATGCTCTGGACTGACGACTTTTCGGTCAACCAATCCGGGTCAGCAGGCAACCATTTCAAAAGCTTCGGGAAATGTGACGCTGGATTATTTGCTCATGCAGGACATCAACGCGACCGGCGGTGCGAATTTCACGGCGAATAATTCCGTTGTTGTATCAAACGTTACAGGATGGACAGTTCCAGTGGTCGTTGTGCAGAATATGTATTGGGTCGGTGGAACCGGAAATTGGAATGATCCGCAGCACTGGTCAACCACAAGCGGAGGACCGGGCGGAAGTTGTTTGCCCACATTTTACGACAATGTATTTTTTGACGGGAATTCCTTTTCCTCGACCGGACAGGATGTGAACATCAATGTTGCAACCGCTTATTGCCTGAACATGGATTGGACAGGCGCACAATTCGGTCCGACATTCAAAACCCTGAACAACACGGTCGAAATCCACGGGTCACTCACCCTGATTGATACGATGACAGTTGCCGGCGGTTATTATGATTTCAAATCCACCACTGCAGGAAATACAATCACTACAGCGGGAAAAATGTTGCCCAATGTTTATATCGATGGAAGCGGCACTTTTTTATTGCAGGATACGCTGCGTTCACAAACACTGTTTTGCAATGCGGGGACTTTTTATTCCAACGGCAATTATATTTCCACCGGAACGGTCGTGTTGGGCAGCGCAGTTTATTTCGGAACATCAACCATCGATTACAATGGCTCGTGGTCGGCATTGTCTTCAGCACCCGTCCACGCCGACAGCACAATCATCAACAGCCATTCATCGGCGAACTTCAGTGGGGGAAATCATGTTTATCACGATTTGAATTTTATCGGCATCAGCGACGGGTTTATAGATGGGAATAATTCCTTCGATAAGGTTTCAGGACCGACAGGAATTTTTTCGGTCAATGGAATCAATACGTTCGATTCGCTTTATTGCAATAATCCCGGCTATTCGATCAACCTGCAAGCGGGAGTTACACAAACAATCGTTGACACGATTGCAATGAATGGATCATGTTCGGGATTGACAATTTTGCAATCAACCAATCCGGGTCAGCAGGCAACCATTTCAAAAGCTTCGGGAAATGTGACGC
>CAYMZV010000008.1:32998-34395 GCA_964394965.1 uncultured Chryseobacterium sp.
TGGATTATTTGCTCATGCAGGACATCAACGCGGCCGGCGGTGCGAATTTCACGGCGAATAATTCCGTTGTTGTATCAAATGTTACCGGATGGACAATTCCGTTGGTGGTTGTACAGAATCTGTTTTGGGTGGGCGGAACCGGAAATTGGAATGATCCGCTGCATTGGTCGATTACAAGTGGTGGACCCGGCGGAAGTTGTTTGCCCACACTTTATGACAATGTATTTTTTGACGGGAATTCTTTTTCCTCCACCGGACAGGATGTAAACATCAATGTTACAACCGCCTATTGCACGAACATGGATTGGACGGGCGCACAATTCGGTCCGACATTGAACAGTCAAGGCAACACGTTTGAAATCCACGGATCACTCACGCTGATTGATACGATGGCTGTCGGTTACGGGCATTTTCATTTCACTTCGGCTTTGCCGGGAAATACGATTACATCAGCCAAGCATTCCTTATTTGTCGTTTCGATGGATGGCAATGGAGGAGGCTGGACATTGCAGGATTCCCTTCACGCCCAAAGCCTTCAATTGTCGAGCGGAACTTTTCATTCGAATGACAACTACATAAATGCAGGCAGCATATCTCTGTTGGACACTGCATTCCTGGGAACGTCAACAATCGACTTCAACGGTACGTGGAATGCAGCATCTGCCATGACACTTCATGCCGACAGTACCATCATCAACAGCATTTCATCGGGAAATTTCATTGGAGGAAATCAAACTTATCATGATTTGAATTTTTACGGTGGCAGCAATTCACTCCTTTTGAGCAACAGTCATTTCGACAAGGTTTCCGGACCTACCGGAAATTTCACCATTCAGGGAAACAATATTTTTGATACGCTTTATTTCAACAATCCCGGACAAACGGTTACACTTAAAGCCGGATCCATCCAAACCGTTGATTCCACCATTCAGGCAAATGCAACAGGTGGATTCCCGATTTCATTGATCAGTGACACTCCGGGAAATCAATCCACCATTTCCATGCCGCCCGGCGACACGGCTTGCCTGAATTACATTTACATGCAAGACCAGAATGCAACAGGCGGTGGCGTTTTTTATGCGGGAATTTACAGTTCAAACATTTCGAACAATACCGGATGGCAGTTCTCGAGTTGTGTGCAACCTGTAAGCGATGTGTGGCCGGGTGATGCGAATTACGATTTGATCACCAATAATCTTGACCTGTTGAACATTGGAATCGCATACAACCAAACCGGATTTGTACGTCCTGGAGCATCCACCAATTATTATGCGCAACCTTGTCTCGATTGGCCGGCACAATTCATCACAGGCGTCAATGCCAAACATGCCGACACCGATGGGAACGGAATCGTGAACATGAACACGCCCGATATAATGCAAGGGCTGCCGGGACGC
>CAYMZV010000009.1:0-34363 GCA_964394965.1 uncultured Chryseobacterium sp.
CGATGCGATCACGGTTCCTATTCCCAAAACAGCAATGGCGCCTGCACTGATCATTATTATTTTACCCACATGTTCCGGATGCCTGGGCTCATACCGCAATGCAACCACCTGTTCAGGGCGAACCGTATCATATTCAACAATGAAATAATCATTTTCTATGTTCGGAATGTATCCCGTAATCTTTTTCCCATTCTTCAATTTCACTTTTACATAATCGCCAACCTTGATTGTGTCGGAACACTTCTCCCCCTTCATTCCATAAACGACAAGCTTATGCGCCTGCGCAAAACCGCTTCCACAAAAAATCAGCAACGAAAAAATTAAAACGAGATGTTTCATTAACATAAATATGCTTTTTCAAAAATACCATTAAATAATTCTTTCCTTCGTTCACCGTACATTTGAAGCCGCAGATAAAAAATTGGAAAAGAAAAAAATATTCATCCTCGGTCCCGCATTTCCATTGCGCGGCGGATTGGCAACATTCGACGAATTGCTCTGCCGATCATTCAACGATGTCGGACATGATGCCAGAATAATTTCCTTTTCATTGCAGTATCCGAATTTCCTTTTTCCCGGAACCACACAATTCGACACAACCGGCAAATCTCCCGAAGGAATAAAAATCGAAACGAGAATAAATTCAGTCAATCCGTTCAATTGGCTTTCGGTTGGAAAATACATCAGGAAAGAAAAACCGGATTTCATCCTCATTCGTTACTGGTTGCCATTCATGGGACCATCGCTCGGAACAATTGCACGAAGAGCGAAAAAAAACGGAAAAACAAAAGTCATTGCACTTGTCGACAATGCAATTCCGCATGAAAAGCGTTTCGGCGATAAAATGTTCTCGAAATATTTCCTGAAAAGTTGTGACGGTTATTTGACAATGTCCCAAAAAGTATTGGCTGACTTGAACCAATTCACAAATTCAGACATCAAGCTTTTTACCGAACATCCGCTTTACACTTCATTCGGGAATATCGTTGAAAAAACAAAAGCGCGGGAATATTTGCAGTTGACGGAACATGGCAGATACCTTCTCTTTTTCGGTTTCATACGCCGTTACAAAGGCCTCGATCTTTTATTGGAAGCGATGGCCGATTCGCGTGTGCGGGAACTGAATGTGAAACTGATTGTGGCCGGCGAATATTATGAGGATGCGAAATATTACGGGGAAATAATCGAGCGCTTGAATTTGAAAAACAACCTTGTCCTTAAAACGGATTTTATCCCGAATGAAGATGTGCATTGGTATTTTTCCGCCTGCGATATGGTGGCACAAACGTATCACAATGCAACAAACAGCGGTGTGACAAAAGTTGCCATTCAATTCGACAAACCGTCGCTTGTTACAAATGTGGCCGGACTTGCAGAAATCATTTTCCACGGTAAATCGGGTTATGTGGTGGAACCGGATGTGAAGGAAATCGCAGATTGCATTGTGGATTTTTATCAAAACAACCGCGAAGGGAATTTCGTGAAGGCGACGATCGAGGAAAAAAAGAAATACGGTTGGGACGTGATGATTGACAGCATTGAAACCCTGTACAGGAGAATAGTTGAAAAATCGGAAAGCTGAACGATTGAAAAAAAGTTGCATAACAGAAAAATAACCGATGATAAAAAGTAAAGCACCATTACGATTAGGACTTGCCGGTGGTGGGACCGATGTTTCTACCTATTCCGATTTGTACGGAGGAGCGATTCTCAATGCAACGATTTCCAGTTATGCCTATGCAACGATTGAACCGCTTGACAATGGGAAAATAGAATTGGTTTCGGGCACTGCCGATAATTTCCGTTCGTATGATTCCGCACCGGAATTGCCGATTGATAACCGCGCTTATGAATTGCAATGCGGCGTTTACAACCGCATCGTCCGGCAGTTCACGAAAAAACCGCTTTCATTCCGCATGACCACCTGGATTGATGCACCACAGGGTTCCGGATTGGGAACTTCTTCCACACTTGTTGTTGCCATTCTCGGCGCATTTGTGGAATGGTTGAAATTGCCACTGGGGAATTACGACATCGCACACATGGCTTTTGAAATTGAACGCATCGAAATGAAAATGGCCGGAGGGAAACAGGATCAATACGCGGCAACTTTCGGCGGTGTGAATTTCCTGGAATTCCTGGCGAATGACCAAGTGATCGTGAATCCGCTGATGATAAAACCGGATGTGATGAATGAACTCGAGATGAATCTTCTTTTGTATTTCACCGAAACCAATCGCGATTCCGCTACCATCATTTCACATCAGGTGGAAAATGTAAAAAACAAAAATGCCGAAGCCGTCGATGCCATGCACCAACTCAAGCAGCAGGCGCAACTCATGAAGGAATGTTTGCTGCGCGGAGAAACCGACCGTTTCGGCGAAGTGCTGAACATGGGCTGGGAACACAAGAAGAAAATGGCGGCATCGATTTCAAATTCCACACTCGATAAAATTTACGAAGGCGCTCTCGCCGCAGGTGCAACGGGCGGAAAAATTTCCGGTGCCGGCGGTGGCGGATTCATGTTTTTCTATTGTCCCGGAACCACTCGCCTGAAAGTTTCAAAAGCGCTGGAGCAATTCGGCGGACGCACAAAATCGTTTACATTTACCTCTCACGGATTAACCACATGGACGAAATAAATTTTATCCGCACACGCATCGAGGCTTCTGCGAAACTGAAATCCTCGCTGCTGAACAACAGCGCGATTCTGGATTCGCTGAAGCAGTTGGTTGAAAAAGTTGTATTATGTTACAACCAAGGCGGGAAAGTGCTGTGGTGCGGGAATGGCGGAAGCGCTGCCGACGCACAGCATCTCGCCGCGGAATTGTCGGGAAGGTTTTATTATGACCGCCCTCCCCTCTTTTCCGACGCATTGCATGTGAACACCTCTTACCTCACCGCCGTTGCCAACGATTATTCCTACGAACAGGTGTACGCGCGCCTCACGCAGGCGATGGGGAAAAAAGGCGATGTGCTCATCGGGCTTTCCACCAGCGGAAATTCCGGAAACGTCATCAACGCCTTGGCGAAAGCGAGGGAAATCGGAATGGTCACTGCGGGTTTCACGGGGGAAACCGGAGGGAAAATGAAACCGCTCTGCGATTTCCTGATCAACATCCCTTCAACTGATACACCACGCATTCAGGAATGCCACATGCTGCTCGGGCATACGCTTTGCGAAATGGTGGAAATGAAAATGTTTCCGAAAAAATAGTTCCACTCCGACATTCACGTCAGCAATCTCAAAACAAAAAACCGAACAAAATCCCCTATGAAAAAAATCGCCCTGTTCCCGCTCGTGCTCGTCGCATCGTGCGCGCCTTTCTCCAAACGCATCAACTCGCAAGTGGATCTTGATCGCGGCCAACACATCGTCGACAAATTTTATGGATATGTAAAGGCGGGAAATTTTTCCGACGCATCTGCACTTTGCGGAGCCGATGCCGCACCGAAAGATGCGGAAGCCCTTCTCCAGAAAATGAATGGGGATTGGGGAAGTGTGCAGGAAACAAGTTTTGTTGACGGGAAAAGCGACGTGACGGAAAAGGATCATCACATCAATGGGGAAATCGATTTGAATTATTCCGCCACTTACGATCACTCCTCGAACAATGAGGATTTCGTATTGAAATTCGTTGGCGATTCCCTGAAGATTGCAGGATACCATTCGAAAGTGAAGGATAAATAATCACGATGATATTTTTTTTGCATGAGGGATAGCAGTGGAAAGCCCGAAGTGTGTTTGCCTTGTGGGCTGCCGGACTTGGAACGGATAGCCCGACCCTCCCGGGAATTCGGGAGGGACATGCCCAACTCATTCACATCATTCATCACACATCATTCACCATTATCTTGATCACGGAAGCCATCATACTTGCAGGAGGATTCGGGACACGGTTGCGTTCTGTTGTTTCCGATTTGCCAAAATCATTGGCGCCGGTAAATGGGAAACCGTTCCTGCACTACCTGTTTCTCTACCTGAAAAAATACGGGATCGAGAAAATTGTCCTGTCTGTCGGATACCTTTCCGAAAAAGTGGAAGAACAATTCGGGAATGAATATCTCGGCATAAAAGTCGTTTATGCGAAGGAGGAAATTCCATTGGGCACCGGAGGGGGAATCCGTTTGGCAATGGAAAAATGTTCGGGTGCGCACGTACTAGCGATGAACGGCGATTCCTTTTTCAATGTGGAACTCGACAGGTTTTTCGAAAACCATTTGGGCGGTTCATCCGATGCGACACTTGCGTTGCGCAAAGTGGCCGACGGTTCTCGCTACGGCACGATCCAGCTCGATGGAACAAGAATCATTTCATTCAGGGAAAAATCTCCCGAGGTGAAAGGCGAGGCGCTCATCAATGGAGGGATTTACCTGTTGCGCAGAAAAACCTTTCTCGGAAATACACAAGCGGCGAAACAGTTTTCAATCGAGTATGATTTTTTTGCCAGGCTCGCCGATAAACTCTGGTTGCAATCTTTCATCAGCGAAGGGTATTTCATCGACATCGGGATTCCGGAGGACTTTGAAAAAGCGCAGGGGGAATTTGCCGATTTGCTGATGTGATGGTTGTTTTGCCACAGAGGAACGGAGGCACAGGAAAGACACAAAAAAAGAGGTTGTAATTCAATACAACCTCTTTTTTTTCTTGCATCAGCAAATCATTTCATCGTTCCCGCCAACTTGAAAGCGGCGTAGACATCCACCATTCCTCCCGTTGTACTGAGTGTCTTGAATTTCACCTTATTCGCTTTCATACCTTTTTTCTGTGTCCTCTTTTTCGTCAACCTGTTTTTTCCACCGGGACAATTCACTTTTTTGTCGGCGAAAGATTTGTCGGATGACTGTTCAATCACTGATTTTATCTGTGCCGGTGTGAGGTTGGGATAATAAGCTTTCAGCAATGCGCATGCACCGGCGCATACCGGCGATGCCATGCTTGTTCCACTCAAGTCGACATAACCGCCGTCAACCTTGCAGGAATGAATGTCAACTCCGGGAGCGAAAACATTCACTTGCGTATGACCGTAATTGCTGAAAGGCGCCACCACATTTGCACCATCCTGCCAGGAAAGCGCCCCCACTTCAATCCAATTGGTTGCCGTTCCTCCGCTGAGATAATGGCAATTCGGATAATCCGTATGCGTGTCGTTGTCCTGATTGTCATTTCCGGCAGCGTGTACAAGCAACACTCCTTTGCTCTCCGCATATTTCACCGCTTCGTCAACGGCAGCTTTATTGTAAGCATACGCTTTTCCAAAACTCATGTTGATGATTTTCGCACCATTGTCAACCGCATAACGGATTCCATTCGCAACATCCTTGTCGCGTTCATCGCCATTCGGAACAACACGCACCGCCATTATTTTCACAGGTGTCGCCACTCCGAGAATTCCAATATTGTTGTTTCTGTTTGCGGCAATGATTCCAGCCACGTGTGTGCCATGTTCCGCATCGGGACCTTTCACATCGGGATTTCCATAATCGTGGTCGTTCACATTTTCATAATCATCGCCCACAATTGAACGCGGATCATAATCCATGTTCAGGTTGTAATCCATTTTTGTCTGCAACTCCGTCATGCCTTCAGAAATTTCCTTGTGCACTTCGGTGAACATCGCTTCATTGGTAATGAATTTTTTCAGTCTTCCATAAAGTTTCACGTAATTGTCGGCAGGCACATAAGCCGCAAAATCGGCGTACATCACGGTGTCGACTTTCCGTTGTTTTTTGATGTCCGTTTCAATGGCATCCAATGCATGCTTGAAACCTTTCAGCCCATCGAGTTCCTGTTGTGTTTCGGCATATTCCTTATCGTAAGTTGCTTTCAGTGCAAGGTATTTGTTGAACTCATCCTTATCGGAAGGCGCAACGGAATTCGCATCCTGCCCCTTGAATTTTTTTGCCAATGGACGAAGCAACCGCACCATTTCAAGATTGTCATACTGCACATTCTGCCCATTTTTATTGCCCTGGAAATTCCAACCGTATACATCATCCACATAACCATTATGGTCATCATCAATTCCATTGCCAGGGATTTCTTTTGGGTTGTGCCACATCACGCCTTTCAAATCCTCGTGATTGTAATCGACACCGCCGTCAAGCACACAAACAATTACGGTATCCGCTTTTTTCCCTTGCGTGAGATCGGCATAAGTGTGTTCGGTTCCTATACCATGCACATGATCGGTGGAATAGGAAAGGTTGAACCAATTGTCCGGCGCTTTTGCCGGCGCAGCATTTTTTTGTGCAGCAACGGAAATGGAAAATGCAACGGCGAATAAAAAGATGATTTTTTTCATTGGGATTTTCGGGTCAGATGAAATGTTGTTTTCTGAGAACGCATAAAATTAATGGAAAATTGTTTGGAAAAGGGATTGTCGAGATGAACGGGAGAATTCTCCCATGAGTGGCTCGACTTTTACAACTGAAAATGAAGTTTGGGATTTCCGCTCAAAAAAAATGCCGGAAAAAGTGTCTGAAAAAATGCCGGAAAAAATCGCTCAGGAAAATCTGGAAAAGTTCACCCAAAGCCAACACAATGAAAAAGATGAGTAAAACGGTTTTGTAATTCTTCTTTTTCACGAAAAGGAAAGCGAGAAATACACCGAGAATGGTGGTAAGAAACGTCAGTGGCTTGACGAACAAATCGAATTGGTCATAATAATGGAATCCGAACAATCCCATCATGAACGTGATGAGTACCCAGATAAAATTCACGGAGAAGGCCACGATTCCCAACGCAAAAATATTTTTCTGCGCCTGGTTGTAATCGGAATTTAGCTGCGGATTGATTTGCGGTGGCGGTGGAAAATTCGGTGGTGGATAGGCGTTGAACGTTTGTGGACTGTTTTGCAAACCGCAGTTGGAACAGAAATTCGCTCCATCGGTAATCGGGTGTCCACATCTGTTGCAATTCATCGGGGAAAATCTTTATTGTTGAATCACATTATTGTCAAGCCGAGCGTGACGTATCGAAACCTATTTCAAAACCTCTCTCGAAATAACCAACTTCTGGATTTCGGAAGTTCCCTCTCCGATCGTACACAATTTTGAATCGCGGTAATATTTTTCAGCCGGAAAATCTTTTGTGTAACCGTATCCACCGAAAATCTGAACCGCTTCGGTTGAAACGCGAACGGAAACTTCGGATGCATAATATTTTGCAAACGCGGATTCCTTCGTCATTTTCAATCCGCGGTTTTTCATGTCCGCCGCCTGGAAAGTCAACATTTCCGCCGCTTCGATTTCCGTTGCCATATCCGCCAACTTGAAAGCGATCGCCTGGAATTCCGAAATCGGTTTTCCGAATTGGTTTCTCTCTTTCGAATATTTCAACGCCGCGTCATAAGCCCCTTTCGCAATGCCGAGTGCAAGTGCAGCAATGGAAATCCGTCCACCATCCAACACTTTCATCGCCTGGATGAATCCATCACCCACTTTTCCCATCACCTGACTTTTGTGAACACGGCAATCGCTAAAAATCAATTCTGCCGTTTCACTTGCACGCATGCCCAATTTGTTTTCTTTTTTTCCCGACGTCATTCCCTTCGTTCCCTTTTCAATGATGAAAGCCGTCATGCCGTGCGAATCCCCTTTTTCACCTGTGCGCGCAATCACCACCGCAACATTACCCGAGATCGCATGCGTGATGAAATTTTTCGAACCGTTCAACACAAAATGATCGCCGTCAAGCACAGCAGTCGTCAACATGCCACCCGAATCGGATCCTGTGTTTTGTTCTGTCAATCCCCACGCGCCGATCCATTCGCCGGTGGCAAGCAACGGCAAATATTTTTTCTTCTGCTCTTCATTTCCGAATTGCAGGATGTGTCCTGTGCAAAGTGAGTTGTGTGCCGCCATCGACAAGCCAATCGATCCGCAGATTTTTGCGAGTTCGGAAATGGCCGTTACATATTCGCAATATCCGAATCCCGATCCGCCATATTCCTGCGGAACAAGCACGCCAAGCAATCCGAGTTCGCCGAGTTTTTTCATCACCGCCACAGGAAATTCCTGCGACTCATCCCACACCATCATCTTGGGGCGAATATGTTCTTCGCCGAATTTGCGAACCATTTCGGCAATCATCTGTTGATTTTCGTTATTGGAAAACTGCATGGAGAATTTCTTTTATTGTTTTGGGGAGCGGTGAACAAAAATAAGGTTTTAGCAACAGACTTCGATACATTTTTTGCCAACAGCACATTTCATTTTCATTCACCCATTTCACTGTCAAAAAAATATTATCCGGTAAATCCAAATTGACTTGGATTGAACCTGGAACCAATCTTCAGTAATTAACCAGACTGATAAAATTGCTGGAATATTCCATCAACTTTTTCCTTCCTTCGAGAAAATCCAGTTCCACTACAAACGTGAAAGCGGAAACGGTTGCATTTTTCATGAGCGCCAACTTCGCTGCGGCTGCGGCTGTTCCTCCGGTTGCCAAAAGATCATCGTGAATGACAACTTTCATTCCTGCACGCAACGCATCTTCATGCATTTCTATGCGCGCAGTTCCATACTCAAGCGCGTAATCGACACCGATTGTTTTCCAGGGAAGTTTTCCCGATTTGCGAATGGGAATAAACGGAACATTCATTTCCACCGCCAACATGTAACCGAAAAGGAATCCCCTGCTTTCCACTCCGAGAATGGCATCAACGGGAATTCCCTTCAAGCGTTTCTCGAATTCCAAAACGATTTCCTTCCCGAGTTTCGCATCTTGCAACAATGGGGTGATGTCCTTGAACTGTATTCCCGGTTTCGGAAAATCAGGAACGGTGCGAATGGCATTGCGAATGGACTCCATGGAAGAATTGAATAATTAGTGCTGTGCAAATTAATAATTAGTTCTGAGCTGGGAGTCGGAAGTTCGAAGTTGGATTTTCCTGCCAATTGCATTGCGAATCCTACCAGATGCAATTTCCCCTTGCGAATTTCATTCGGACAAACGGTTTTGGTAAGGAATGTGATTATACATTGAAAACAAATGCCATGAAAACTTCAATTCTCATTCTTGTTGCGGCACTGCTGCTGATCGTATCAAACGGATATGCTGAAAAATATAATCCGCGCCCGCTGGATGCATGTCCTGGAAATGAATCCGCTTTCGGCTTGAAGCATTCGACAAAACATTATTCCGCACAACATTTCAAATCCGAAAAAACGGCACAAGGCATCCGAAAGAAAAACAAGGGATTCGAAACTCCAAAGAATAAAATAAGCAAGTCGAGAAAAAACCCGAATCATACCAAGAGCGAATTCAGGGACGGTGGATTTTATTCTTTCCGCAGACAAAATTACAGTGCGCACATTTTCCATAACCATCCATAAACCCGCATTTCACCATTGCGTTTTTAAAGGCTGCACAAAAGTGGGTGAATGAATTCAGATCGTGAGGTAAGGAAGCAATTTGTTGTACAAATCCGTTGTGATCATCAGGCAACTTTTTATTCCGGAAACCGATTTGAAATTCCCATGCGCTTTCCGGTAATTCACCAACGCAGTTGCCACACCCGGCGAGATGTAAGGCATTTTTTTCAAATCTGAAATCTCTGCAGTGTTGATGTTTATTTTCCGGATGTATGACGAATCCGCTTTCACAAAACTTTTTATCGCGTCGAATTTTTCCTGGTCAATTCCAAAAACTTCCGTCAGCTGATTGATCGAATGATAACCGCCCAAACGTTCGCGGTAAGCGATGATCCTTTTCGCAAAAGACGGACCGATACCGTTGATGGAAATCAGGTCAGTGGTGTCGGCCGTATTCAACTCGATGACCGAAGGGAATTTTCTCAGCGGCTTTTGTGATGCATCCGCATATTTGGATTTGTAATCGGCATATTTTTTTGTCGAATCTTTCCAATCGGGTTTTTCGGGCAATGTAATGTACGGTTCCAATTCGGCATAACGTTCGGCGGAAATCACGAACATTTTTTTCACATCTTCCCTCGAATGGAATTTCCCGCCTTTCGCCTCGTAGTTTTTCACACAACGCGCCTGCGCCGGACTCAATCCCAAACGAACCCAATCCTCTTCCGGCAATCCATTGGGATCGAATTTGAAAAGTTCTTTTGTTTGATAAACGGAATGTGTGCCGGCCTCTTCTGAAACGGAAGGAAATCCGGAATCGTGATTTCCCTCTCCCGTTTTTTTATCATCAGGCAAAAGCGAATCAGGTTTTTTTTCGGCGTCGAGTGCGGCAATGAAATTATCGAACCTTGAAAAATTTTCCTTGGGAAGCGAGATGAACTTGTCCTGAATGAAAATGAAAATCATGACGAACATAATCAGGATCAACAGGACAATTGTCCCATTGCGTTCGCGATCGGTAAAGGAAAAAAATTCACGCAGTTGGTTTTTCATCCCGGACATTCGGCCAAAGATGAATGATTCAAATGAGAAAAAGTCCCGCAAGTGTTTGTAATTGACTAGCGATTCCGGTTTTCTTTCGGCTTTCTATTTTCAAATCATGAAACCAAGGAAATGATCGTGTCCGTATTTTTCATTTCCATGTCATCCTTTAAATCGGGAAGATAAATGGTAAACGTTGTTCCCTTGTTTTCCCCGCTCTCAAGTTCCACGCGGCCATTCAATTTGGTAACGGCATTCTTGAGAATGTACAACCCGAGTCCGGTTCCCTTCGAATCGTTGCTGCCCCTGAAGAATAGGTTGAAAATCTTGTTCTGGATTTCCTTTTTGATGCCGATCCCATTATCAATCACTTTCATCATAATCCCATTTCCGAAATTATGAATCCGGATATGTACGAATGAATTCTTTTCCGCAAGCGTATTCCTGTAATTGACCGCATTGGCAACCAGATTGTAAAGGATCGAATCAACCAGCTTTTCGTCGCCGTGAAAGGAAATGTTTGAATCGATATAGGTTTTGAAATCAACCACATCTTGTCCCGTCGAATATTTTACGGATTGGATAATGTCATCCGCCATCTTTGGAAAATCAATTGTTGAAATGTCCAACTTCCGTTCCTTGATCTGCATGATTTTGATGAAGTCGATGAGAATGGTATTGAGCCGCATCGCACTGTTTTCGATTTTATCAAGACAGGCAACTGTCATTTGCGGTGTCAAATCCTTTTTCGCCAATTGCGTCAAACCCACTATCGAAGCCACAGGCCCTTTCATGTCGTGTGTGGTCTGATAGAAAAATGAATTGAGCTCTTCCGTCTTGTTCTTCAATTCCTCCTCACGGGTCGCCAATTGTTGTGCCGTCTGAATGAGATTTGTAATGTCATGGATCAACAGGAGTATTTGTGTTTCACCAAGCGCCGACTTGAAAGACGTGGCTGAAATCAAAACCGAAATCGTTTCTCCCGATTTCGTCTTGAATTCAGTGGAATGGTTGAGGACTTTTCCTCCCGCAAGAACAGGTATGAATAATTTTTGGATGAAATTTTCGACTGTGGATTTTCTCGCCACAAAAAAATCCTCGATTCTCAGGTTTTCCTTATCCGAATTCTCAACACCAAGAGCCTTTTCACCCTCCTTATTGATGAATTCGATTTTTTTGTCTTTCGAAAGGATGATGAGGATGTCTGTCATCGCTTCAAGGATAGTTGGGGTTTTCAGTGCATCGGCAGCGCTGAAGAGTTTGTATTTTTTCAACGCAATGAGTATGCCTATGGAAAAACAAGTGAGTGTGGCGGAGGAAAGCGGTACGGAATGGGAATTGCTGATGAGTGGAAGAATCGTTTCCGTAAAAACACCTTGCAAAAGCGGAATCGAAATTGCGATCGCAATGATGGTCGCCTGTTTCGCCTTGTCGCTTTTCCGCTCGAGTTCACTGATGTAATGGATCAGCAGGAATAACATGCCGATGCCTGTCAATCCGATCCAATACCCTGCAAGGGCGCCATAACTTTGCAAATTGATTTTGTAAACCCAACCCCAAAACGGTGACGCCGAAAAACTGTAGGAATCGCTATTGAGAAGTATCAGCACGAATAGAATAATGGAGGGTGTATAAAGTAAAAACTGCACGAGGAATGATTCCGCATATTTTTTCCTGCCGGTGTACAAAAGGCAGAATTGCAATCCAAGCGGAGCGATGAAAAGCGGACCGCAACTGAATATGGCATTCCATGAAATGGCTGTTTCCATTGAACCACTCATCCGTACAAAAGTGTCTCCCAACTGAAACAGGATAAGTGCAAGCAAAAGCAACGAAAAAGTGATGGAGGTTTTATTGTCCGGGAATTTTATCCTCACATAAATAAAAATGAACAGGTTGAGCAACGCAGGCAGTGCAGACAATAAAATGGCTTGCCAATGGTTGAGTTGGAGGTCATGCAGGATGGTTTTCATTGCGGAGCATTTAGTGGATTAAAAAGGATCGGCATTCCAATCGAGGTGGCATAACGTGAAATTCATGTTCACCTGATTTTATCCATACAATTGTACGCCACCCACCGCAATTGGTTGAAGCAACTAACATGGCGTTCATACCCATGTAAGATTTTCACTCTTTTCTGTCAAAACGACTCCGTGAAAAAGGGAATGAAAAACGCAATCTTTCAAACTTGCAACTTTCCAACTAACCCTTCGAAAAAAACTTCTGTAAAAAATAAACCGGAATGCCAATCGCAACAATAATCAATCCTGCACAACTGTCGTATGTTTTCATCACAATCAAATCGATGCAGATGAATCCTGCAGCGAGAATGTAGAATGCGGGCAGCAATGGATATCCAAAAGCCTTATAGGGACGCGGTGTGTTCGGTTCCTTTTTGCGCAACATGAAAATCCCTGCAATCGTTACGATATAAAAAATCAATGAGGCGAATGTGCAATAGGTGAGCAAATCATTGTACGTTCCGGAAAAGCACAGGAGACTCGCCCATAAACATTGCACCCACAAACCGAAAGACGGAACGGAAAATTTATTCAATGAAGATGCCTTGCCGAAAAACAATCCGTCTTTCGCCATCGCATAATACAATCGCGCACCCGCGAGAATGATTCCATTGTTGCAACCGAAAGTGGAAACCATGATGAGAATCGCCATCATCACCGTTGCAATGTTTCCGAAAATCATCGTCGCCGCTGCCGTTCCCACCCTTCCCATTTCCGCAAATTGCATTCCGCGTGAAACCACATCCGCTCCATGCGGATCGCCTTTCAAATTCAAAAGTGAGAGGTAAGCAATGTTTGCAAGGATATAAAGTGCGGTTACAATACCTGTTCCCAACAAAAGGCTTCGCGGAATGTTTTTTTGAGGTTCCTTTATTTCTCCCGCAATGAAAGTCACATTGTTCCAAGCATCACTCGAAAAAAGCGAATTGATCATTGTCATCCCGAAAACGGAAAGCAAAAGGAATCCACCGAGCGATCTTGTCAGCCACGGACCGTCTTTCACTTCCTGATACGTTTGTGTGGCATTCCATCCGTTCGAGAAATTCTGCCCCAGCATTCCCGATTTCAATCCGAGAATCAGTCCGAATAAAATCAAACCGAACAATGCAACCAGTTTCGCCGACGTGAAAATTTTCTGTATCGTCGCACCCGATTTCACACCGAGTGTATTGACGAAGGTGAGAAACACGATCAATGCAACCGCCAATAACTGTTGCGCCGTAATTGCAAATGTTCCGATGGAAAACAAAATGTGCTTCGCGGAAAAAACCGGCAGCAATTCCGAAGTGTAATTCGCAAATGCCATTGCCACCGCTGCAATCACTCCTGTTTGTATGACTGCAAAAACAGTCCAACCATAAAGGAACGATGTGAATTTTCCCCACGCACGCCGTATGTATACGTATTGTCCGCCCGCATCGGGCATCATGCCCGCGAGTTCACCGTAACTGAGCGCAGCCGTCAGCGTGATCACGCCCGTAAGCAGCCAAGCGAGAATGAGCCATCCCGCTGAACCGAGATCGCGCGCCATGTCGCTGCTCACCAAAAAAATTCCCGAACCGATCATTGAACCTGCAACGAGAGAAGTTGCATCCAATAATCCGAGCGTTCTTTTTAGTTGGCGTGGTTCTTCCATTGGGAAATTAAGACGGGGAACAAAAAGAAAGGGACGCGAGACGAGTATCCTAAATAATACCCCGTCCCACGTCCCTTGTCCCTTTTTTATTTTTTCAAACCGAGTTTGCTTTTTCCGCGACTGTATCCGAAATAAATGAACAGTCCAAGAATCATCCAGGCGAATGCGCTGAGTTGGGTAATGTGGTCAAGTGAAATGATCATGAAAATGCAAATGAGCATGCCGAGAATCGGAGTGACGGGAATAACCGTTTTTCCCACGGTGAAAATTCCAGGCGCACTGAATGGGCGAACAGCATTCGGATCGCTCACTCGCATGACCCAAATCCCCGCACACACAATGACGAATGCAAGCAAGGTTCCAATGCTTGTCAAATCACCTGCAACACTTCCCGGAATGAATCCGCCGAAAATTCCAACGAAACAGAAAAGCATCAGATTGGATTTGTAAGGTGTGCGGAATTTCGGATGCAAGTGCGAAAATATTTTCGGAAGCAAACCGTCGTGCGACATGGAATAAAAAACGCGGCTTTGTCCCATCAACATCACGAGAATGACAGAAGAGAATCCGGCGAGAATGGCGACAGTGACTGCAGTTGCCAACCAACCGTATCCATGCATGTAGGTTGAAATGGCATAAGCCACGGAAGCCTCTTTCCCTTTTGCTGGATCGTTGAAATCGGCCCAAGGTGCAACACCGGTCAATACATGCGAAAATAAAATATAGAGAAATGTGCAGACAACCAATGATCCTAAAATCCCGATCGGCATATCGCGTTTTGGATTTTTCGCTTCCTGCGCCGCAGTGGAAACGGCATCGAATCCGATGAACGCAAAGAAAACTATTCCGGCTCCCTTGAGAATACCTCCCCATCCGTGTTGGAAAAATCCTTCGTGTCCCGGGAAATTTGCAGGAATGATATAAGGTGTGTGATTTTCAGGTTTGATGAATTGCCATCCGATCACAATGAAAACCAAAACGATCGACACTTTCAAGAACACGATGATCGCATTCACGAAAGCCGATTCCTGTGTTCCGCGGATCAGCAGAAGCGACAAGGCCAACAGGATAAACAGGGCAGGAGCATTTACGATTCCATGCATCAATGTACCATCCACCGTTGCACTTTCAAAAGGGGAATGGCACCATTGATAGGGAATATGTCCGCCCAATAATTTATTCAGATACTCGCTCCATGCAATGGAAACCGTTGCAGCTCCCAACGCATATTCCAGAATCAATGCCCAACCGATAATCCATGCAATCAACTCACCCATGGTAGCGTAAGCGTATGTATAAGCGGATCCGGCAATCGGAATCATCGCCGCAAATTCGGCATAACACAATCCGGCAAAAGCACAACCGATGGCAGCGACAATGAATGAAATCGTTACGGCGGAACCTGCGGCTTCACCTGCAGCGGCAGCGGTTCTCACGAAAAGTCCGGCACCTATGATTGCGCCAATTCCCAGTGCAACCAATTGTGTGGAGCCCAATGTCCGTTTCAATCCCGATTCGGATTCGGCTGATTGGGCGAGCAATGATTCCAATGATTTTTTTCTGAAAATGCTCATGGATTTTTTATCGTTTAGTTTAAGAGAAACCTTCCCGAAATGTCGGGATGCCAAATATAGCCAAGAAAAGAGATTTCAAAGTCTGAACCAAAAACGCCGAATGATACACTTTGCCCCTATTCCCAAAGTTTTATCTTTGAGAGACTCCTATATCCATGCGTTTTCCCAACTTCATTTTTTTATTGCTGATCCTTTTCACGGGAAATTTTTCCAACGCACAGAGTCATATCCTGAAAATAGATTCCATCGGACAGGGAATTGCCACAGACCGATTTTGGCTTTTTCAGAATGGGGATGATGCATCGTTTTCCAAAATCACATTTGATGATCAACATTGGGATACGATTTCGCCTCAACTGAGTACGCAGGACGAATTGAAACGCTTCACGGGAATCTGTTGGTTCCGTTTGCATGTCCGATTTGATTCCTCCCTGAAAAACCTCCCCTTGGCGATCCGGATTTTCCAGACCGGTGCGAGTGAAATTTATTTCGATGGGGAAAAAATCGGCGGATTCGGAATTGTTTCCAACAATGAAAAAACGGAAGAGAGAAAAGATCCGCTCGGGGTTCCGGTTCCCTTCAATTACAATTCATCGGGCAACCATGTTTTTGCAATCCGCTATTCCAATCATGACATTGAAAACAAGGATGTCCCATCCACACATTCGGGAGGAAAAATGGCGGGATTTGAAATGAATGTCATTCCCTCGGCAAAAACATTTTCATCGCTTCTTTTTTCACAAAGCCTTATCATCGCAATTTGCTTTTCACTCGGCTGTTTTTATCTCGTACTCGGACTGGTGCATTTGTTGCTCTGGTTTTTTTATAAACAGAACAGGTCCAATCTGTATTATTTCCTTTTTGTGATCAACCTCTGCATCTTCCCTTTTTTTACGGGCATTGGATATTTCGTCAGCGACTTCAAGTTTTCCACCGCAATGAGAGTGATCGACCTTTTCAGTGTCACCCTGGTTTTCGTTTCATTGCTCAATTTGGTTTATCATTTGTTTTATGAAAAATTCCCGAAGCGATTCAAGTGGTATTTCATTGCCGGAATCATCTGCACTTTCCTTGTCCAGTTCGACGTTCCGAATACCGCACAATTCCTTTTTGCCTTTTGTTTTTCGGCAACGATCGATACAATTTTCACTGTCAGCATAGCGGTAAGGAGAAGGAAACGCGGTTCAAAAATCATCGCCACAGGAATTCTTCTTTTCACGGGATTCACTTTTTTGGTGTTGCTTTCGGGAATGTTCAGCCACTCCTTTTCAATCAACATCGACTCCAGTTGGAGTTATGTCATCTTCATTTTTGTTTTCCTGTCAATGATCAGCATTCCTGTTTCGATGTCGGTTTTCCTCGCAAAGGATTTTTCCGAAACCAACCGCTCCCTGGTCCAGAAATTGGAAGAGATCAAAATATTGTCCGCCAAAACAATCGAACAGGAAAAGGAAAAACAGAAAATCCTCGAGTCACAAAAGGAAAATCTGGAACGCGAAGTGACGGAACGTACGGCGGAAATTGTCCAGCAAAAAAACATCATCGAGGAAAAAAACAAGGACATCACCGCCAGCATCCAATATGCAAAACGGATTCAACAATCGCTTTTACCAACGGAAAAATATATTGCGAGGAATATGAAACGGTTGAGGAAATGATAATTCTGAATTTTGAATTGAAAAAGGATAGTCATTCATAATTCAGAATTCAAAACTCGGAATTCAGAATTATTTAGCAAGCTGCCCATCAAGAATCGCCAACCCTTCCTCGAACGAATGCGGATTGTATCCTAAAATTTTTCTCGCCTTGTCAATGATGAATCCTGTCCGCGCCGGACGTTTCGCGGGTTGCTTGATCGTTTCCGATTTTGCCGGCGTGATGAACGATTTGTCCAGCTTCCAGAAATCCGCCACACGGTAAACCAATTCCAAAATGCTCATCTGGTCTTTGCCGCTGACATGAAAAATGCCCGTCGCCTTTTTCTCCGCACACAAAACACATCCTTCCGCCAAATCTTCCGCCAACGTCGGTGAGCGGAATTGGTCATCAACCACATTTATATTCTGCTTTTTCTCCAAAGCGCCTTTCGCCCACAACACAATATTCGAACGGCTCATGCCATCCACAATTCCATAAACAATGATCGTACGGAGAATCGAATAGTTCAGTGAAGTTGTATTCTGCAACAACTTTTCCGCCTGCAACTTCGTCTCCGCGTAATACGAAAGCGGATTCGGAATGTCGTCTTCCCTATACGGACCGTTCTCCCCGTCAAAAATAAAATCAGTCGACAAATGGATAAAATGGCAATTGCCGATTGTCGATTGCCGATTGCCGATTGCATCGATCATATATTTGACAGCATCGACATTCAATGCTTTTGCACCTTCGCGATCCGATTCGCACGCATCCACATTCGTCATCGCCGCTGTGTTGATGACGGCATCGGGTTTGTATTTTGAGAAAACAGTTTCAACTTCGTTTTTGTTTGTAATGTCAAACGCAACATAAGTGTATCCGTTTTTTTCGGTAATCCTGTTTTCCCCTTTTGAAGTTGCAATGATATTCCAGGAAAGGTTTTTCCTGTTCCGCTCGAGCAAATTGTAAACCAACTTCTGTCCGAGCAAACCGTTACTTCCGGTGATGAGGATTGTTCTTGTCATATAGAAATGATTGCCGATTTCCGATTTCCGATTTCCGATTTCCGATTGAAAAAATGAATCGACAATTGCCAAACCGAAAATTCAGGTAAGCAGCGTTTTCAATTTCTGTATCTGCTCCGGCGTTCCCAGTACAAACAATTTTCCATCGGGAATCAATTGTGTATCGGGATCGGGATTGATGATGTATTCGCCATTGCCTTTTTTGAATCCCACAATATTCGCTCCCGACTTATTCCTTATTTCCAAATCGCGGATCGTCTTGTTGCGCAACGGTTCCGGCAAATTGTCGAATGTGATTTCCTCCAGATTGATATCCGGGCCGCCTTGTCCGGTAATGTGATCGATGAATTCAATCACATCCGGTTTCAACACCAGCGAAGCCATGTGCGCACCGCCTATTTTATCGGGCATGATCACATTGTTCGCACCTGCCGTTTTTAATTTTTTATCCGAGTTGTCATCCGACGCGCGCGAAATGATGGTAATGTTTTTATTCAGCGAACGCGCCGTAAGCACAATGAAAAGATTGTCCGCGTCAATCGGAAGCGTCGTTATCAACGCAGCCGCTTTCTGTATTCCCGCCTTTTCCAAAACCTCATCCTGTGTCGAATCCCCTTCTAGAACGAGATCGGAATGTTTGTGTGTGATCGAATCGACAATTTCCTTTTTCTGCTCAATCACCACAAAACGCCGGTTGTGTTTCTTGAGTATGTGCGCAGCCTGTCTTCCATTCCGACCATAGCCGCAAATGATCACATGCCCTTCCAGTTTTTGTATCGAGTTCAATTTTCTTATCGTTCGGTAATATTCGCGGAATTCTCCGTTGAGTATATAACTCGTCAATGATGAAATTGCAAAGGCAAATGTACCAAAACCCGTAATGATGAGGAAGATCGTGAAAATCTGTCCGCCCGGCGTCAACGGATACACTTCCCGGAAACCGACTGTGCCGATCGTATTCACCGTCATGTACAGCGCATCCAGAAAATCAAACCGCGAATCGATCATCATATATCCCGATGTGCCCATGAAAATCACGAACAGCAACAACGCACCGGAGATATACAGTTTTCGAAAATATTTATACGACGGCATCAATGGATACGGATTACGAATCACACGAATATACGGATTACCGATGGGTGAAATCGTTGAAAGTCGGGTGTCCCTTTTTTGAAGCGCAACAACTCACTGTTTTACAAACAACCTTCCGCTCCAAAGGAGTCCTTCGGACTATCACTCCCGAAAGTTCGGGACGGGGCTATTTACAAACAGCATCTTCTCAAGCACAAAAATTGTTGATAACTGAAAAACAACTTTCCCTTTCGAAAAATTAATTTTGAGAAACAATTCGCGCCATTCGCAGTTCCGTTAATGTTTTCTATTTCGTACAACCTTGGACCAACTCAGCCGAAACCAATCCATCCTTGCAAAATACATTCCCGATCCGGCGATTCCCCTGATCTCCGACTGGATTTATCATTTCAATTTCAAACTGAAGATCAAGAAATCCCGCCAGTCGAAATTCGGCGATTACCGCCCACCGCTTCCCGGATTGAATCATCAAATCACCATCAACCACGATCTCAACAAATTCGCTTTCCTCATCACGCTCGTACACGAGATCGCACATTTGCTCACGCACGAGCGTCACGGACATCGTGTGAAAGCGCATGGTGAAGAATGGAAAAATTCTTTCCGCGAACTCATGCGTCCGTTCATGCGCATGGAGATTTTCCCACAGGATGTTTTTGATGGAATTGTCAAATACATGAAAGACCCTGCTGCATCGTCCTGCTCCGACGATAATTTATTCCGCGCATTGAAACGTTACGACAAACCGAATTCGCTTGTCCATCTCGAAACATTGCCCAACAATGTCGAATTCATTTTCAACGACCGCAATTTCATCAAGGGTCCGAAAGTGAGAACACGCTACAGATGCATTGAAAAAAACTCCAATCATGTTTATCTTTTTGCCGCCTTGGCGGAAGTGAAATTGGTGGAAGTGCCGGTTGGATGATTGTCCATTGGATTTGCCTATGAAAACTGCAGGATATTCGGGAACACCGCTCGCGAAAAAATTGGGAATCAAGAATGGATTCACCATAAAATTGGTTGATGCGCCCGATTATTATTTCCAACTTTTCACCGATTTCCCCCCTGAAATAAAAATGGCGGACGACGATAAAGGCAAAAAGGATTTCATCCATTATTTCACCAAAAGCGCCGCACAACTTTCCAAAGACATGAAAAACTTGCGGAAGGAAATTGTAGACAACGGAATGATCTGGATTTCCTGGCCGAAAAAAAGTTCAAAAGTCGAAACCGACATTACCGAAAATCAGGTGAGGGACATTGCATTGAAAAATGGATTGGTGGATGTGAAAGTCTGCGCCGTCGATGAAATATGGTCCGGATTGAAATTGGTCATCAGGGTCAAGGACAGAAAATGAGCGTGGCCTGCATTGCTGGAATCCATTCGAAAAGAAATAGTATCGCTATATTTAAATCACAAAAACAGGCAACGGGTTCCAGGAAAGCAATCATTTTTCATTGGTAAATTTGGAACCTGTACGTTTGGAATCTGGAATTCCTATCGAGAATTCCGGATTTTTGAGATGGTTTCCAATCGATCATTAAAAACAAGATCATGGCATTCGGATGGTTCAGGAAAAAGGAAAATCAATCGGCTCTCGATTATTCTGAAATCGACAGCAACGAAAAGGCGATCGATTTATTTGAAAAGGAAAAATTGGCGAAACTTTATCTGATGCCTCTCGAATTCGGCGGACAAGACCATGCCATGAATATCCTTTATGTTCCTGAATTTGCAGTTTTATTCAAGGCAAGATTTGACGGGATGATTGAAAACCTTTTGCAGCAGAGAAAAAAATTGAGTTACTCCGCAAGTCCGGAATACAAGGGAAAAAGTTTCATTCCATCCAAACTGAACATCACGGTAAAAGGAGATATTCAATTTTCCGAGACAATTGAAATCTGGTAGACAGAAAAATTTGCATTGAATTGTTGTGACATAAATCACCAATCCCATTTGAAGCATGCAAAGTCAAAAGACAATAATCATTGGTGGTGGCATTGGAGGATTGATGACGGCGATTGCATTGAATAAAAAAGGCATTGATTGTGTCATTTATGAAAAGGCAAAATCGTTCGGGCACGTGGGGGCGGGACTTGCGCTGTGGGGAAATGCAACCGCCATTCTTGACAAATTCGATTTGCTGAAAAAATTATTGCCGCTTGGCAATGTGTTGCAGGAAATCAAAACGAGCACACCGGATGGAAAACCGTTGAGTGTGGTGCGGATAAAACAACTGCAGGACAAATTCCATTTCCCGGTCATAGTCATTCTCCGAAACGATCTGCAACAGGTTTTATTGGATGCGGTTCCCGCTTCGCAAATTCATTTCGGCAAACAATGCTGCAAGGTTGAAAATGATTTGCAGGAAACAACCGTTCATTTTACCGATGGAACAACCGAAAAAGGGACCGCTGTAATTTTCGCAGACGGCGTCCATTCCATTGCGAGAAAAGATGTTTTCGATTTTTCACCGCTGAAATATGCAGGTCGAACATCGTGGCGTGGTGTGGCACAATTCGACAAACCGTTTTTCGACAACGACATCAATTTTGAAATATTCGGAAAAGGAAAACGAATCGGGATTTTTCCATTGCCCAACAATATGGCCTATTGGTATGCAGCCGTGAACATGACCGAAGAAAAAGCGGAACAGCAGGAAAAAACGGTAGCGTCAGTACTTTCACATTTTCACGATTGGGCCGAACCCGTAAATGCGTTGATGAAAAATACAACGGATGAGAGATTGGTGTTGACAAAAATAAATTATGCGACGAGCATTCCGAAATTGGTAAAAGGAAACATCGCCTTGTTGGGTGATGCCGCACATCCCATCACTCCCGATTTGGGACAGGGTGCTTGCCAGGCAATTGAAGACGCTTATGTTTTGGCGGAATGCCTTTCGCAGAAAAAATCCATCGCCGACAATTTGATCGCGTATGAAAACAAACGTCTGCGGAGAGTAAGGGCAATCGCAAAAGACAGTTTCCGAATGGGAAACATCCGGCAAATGGAAAACCCGATTACATTGGCGATAAGGAATCGCCTGTTCAGGATTTTGCCGGAAAATTTTGCATTGAAAATTTTGGAGCGCAGCATTCGCAATGAACTATAAAAGGAAAATAATGATGCAGAATAAAATCATAGACCTGACACACCTTCTCAACGAGAAAATCACTGTCTATCCCGACACCGTTGCTCCTGAGTTTGAAATTCTCAATACGGTCGAGGAACATGGATTCGCAGAAATGAGAATGTCATCCGTCCTTCACGTAGGCACGCACATAGATGCGCCCTGTCACATTCTCGCAAACACAAAATCGCTTGACGAATTTCCAATCGACAAATTTTTCGGAAATGCGATTGTCATTCCCTGTCAAGACAAAACCGAAATCGGTCTGGAATTTCTTCAGTCATTTGAGAATAAGATAAGTCAAGTCGACTTCATTCTTTTTTTCACGGGTTGGCAATACAAATGGAACACAAAAGAATATTTTGACAATTGCCCGATTCCAACCGAAGAAGCGGCAAAGTGGCTGACAAAATTCAAGTTGAAAGGAATCGGATTCGATGCTTTTTCCGTCGACAAGGTTGTTTCTGCACAAATTGTCACTCCCGAAAATCTTCCCAACCATTACATCCTATTGGCAAAAGACATTATTCTGATCGAAAATCTCACCAACTTGGATCGGCTTCCCAACGGAATTTTTTCATTTCAGTGTTTTCCCCTGAACATTGAAAAGGCCGATGGTTCTCCCGTCAGGGCAATTGCAATGATCAATGAACAATAATATGCAAACCTACATCTCCATCCTGCGCGGAATAAATGTCAGCGGAAGCAAAATCATCAAGATGGATGCGCTGCGCAACCTGTTCGAGGAATTGAAATTCAAGAACGTGCAAACCTATATCCAAAGCGGCAATATCATTTTCCAAGATAAAAAAACAAATTGCGGAACATTGGAAAAGAAAATCGCCAAGAGGATACTAGACGATTTTGGTTTTGACGTTCCGGTAATGGTAAAGGAATCCGATGAGTTGAAAGTTGTTTTAAAGAACAACCATTTTGTAAATGACAGGAAAGAGGACATTACAAAATTGCACGTCACTTTCTTATCCGGTGAACCCACAAAAGAAAACATCGAAAAGATAAAAAGCGGGAATTACGCATCCGACGAATATGTTTTTTCCGGCAAGGCGATTTACCTTTTTTGTCCGAATGGGTATGGCAATACAAAACTGAACAACAATTTTTTCGAGAGTAAATTAAAGTTGGTCGCAACGACAAGAAATTGGAAAACAGTCAATGAATTGGTTAATTTGGCAGAGAACATTTCAAAAAAATAAAAATGAACCACAATCTCATCGTATCGGAATCCATCGAGGTGAATGCAGAACCTTCAAAAGCATGGAATGCATTGACCGATCCCGCACTCATCAAGGAATATCTTTTCGGAACGGAAACGGTTACGGATTGGAAAGTCGGAAGTGAAATTGTCTTTCAGGGAGTGTACGGTGAAAATCTCGAACACAGTTACCGCGATCATGGTGTGATCCTTGAAAATGTACCGAATGAAAAATTGAGTTACAGTTACTGGACAGGTTTTTCAGGATTGGAAGACAAGCCCGAAAATTATTCCGTTGTCACTTATACTTTGGAAAAAATCAACGGCAAGACAAAATTCACTTGGACACAAAAGGGATTCGGCAGTGAGGATGGTTACAACCATTCGAAAAGCGGCATGAAGGAATTTTTGGAAAAGATAAAATCGATAATGGAACGGTAAAAATCAATCTGCAAATCAAATCAGACCTCTTGCCTTTATCTCCAGATATTTATTGATCGTATCCACTGTCAGATTCTGCGGCGACGTATAAACTGCGTGAATCGCATATTTCTCCAACTCTTTCACAATCAATTTTTTCTCATACGCGAATTTTTCCGCAATGGTTTGGTAATAGATTTCCTGCATCGTTTGCGGCTTCTTGTCGAGGAAAGCGCGCAATTCCGTGTTCTCGAAAAATATGACAACCAACAAATGGTCTTTTGCCAAACGGCGGAAATATTGCAATTGCCGTTGCATGCTCGACAGCGTTTCAAAATTCGTGAACAGCAACAACAAACTCCGTTGTGTCACCCTTTGTTTTACCGTCGCATATAATTTTCCATAGTCCGATTCAGCATAACCTGTTTTTGCGCCATACAGCAGTTCCATGATCTTGAACATCTGCAAACCTTTCCGCTCGGCAGGAAGTGTCTTGTGCACCTTGTGCGAGAACGTGATGATTCCCTCCTTGTCATATTTCAGCATCGCAATATTTGAAATCACCAAACTCGCATTGATGGAATAATCGAGCAACGTCATTTCCTCGAATGGCATTTTCATCACGCGCCCCATGTCAATCAATGCATACACCTGCTGCGATTTTTCATCCTGATACGTGTTCACCATCAATCTTCCGCGGCGTGCAGTCGCTTTCCAATTCACCGAACGCGGATCATCGCCGGCAACATAATCCTTGATCACGTCGAACTCCATGTTCTGTCCGACCTTCCTGATTTTCTTGATTCCAACTTCCGTCAAACGATTTGAAATCGCAAGCAATTCGTAACGGCGCATCTGAATGAAAGACGGATAAACGGGAACCATCTGTTCATTGTCGAATTTGTATCGGCGTTGCAACAAACCGAGAACGGAAGAGACAAAAACATTTACCGCACCGAAAACATATTCGCCGCGTTTCACCGGACGCACACGGTATGTGAGCAGTTTCGCCCTGAACGGCAACAGGATTGTCTTGAAACTCAAATCGCGCGCCTGAAATTGGATCGGCAATTCATCAATGACTTCCAGAAAAACAGGAAAAGGATATTTGTTTTCCAATTGGATCCGTATGTCGTTCAAATCCCCATTCGATAATTTTTCCATCATGTCGCGCCGTGCATGAATCCCTTTCGGGCGGCTCCACAACATCAATCCGTCTGCTATCACAAGCGCCGGCAACGTAAGCGCACCGATGCGCGCGAAGATCACGAGCGAACCGCTGAAATCAAATGCGAAACTCATTCCGCCCAAAAAAACCAACGGAAGGAAAACGACAGCGTAATTCGATTTTATTTTTCCGGTTTGCTTCAGTGCCAAAAGCGTTGCAGTGATACAAACGCCGACAATGCGCATGACGATTGCAATTGTTGAACCGTATTCTTTCAATTCGGGAACGAGATATGCGACAAGGCAAAACACCGCCAGCAATCCGCAAATCAAAAAGAAGCGGGCTGAAAAATAAATCGAACGGATGAAACGTATGATCACTTTTTATCTCGGGATTTCCACTTGTTGAATGATGTTCGATACTACATCTTTTGCAGATTGCCCTTCCATTTCCTTTTCGGGAGTGAGCATCACACGATGTTGCAAAACAGGCGGCGCCACTTCACGGATGTCATCCGGTGTAACAAAATCCCTTCCGCGCATGGCGGCAATCGCTTTCGCCGATGTGAGAATCGCGAGTGATGCGCGCGGAGATGCACCCAGGTACAATGCACTGTTGTGACGCGTCTGTCCGACAATCTGCGCGATGTATCCGAGAAGGTTCGGTTCTACGTGCAAACTGTAAATTTTTTCGCGGAAACCTTTCAATTGCTCAGCGGAAATCACCGGCTTCACATTTTCCAAGTCGAGCGAATTTTTCCGCAAATGGAAATCGGAAAGGATTTTTGTTTCGTGCTGCAAAGTCGGATAGTCAACATCAATCTTGAAAAGGAAACGGTCGAGTTGCGCTTCCGGCAAACGATAGGTTCCCTCCTGCTCCACCGGATTTTGCGTAGCGACGATCATGAAGGGAACATCGAGTTTGTATGTTTTCCCGTCAACGGTCACTTGCCTTTCTTCCATCGATTCAAAAAGCGCCGATTGTGTTTTTGCCGGAGCGCGATTGATTTCGTCAATGAGAATGATGTTGGAAAAAATGGGACCGGGACGAAATTCAAATTCGTTCGTCTTCAAACTGAACACACTTGTTCCAACTACATCGGAAGGCATGAGATCGGGTGTGAATTGTATCCTGGAAAATTTCACCGAGATCGTTCTCGCCAATAATTTTGCCGTCAATGTTTTTGCAACACCGGGCACACCTTCAATCAAAACGTGTCCATCGGAAAGCAATGCGGCAATGAGCAAATCGACTGTGCGTTCCTGTCCGACAATTATTTTTCCGATTTCAGCGCGCACGTTGGCGACAGCCTGTTGCAAATCTTCGAGAGGAATCCGGTTGGTGTAGATGGGTTGGTCCATGCTATTTATTTGTTGGTTGAATTTTTCTGTTCTTGGTTTTCGATCGGTTGATTGCCGATTTGTGATTCATTTTTCCTGATGAATATTCCGACAACCGGTTTTTCAATCGGCATTCGGCAAGCGGTAAATTGGAAATTCATTCTCATCTTTTGCTTCGTTGGTTGAAATCCCAAATGAGCTGTTCGAGATTTTTCAAATCCTTTTCTCCGGCTCCCTGTGTTGTCCGCAAATAATCGATCGTTGCAAACAAATGCTGCACCTGATCCTTGGGCACACCCGAAAGATTCAAAACACGCTCGAGAAATTTATCGTCGAAAACATTTGTCGATGTCAGGAATCTGGAACGGATGGATTCTAGAAAATAATTTATTTTTTTCCGGACAATGTCGCTGTGATTTCCCTGACGGTAATAAAGCACACCGATCTGTTCCACAAATTCCAAAGTTGCATTGGTGGGAACAGGAAGTATCTTCACAACGCGCTGCCGCCGTTTCCCTCCGAAAAAAAGTGCAATCAACCCTGCAATGATCGCAATGATATAACCCAAGCGCAAGGCCGGTTGTGAAAGGACATAACGTCGCGGATCCCTGTTTTCAACGTGACCCACTTTATAATGTTCGTCAAAAAAAGTGCTTTGGTCGGGCAGATAGGAAAGTACGCGGAATAAATACGGCGACGTTTTTTTATCGGCTGCATAATAATTTCCAAAAGCATCGGGAAGTGTGTGCAACAGGAATTGTCCGTTACCGAATTTCACTTTTATATAATTGACAAAATTCGCATTGTTGTTTCCAAGAACCGTTGTCTTCAACGTATCCACTCTTGAAAAAACAGAGCTGAATGTGGTGCGGTCAAAAATCGCATTGAGTGGAAGATGCAACGCGGGATTCACTAAATTGGCAGCGACATTTTCCGAACCGCTTGCCACCGCTCCCTTGAAAGTTGTAATGGAATCCTGGGAAATATCCATCATCAATGGATCATTGACACTGAACTTCAATGTATCTGCAAGAAAACCAAAGTCTCGCGCAGAAATAAAAACGGTATTTCCCCTGGCTGCAAATTTGCAGAGCTGTACAACATCTTGCGCCGAAGGCCTGAAATCATCATTGACAAAAACATAATTGTGATTCGTAAAATTCCCGTCGGCAAGTTGTTGGTAAGCCGTCTTGTCAACTGCCTCCACTCCCGATGGAATCAATTGGCCGAGAAAATCCTTGACCACATAACAACCGAAAGGCGATTTTGATTTGCCCGTATAATCCTCCCGCCAACTGATATCCTGCATCGACGTTTTTTGCGAAACGCGCACAAGAAAGACCACCACGAGGAGGAGAACTAACAGGTATGGCCAATTTTTTTTCACTTCTTTTTTTCTTTCTTTTCTGTTCCTGTTTGCAGTTGCCAGCAAATTATTGCGACAACTGAAAACAGATTATTCCAGTTT
Organism: uncultured Chryseobacterium sp.; assembly: GCA_964394965.1. Classification (GTDB taxonomy): domain Bacteria; phylum Bacteroidota; class Bacteroidia; order Palsa-965; family Palsa-965. The sequence goes on from CAYMZV010000009.1 coordinate 28,098, forward strand.
CTTATTCAATTCATGGAATTTCTCTTCGGCTTTTCTATATGAATTTTCATCGACGGGAAATTCCCCGTACCAGATGTAATCATACAGTTTACTCACGTCACCGAATTCCTGTTGATAGTTGGTGCCGCTCAATTCATAATAATAGTCGCTGTTGGTCTTGTCGATTTTCCAATTGACGAGTTCCTTGTCGGAAAAAGATTTCAGTGTTCTCAAAAACCACAGGCGAATGGCAAGGCGATAATCATTCCTTGCAATGGCTGAACGGATTTGCTCTTCGTAATTGATCCCGTGAATATCCACATCTTCCAAGGTCGCATCCGTTTCTTCTACATCTTTTCTTTTGCCCGAAAAAACCGAACTCACTCCCGATGACGTCAACCGCAGAATGACCAGAACGACGAGCGTAACAAAAAGCACAATCCATAAAATATTCCATGGATTGAATGATCCGTCTTTTCTCGATTGCACACTGTTCAGCAATTTTTCCCAGAAGCTGTTCCACAAACGGTCAAACACATCGGGTTCCTGCTTTACGTTTTTTTTATCCCTTTGGTATCTCCAATAATCGTCGCTGTAATAACTGTCCTGCGCACTTTGCGACGGCTGTTTCAATTGCACATAGGAGGAATCCTTGAAGAGATGTTGTTTTTTGCTTTCCGGTTTTGCGGAAACGGAAATCACCCCGCAGAAAATAAATGCCGCAGTGATCAGGAAACGAAAATACCTTTCAATATGTAAGTTCGATTTCTTCATCTTCATTTTTTGTTCCGATCATTTCCACTATTTTTTTCGTCCCTTCGCCATCCACTTTTTCCTTGAGGCTGTAAAAATGCAAGGCGATGGTGACAAGAAAAACACTGTTGATGATTGTCTTTCCGAATTCTGCGAGTGAAAGCAAAACGGATTCTATCAATTTCCAATCCGTTGTTTTTTCCGGATCGTAGGAGGCGAGTTGTGCGATCATGGCAATGATTTGTGCCGGCATGGAAATGCAAGTTCCGATAATATACAGCAAAAGCCACATGCAAAACAGGATCACCCAGGTGGACCACCAGTTGCCCGAAAAAACTTTTCCCGCCAATCCCATTGCCGGAAAAACATTCCTGTTTTTTCCCGAAGAAGTGCGCGCGATAAAAACGGAATAGACAAAATACCAGAATGGAAAACGGATGAGAAAATAGGCAAGCCATCCGGCCAAAACTACGGCAATGGCAGCACCAAGCGAAACTTCCGCCAAACCATAAATGATGAACGCCAGCACAACTGAAATCAAGGCGACACAGGAAAACAAAACAATCAGCGCCAAGGCGTTCCCGAAAAAATCCTTGAAGATGGATTTGCTTACATCGCCCACATCGAATTTCCCTTGGCCTTTTTCGCGATACACTTTCATGAAATGACTGACCACAACGGCTGTGATGAATCCGTTGATGGCCCAGCGCAATTGCGAATAAATCTGTGTCATTGCCAAATAGGAACCGATGTGCGTGAAACTTGTCTGCTCATCGTTGGTCATCAATTGCACTTCGTAGAATTTCTGCAACGTACACGTCACCAAGGCAAATGGCCCTGCAAGAAAAATGATCGACTTGAAAAAAACGGCGAAATTTTCCCTGATGAATCTTCGCGTATCACTAAAGACCCTTCCGAAACTCCTGATCCGTTCAAATCTTAATGGCGGTGGCGCTCCGTTCATATTCATCGGCTTTACCGGAATTTTTTCTGGAAATCACAAGGTCTTCCTCATCAACTTTTTTGCGGTTGATGAATCCGAATACGATGCACAATATTCCTCCCGTCTGACACAGAATGAAGAAAAGGTACGTGAACAGATCCGCCGCTTGATGTGTGACACCCTGCATGAACAAGGCAAGTGTGGGAAGGAAAAAAAGAAGGAATCCGACCGTGAGCATGAATGCGAATCGTGCATTGACTCTCACACCTGCAGCTTGCAGGCGGTTGGCGAGAAAAGAAATGACGAAACAGAAAATTGCAGCTGCATGGCAAAAAACAATCATTGTCAATTCATTGAATGTATTGCTTGAATCGTTGTGGATATGAATTCCCAAAATGACGGCGGGAATGATTTCCAGAATGATTCCTGCAATGAGAAGATACAGCACATTCGTACCCATCTTTTCCAAAAAGCGGTTTCGTTTTACCACATCGGACATTTTCCTTTTCGAATCGCCGCCAACAAAAATCGGCAAATACACAAAATACCAAATGACAAAAAAGAGCGCCGTGAAAATGATTGCAATCCTTCCGACATCATTCATCGCCGTAAAACGTGTTATGAATCCTTCGAAAAAGGCGGCGAGAAAAAAGAAGGGAATCAGCCCCACACCTATCTTCAACGCTTCGCGTGCACCACGCATGAATGAAACGCCGCGCGGCCACGCACCCGGAAACCACAAGCCATTTCCGAAAGCCATTCCTGCAGCGCCCGCCACAAGAATGCAGAAAATCTCGATCACACCATGAATCCAAACTGTCAACATTGCCTCGTGATAGAATCCGTGATCGGCAAGGAAATATAAAAACGCACCGAGCATTACCCCATTGGTGAATTGCATGTATGCCACACCTATCCATCCCAACAAACCCGCAACAATACAAACCAAAGCGACGCGTGAATTATTCAGTGCAATCATGAAAAACATTGCAAAATGATTGTCTCCCTTGTAAACGCCGAGCGGATCCGGAGGAACCTTGTTCATGTTGTTGAGCGTCATGTCCACATAATCATCACCGAGAATCAACCGCACAAAATTCGGATCATGCTGTGCGGAAATTGCGCCGATCCAAACCGAAACAATGAAAATCAAGAATACGATGAGCAGGTTCATCCTGTTTTTCGCCATGAGCAATGGAAGCTCTCTCGTCCAGAATGAGATGATGCGGCTGCGTTTCTCCTTTTTGTTTTTATAAATCTCCTGATGGATTCTTGCTGCCAGATCATTGAGATATTTTTCCGTATTTGATCCGGGATAAAAAGTATGCGCCCACGACAAGTCATCGGTGATCCGAATGAAAAGATCCGCGAGTGCATCAGGATTATTTCCCTGATTGGAGTTCAGCAAATCCTCAAACTGCTGCCACTTTTCGTGATTCTGCTTGAGGAATGTGATTTCTTTCATAGGCGAAGAACGAAGATAGGGAAAGGGGTACGAATTACGAATAAAGGCGAATCTGCCAACAACGGATTTTTACCTGTTTAATTCACCTTTGGTAATCGCGTATTCATAATTCATATTTAATCCGCAAGTTCGTAGATTCGTACCCATCCGCAATTCGTACCATGTCCGATTCCGCAAGGGTTCTTACCACACAAAATGTCACCATCAATTATCCGATGGCGAATATTGGTGAGCGTTTGCTTGCACGCATGCTCGACTTGCTTTTTTTTGCAGTGTACCTGTTGGTTTTTTATCTCATTGCCGGGCGCATCATGCAGGGACTTTCCTATAGCGATGATGACAAGAGATTCGCAAATGCGATTTATCTTTTGATTCCTGTTCCCGTACTTACCTATACGCTCTGGTGTGAACCGCTTTTCAACGGACGGTCGATCGGGAAGTTGATCATGGGATTGAAAGTGGTGAAGACAAATGGAACACCCGCAAGTCTCGGCGATTTTGCTTTCCGTTGGGTGGCGCGTTTGCTCGAAGGGGAATTCGGTATTTTCACTTGCCTTTCACTTCCGGTTGCGATCATCAGCGGAAAAGGGCAACGCGTGGGTGACATGATCGCGGGAACAATGGTGATCCGCACAAAACACAAAATGTCGTTGCGCAATACCATCATCCAGCAGATCAATCCATTTTACAAAGTGGTTTTTCCGCAAGTGTCAAATCTCAACGACCGCGACATGAATATTATCCGTGATGTCATGCAACAGGCTTTTGATACTGGAAATTACATGTTGCTCGAATATCTTGGAAACAAGGTGAAAACGGTGATGAATGTTTTTCCGCCACCGCAACAATTGCCCACCGCACAGTTCCTGAATATTGTGCTCGCCGATTATGCACACTATAATTTTGTCGGGAAATAATTCAATTCCCACCGAAGAAATCATAGTCGATTACATTCAACCATTGCCATGCATTCTCTCTCGCCGTCATATACGTTTGACGCGTTTCATCGCTTGGATTGTTGATGTAATTCTGCAAATCATACGCCTCCGTTTTCAGGTAATCGCATTCCATACTCAAATCACTGATGTAAGTGCTGTCGGATGTGTTGGTGACAAATCCGGAGTTGAGCAAACTGCTGTACTGGATTTCCGCATCACTCATCGATTTGATCTGTTCGTCGAGCCAATTCAATGTTGATTCCTTTGTCCAGGTGTTGTACCAATAACCATCATTCAAGGTGCCAATCAGGCAATAGGTATTGTAAACCATTGTTTCACCCGAAGTTTCTATTGTTGCCACGGCACTCGTTTTGGCATCGACCTGTGCAAAAAGTGAAATCGGATTGGACAATGCAAGCCATATAATTACGCTGCATAAACCTATTTTCCTTTTCATGACCTTTCATTTTATGTTCTCACAAAGGAAAATCAACGACAGCTACAGGCGCATGATGCCCGTCACGTGAGAAAAGGATATTGGTAAGGAAATATTTTCAAATGGAAACCTGGAGCCGGATTGTCTACCAAAAAATCATGAGCGCAACCAAAGTGCAATAGAACTCCAACAAAAATTTTCAATCGGAAATCGGCAATTGGAAATCGAAAATCATTCTCATTTCGTATTGTCGTCTTTCAAATCCAGAAAGTCTGCAATCAATTTCCACGCCTCTTCGCGTGCATCACTGTATGTGCCGTGGGTGCTGTCGGTGGGATTGTCTATATCGCTTTTCAAATCGGCCGCTTCCTGTTTCAAGAGTTTTACGCCCTTCATCATTTGCATCAGGCTGGCACTGTCATCGGGATCGGTCAGGTATTTTGTCTCAACGAATTTGCTGTATTGGTCATACATTTTTCCCATCATGCTTATTTGTTCATCCAGTAAGTCATCGCATGTTTCCTTTGTCCACGCCTTATTCACAAAACCATCATTGATGGCGCCGATAAAACAATAGGTATTGTACAACACCAATCCACCCTGCATGCCGATGGTTTCCAAAGCTGCAGTCTTTCCGGCGGACTGAGCGTAAGAGTTGTGTGATTGGAAAAGGAAAATTCCTGAAACAAGAAGGGAAAGGATTACACTTTTCGTTTTCATGGGAGACTGTTTTATTTTGAATCCAAGATATTGTTTTTCTTCAAATTGGGAAATGACCGGAATTAGAAAAAGCGCCCCGTTCCCGAAGCGCTTTTTCAATTCTTGCATTTTCATTCCGACCCATCGGAAATTGAAAATCGGCAATCGCCAATTTCCTCACACTTTTATTTCATCCTCATTCTTGTTCAGGAAATGATATTCCAGAAACTGGTAAGATGAAACGGGTTTCACCTTGATCCCGCCTTTGTATTTGCGTTTCCATTTCGAAAGTTGCGATGTGAAAAATCTTCCTTTGGTGAGATAAGCCTCGATGTAAGGATGTACACAAATGGTCACTGATTTTTCACCCTGTTCCTTCAATACATAGCGCAAATTGTTTTCGATCTGGTCAATGATCAGAATGCTTGCCTGCACTTCGCCGCTTCCACCGCAGGTTGGACATTTTTCCTGCGTATCCACGCTCGTTTCCGGACGTACACGTTCGCGTGTGATTTGGATCAATCCGAATTTGCTTGGAGGGAGAATGGTATGTTTGGCGCGATCGTTTTTCATTTCGTCGCGCAACTTATTGAAAAGCAATCTCCGGTTGTTCGGAGAATGTAAGTCGATAAAATCAACAACGATGATTCCGCCCATATCGCGCAAACGCAATTGCCGCGCAACTTCCACTGCCGCCTCAATGTTCACATCGAGCGCATTCGTTTCCTGGTCGTTTGATGATTTTGAACGGTTGCCGCTATTGACATCAATAACATGCAAAGCTTCGGTGTGTTCAACAATAAGGTAGGCACCGCTTTTCATGGTCACCGTTTTTCCAAACAGCGCTTTCATCTGGCGATCGACACCAAATGCCTCGAAAATCGGTTGAGGTCCCTTGTGAAGCTTGAGAATTTTTTCTTTATCAGGAGCAATCGCCTGAAGTTGTTCCTTTATTTCATCAAACATTCTTCCATCATTTACGGCGATGGAGGCGAATGACGCATTTAGTAAATCGCGGAGGATTGCGGAGGTGCGATTGATTTCTCCAGTACG
>CAYMZV010000010.1:0-33421 GCA_964394965.1 uncultured Chryseobacterium sp.
GTACTTCACGAAATCATCTTTCAGTATAAACATAGGCATTTCTCTATACCGAAGCATTGGGTGTTGCACCTTCCATCACGGCAACACTTACAAACCCATCGAACGCCTCTACAAATTACAGCATGACCAACATTGGAAATTCCATTGACGTTTGTTGGGGAATGAACGGCACGCATGTGTGGCGCACCGATGTAACTGCGAGCATCACCGGACCGGGAACTTATTTGTTGAGCGGTTTGCCCACTTCCACAACTGCATCGATGAGCACAGTGGATTGCGAAGGCGCAACATTGATTATCATTTACACAGACCCTTCTGCAAGTTACACCGGCACTCTTTCCATCGATGATGGATGCCACACTGTTGCCGGCGGTTTCATCAATCACAGCATGACAGGATTCAACGCTTGTGCAAATTCAACTTTCGCCAAGGATTTTATGTTGATCGGTGATATGCAAATGTCGGGCTACACACTTACCATGAATGGCAGCAACATTCCACAACCGCAATGGAATTGGTGGAATGAAATTTCTGCAAACACCTCTGTCACCAGCGGACAGAATTCCTGCAACTATTATCTCACCGATGCGAGTGATTGTTTCACTCTCGCCGTCGCAGGATTGTATTTCCAAACCGGTTGTTCCACTTGCAATCCCGTTACAACCAACATGACGCTTACCACAACTGCCGTTGCAGACAATTGCAATGGAAATGGATCCGCTTCAGTTGCAGTTACAGGTGGAAGCGGAACATACACTTATCTCTGGATGCCGAGTGGCGACACCTCTGCAAATCCGACAAATCTTGCCGGTGGAACCTACACTGTTTATGTCAACGATGGAGTCAGTTGCGCTTCTGCAATTGTTGTTGTTCCGTATACAGGCATGAATCTTTCCATGACGTCGACAAATATTTCCTGTTCGGGAAATGGATCTGCAACTGTTTCGGTTACCGGCGGACAAGGACCTTATACTTATCTCTGGTCACCTTCGGGCGGGACAAATGCAACTGCAACCAATCTCGTTGCCGGAACTTATACAGTGGCGGTTACCGATAATTCGGGATGTACAAAAATAGATTCCGTTACCATTGTGAATAATGGATCATTGAATGGATACATGTACATGACTCCGAATGTCTGCAGCAATTCTTCCGGAGTTGCCACCATTTACGCATCAGGAGGAACACCGCCTTATTCTTATCTCTGGTCACCGGGAAATCAGACAACACAAACCATCACCAATCTACCGGCGGGAATTTATTCTGTGACGATTACCGATAGTTTGGGTTGCAACATTACACTTTCGGATTCAATCGTGAATACGCCGCTCACCGTTTACGCCGGCGGTTACGGATATTACACTTGTGGCGACACGATCCAATTGTATGCAACGTGCAATGATCCGAATGCAACTTTCAGTTGGTCGCCTTCCGCTTCGCTGAACAATGCGAATATTGCAAATCCGATCAGCAGCGCAACGGCAAATGTCACTTACACCGTTACCGCCACTTCTTCCTGTGGAAGTGTTACCGATACCTTCCAGGTTTATGTGGACACAACGAACCAATTCAATGAACAGATCTGCTTTGTAACCATTGATACAACATTGAATAAGAATGTCGTGATTTGGGAACGGTTGAATTCTCCCGCATCCGGATTGTACAATATTTACCGTGAGACTTCCACTTCCGGAGTCTATGCAATCGTCGGGTCACAACCCATTTCGCAATTCTCCACGTTCACCGACATGACTTCAAATCCGTCCTCACATCCTGACCGTTACATTCTCAGAACAGTCGACACCTGCGGATTTGAATCGGACACAAGCTATCATCATAGAACGATTTACCTGACTACAACACCGAATGGTCCGGGTTGGGATTTGAGTTGGACAGCTTATGAAGGATTGCCAATTGCCACATACAATATTTATCGCGGCTCTTCCAATTCGAACATGGCAATCTTGACTTCAGTCGCAGGAAACATCCTGAACTATACCGATCCGAATCCACCGGCTGGACAATCGTTGTACATGATCGAGGCGGTTCATCCTTATGGAGGTTGTTCCCCTTCTCGTTTGTCCAATCCGAATGCGCTTGACAATGTTGGATCTTTCTCGAATGTGAACAATACGAACCCAACGGGAATTTCTGAAAATGCAAATCTTCAAAACTCGTTGTTGATCACGCCGAATCCGGGCAACGGAAATTTCCAATTGACAATGTCACTCGGTCGCGCGCAGGAAATTTCAGTGAATGTGTTTGACAATCTTGGACGCAGCGTTCATTCACAAATGGAAAATGTTTCCGGAGGAAATGCAGCCGTAACAATGAATCTTTCCACGTTGAGCAGTGGCGTTTATTTCGTGCAGGTGAAAACTGCAAATGGAATCGCCACGAAACGACTGGTGATTGAATAGGAAAAAAATACATCAACAGGAAAGCCTCACAACTTTGTGAGGCTTTCCTGTTTCATTTCTTTTCATAAAAATGCATTTCCTTCACGTAATCCCAAACTGCAGGAGGAAAATAATACCGCACATCCTTTTTATTACGGATGGCTTCGCGTAAAAAAGTGGAAGATATTTCCATCAATGGCGCTTCTGTAAAATGAACGGCGGGATGATTCTTTAATTCGCCTCCGTCTGCACCCGGCCGCGGGTAAACGTAAATGGAATAATGTTCCAGGATGAATTCGTAATTCTTCCATTTTTTAAACGATTGCAAATTATCCTCACCCATGATCAGTGAAAACTGATGGTCGGGAAATTGTTCGGTGAGGTGTGCCAACGTATTGACGGTATAAGAAGGTTGTGGGAGCTTGAACTCCACATTGCTCGCTTTCATTTTTGTATTGTCACCAATGGCCAATCGCACCAATTGCAAACGTTGAATGTCGGACAACAGGGTCTTTTTCTGTTTCAATGGATTCTGCGGGGAAACCACAAACCAGATTCTCTCCATGTCGGTAAATTCCAACATGTAATTCGCCAACACGAGATGTCCAACGTGAATGGGATTGAAGGAACCGAAGAACAAACCGACTTTCAATGGGTACGAATTACGGATGTTACTGAAAAGCGAATTATTGATTCTACGAATTTACGGATGAAAAAGTTGATGGCGTTTTATTTGTTCATGATCGTCGGCATGTTCGGAGAATTCGCAACTCGTCCTGATTTTCATTTGATGTTCAGGAATTTTTTCACTTGGAATTCGGCGTCTTTCACGGCTCTTTCCAAATTGTCATTCACAATCGTAATGTCGAATCTCGGCTCATACGAAAGTTCGCTGGCCGCTTTTGCAATGCGCATTTTTATTTTTTCTTCGGGTTCCGTTGCACGGTGACGCAAACGCTCTTCCAATGCTTCCATCGAAGGCGGACGGACAAAAATGCCGAGCGAATCGCCTTTGAATTTTTTCATCAGGTTCAAACCGCCCTTCACATCAACATCGAAAATGACGTGATGGCCCTTTCTCCAGATTCGGTCCACTTCCGAAAAAAGTGTGCCATACATTTGACCCGGATAAACCTCTTCCCATTCCACAAATTCATCGTGGTTCACACGCGTGCGAAATTCATCGGCGGAAAAAAAATAATAGTCGACACCGAATTGTTCGTTTCCACGTGGCGGACGGCTGGTTGCGGAAACGGAAAATTCAAGGGTGGGAATGAGTTTCAAAAGGGAATGGACAATCGTGGTTTTCCCTGCACCCGAAGGAGCTGAAAAGATGACGAGTTTTCCATGGGTGGGCATGCTGCAAAATTAAGTAATTACGGTAATTCGGTGATTGGGTGATAGGCGTTGGAAAAACTTTTTTCCTCAATTGCCCTGATTCACTCAATTACCTATCCACTTTCCTAAAGCACATTCAAAAGCTGTTCCTTGATTTTTTCCAACTCATCTTTCATCTGCACAACAATCATTTGAATTCCCGCATCATTCGCTTTGGAGCCGATTGTATTTATTTCGCGTCCGATTTCCTGTGCAATGAAACCCAATTTTCTTCCGGCCGCCGGTTCTTTCATGGTGGCAATGAAATAATCGAGATGGGTTTGCAAACGCAATTTCTCCTCGGTGATATCGAGTTTTTCCAAATAATAAATCAACTCCTGTTCAAAACGGTTCTTGTCCACATTCTCCGCTCCTGCGGCTTCAAGCAAATTCTTATTCAGGCGCTCTCGCACAGCAGCTGCACGCGCAGGATCGAGCACGGCAACTTCAGCAAGTTTGGTGGCAATGATTTTTATGCGTTGTGTCAATTCATTCGCTAAAACATTCCCTTCGTCTTCACGGAATTTCCCGAAAGCCTCGAGCGCAATTTTCACCGTTGCATAAATCGATTTCCATTCATTCTCATCCAACTCCTGTTTATCCTGCTTCATCACATCGGGCATGCGCACAATCAACGAAAGGAATTCTTTCCTGTCTTCACCGAATTCTTCCGAAAGTTTTTTCAATTCCTTGTGATACGCATTGGCAAGCGAATGGTTGATGGTCGCCAAACCTGCATCACCTGTGGCTTCCACAAAAATGGAGAAGTCCACTTTTCCTCGCTCTGCAAATTTCGAGAGCTCAGACCGAATGTCACCTTCCTTGTCGCGATACACCGAAGGCATTCGAATGTTGAGATCGAGTTGGCGACTGTTCAGCGAACGGACTTCAACTGTCACTTTTTTCTGCGGCAATTCACAAACTGCTTTGCCGAAACCGGTCATTGATTTCATAGAGGAAACGAATTACTATTCTGCGAATATACGGATTACGAAAGGGGCGAATGAATGCGAATGTACAACTTGGAATTTGTTTATCACTTGTCAACTCTCACCGCTTTTTTATTCTGACTGGCAAGAATGACACCCGCGAAAATCAAAACGGCGGATAAGCCTTTTTGCCAAGTCAATGTATCTTTTCCGAGACACAACGCTATTCCGGCTGCCATGACCGGTTGCAGGTAAATATAGGCGCTGACAATTGCAGGACTCAATGCTTTCAATGCGTAGGTGTTGAGGATGTATGCGATGAACGTTACCCCGATGACTACAAACAAGATATTGAACAGCGTGATTCCATCAATGGAATTCGGATCGATTGCACGGACGTCATTGAAGCCAAGTGGAATGATGATGAACATGCCGAAAAGAAAAACCCATTTGAGAATCGTGATCGTGTGGTATTTTTTCATCATCGGTTTTACGAGCACAAGAAATGCTCCCCATGAAAGTGCATTCAGGAAAATCAGGAAATCGCCGAGCGGTGATTCGGGATTTGTTTTTTTATGCGGACTGTAAATGATGAGCATGGCTGCACCACCCAAACCGATTGCAATGCCCAACGCACGTTGCCAAGTGATTTTTTCTTTCAGGATAAAACTGCCGAGAATCAAAACCAATAACGGAGAAGTTACCATGATGATGGCTCCGCTGATGGCGGAGGTCATGCTCATTCCCCTGATAAAAAGGCTCTGGTTGATGGTGACTCCGCAAATGGAAAGCAAAGCAAAAAAACCGATGTCTTTCCGTTCCACTTTTTCACGGATGAAAAGTCCACTCAACCAAAGCAGCGGAGTGGCACCCAACAAACGCAGCGCAACAAATCCGGCAGGCGCAATGTATTTGGGAGTGACCTCCTTGATGATGGTAAATCCCGCGGCATAGATGACCATGGAAAGGAAAATGGAAACGTGGGCGATCAGCGTTTTGTTCACGGAGTGAAATTAATGATAAGTTCGGTTATCAGTTGCCAAGTCATTACCAACTGATAACCGACAACGTTTCCCACCGTGTTACCCGACAGTCTTTTTAATTTCGGCCACATTGGATTTCGAATTGCCGATGAAAATCCTGTTTCCAAAAATGACAACGGGACGCTTGAGAAAAGTGTATTCTTCAAGAATGTATTTCCGGTAATCCTTTTCGGAAAGTTTTTTCTCATTCAGTTTCAGTGCGCGGAATTTCAGTGCGACACGGGAAAAAAGCGCTTCATAACTTCCTGCCAGTTCTTTCATTTCATCAATTTGGGCAGCGGTGATTTTTTCCGTCTTGATATCCTGCAACTGAAAACCCTTTTTCTCAAGATTGGTTTCTTTCAGGATGCGTTCGCAAGTGGAACAGGTGGAGAGATAATAGACTTTCTTCATTTTCAGGATTTATAAACGTTGTATGGTTCAAGCAAATTTAGGAATGCCCCCGATCATTCCATGAAAAAATTCAACATACTCACCCTTCCCGTTATCGCTTTCTTTCAGTTCCGATTTCTTTTTTTCCTTTCACACACCACCGGCATCCATCATTTTTCCGACTTTCCTCTTTCGGACAGGTTCATTGAAATTCGTTGTCGGCAAATTCGTTTTTGTTTTGTACTTCGTACTTTCGTAGCAATTCGTAATTCGTATCCCATTGAAATTTCTCACTTCATGAAAATCTTGCTCTTAGGTTCCGGTGAACTCGGAAAGGAATTTGTCATTGCCGCAAAACGTCTCGGGCAATATGTGATTGCCGTTGATTCTTACAACGACGCCCCGGCACAACAGGTAGCCGATGAACGTGAAGTCATCAACATGCTCGATGGGAATGCACTCGATGCGATTGTTGCCAAACACAAACCCGATTTGATTGTTCCTGAAATCGAAGCCATCCGCACGGAACGTTTTTATGACTATGAAAAACAGGGAATCCATGTTGTGCCCAGTGCACGCGCGGCGAATTTCACGATGAACAGAAAAGCAATCCGCGATCTCGCAGCAAAAGAATTGGGATTGCGCACGGCGAAATATTGCTATGCAACCACATTGGAAGAATTCAAAACCGCAGTTCATGCAATAGGAATCCCATGCGTTGTAAAACCATTGATGTCCTCTTCGGGAAAAGGGCAAAGCGTTGTAAAAACGGAAAATGACATTGAGAAATCATGGCAATACGCCTTGTCCGGATCACGCGGCGATTTGATCGAGGTGATTGTCGAAGCGTTTGTAAAATTCAATTCTGAAATTACTTTGCTCACGGTCACACAAAAAAATGGAAAGACCTTGTTCTGTCCGCCCATCGGTCACCGGCAGGAGCGCGGCGATTACCAGGAAAGTTGGATGCCGCATCCGATGGAGGAAAAACATATCCGTGAAGCGGAAGCGATGGCCGAAAAAGTTACGCGTGCACTTTCGGGTGAAGGAATCTGGGGTGTTGAATTCTTTCTTGCCGACGACGGTGTTTATTTTTCCGAACTCTCTCCGCGTCCGCACGACACAGGCATGGTTACGCTCGCGAATACATTGCCGTTGAATGAATTCGAATTGCATCTCCGCGCCATTCTCGGTTTGCCCATTCCCGATATCACTTTGCAACGCGCAGGTGCAAGTGCTGTTGTGCTCGCCACAAAAGAAGGTGTCCCGAATTTTTCCGGATTGAATGAGGCGCTGAACGAACCGTTGGTGGATGTGAAAATTTTTGGAAAGCCCGTTACACGTCCGTATCGGAGAATGGCGGTTGCGCTTGCATGGGATAAAATCGGAAGCGATGTGAAATTATTGGTAGAGAAGGCGAAAAAAGTTGCGGCGAAAATAAAAGTGGACTAATTTCATCGAATACACAGCAGCCCCATGAAAAAATATTTCCTTCAGGTCAACGGTTACACGGTCGGTCCTTATTCTTTCGAGGAATTGAGGATGATGAACATTTCCCCTTACACTCCGGTCTGGTTTCAGGGTTTGACGTATTGGACAACTGCAAATCAGGTTGCGGAATTGCAATCGCTCTTTTTTGCCAATCCACAGCCATTTTATCAGCAACCCGCAAGTGTGTCTCCGTATGCAACACAACCGAATTATCCGGTCAATCCCCCTTCGAATAAAAATTCCAATGCAAAGATTTTCATCATTGTTGGAAGCCTTTTCCTGTTGTTGCTCGCAATCGGGATTTTTCTCGCGTATTCCTACCGTGAAAAAAGAAGAAGAGACATGGAAATCATTGAGAGAATGTCCGATTCCATTCAAGCTGCAGATTCACTGAATGCTGTTGTGGAAGCTGTAACCGCCGATTCGGCGCATATTGCCGATTCGATACAGGCAGTGGAAGGTCTAAAGGCTTCGTTCGGTTCTTCGCAATATGCAGGAAGCTATTCGAACAGCAGTGGAGGAACGCTTAGCGTGAAAGGCGATGATGACAATGACCTGCAGATCACGCTGAATTTCCAATCGACATCGGGTGATTGTTCGGGAGAAATTTTCGGTACGGGAAAAGCGACACAAACGGGAAAAGTGATCATGAAAACAAATGATGGTTGCAAGCTGACCTTGGATTTTTCCGAAACGTTTGTCGATGTGGAAGAATCCATTTCGTGTAAATCGTATCATGGAACGAATTGTACATTCGAGGGATTTTATTTCAAGGAATGATTCAGCCGCAGATTGTACGGATTTTCACAGATTGGTTTTGCTTTGGGAAAAGACAACCTTTTGAATTTGAGGGACGGTTCTCCGAAATTTATTCCAAACGATTTGCCGCGGATTGTACGGATTTTATGGGGTTACTTTTTGAAGGTTTTGTTTTTCGAAAGAGCAACTCTTTTGAAGGTCAATGAAGGTCCTCCAAAATTTAAAAGCAATCCAACCGGACATTTTGAAACCGCGAGATAATTGATCACTTGGGTATAGTGGCTTTCCAGGACACCTTGTTGAGCTTTAATTTCCAAAATGATATTTTTATTAATGACAAAATCTGCAACATAATAATGACTCAATTGCTTTCCCTTATAATTTATGGTAAATGGTTGTTCCCTTTCAAAGGATATGTCTTGCCATAAAAATTCATTCTCAAGCGCTTCTTTGTAAACCATTTCCTTGAATCCATTCCCAAGAACACGATGTACTTCCATGCATATTCCAATTATTTTTCCTGTCTCTTCTCGATACATTAAGTGATCACTCCCATTTTCCATTTCCATAACTATTGATATAAAAAAATTCAACTCAAATCCAATTTTCAAATCCGCGTTATCAGCGTAATCCGCGGCAAAATCATTTCCTCTGCGGCTTCAACACAACCGGTAAAATTTTCCCGGCAACGATTTCACAATTCCGGAAAATTCCAACGCCAATAAAATTCCCGCCACTTTTCCCGGAGCGAATCCGCTTGAAGAACATATTTCATCGACATACACATTTCCATGGTCGCGCAACGCCTGCACGATTTTTTCCTGATCGTCATCCAACGGCAAAATCAACTCCGTCTGTTTCGCCATTTTTTCCTTGGCAGCCGTTTCATCCCATCCCATGAACGACAAAACATCCGCTGCAGATTCTATCAGCGCAGCCTTGTTTTTCTTGATCAGCTTATGGCATCCCATCGACAATGCATCACCCACCCTTCCGGGAAAAGCAAAAACATCGCGGTTGTAATTGTTCGCAAACTCCGCCGTAATCATCGAACCTCCGCTTTCCCCCGATTCGATCACAATTGTTGCATCACACAATCCTGCTACAATCCGGTTGCGCATGGGAAAATTTTCCGGCTCCGGTTTTGTTTCGCTTGGAAAATCCGTGAGCAATCCTCCCTGCCCAATCATTTTTTTTGCAGTTGATTTATGTGCAGACGGATACAGCATGTCCAATCCATGGGCGAGTACACCGATTGTCGACAAGCCATGATTCAAGGCGGCACGGTGTGCGAAAATGTCAACGCCATAAGCCAATCCACTCACGACAAGAATTTCCATTTCAGAAAAATCCGCAATCAGTTTTTCAGTGATTTCCTCACCATACCTCGACATTTTTCTTGTTCCCACAATGCCCACGATATGTTTGTGATCGAGCGAAACATTTCCCTGGAAAAATAAAACCGCCGGACTGTCGTAACATTGTTTCAAACGGTTCGGATAATTCTTGTCGAGATAAAAAAGAATCTGGATTCCTTTTCTCTCGGCGAATCTTATTTCTTTTTCGGAACGAATCAATGCGTCCTTGTTTTTCAAGGCATTCGCAGTCGCCTCCCCGATATGGGGAATTTTCATGAGATGATTTTTCTTTTGTCGAAAAACTTCTCCCGCACTGCCACAATAGGAAACCAGCCTTTTCGCCGATACAGGTCCGATGCCCGGAAGCATACTTAGAGCGACCTGATACACTCTTTCATCGAAATTCATATTGCACCTACAAACCTTTTCTTTTACATTGCATACTCAAAATATCCCTAAACAATAAATAAGTCGGCAAATGTATAAAAGTATGGCTGCAAAAAAATATTTGTGGATAATCATTCCGATTTTTTTCCTCTCTTCTTTTTCACTTAGCGCACAACAAGCATTTGTACGCGGATCGGTGAGAGACAGTGCGAGCGGAGATGCATTGATCGGCGTGGTCATTCGCACAACAGGAGGAGGTGGAACTGTGACGGACCTGAATGGATCATATAATATCGCTGTCACTCCCGGCAGTATAAAAATCACATTCACTTACACCGGCTACAAAAAAGATTCGGTGATTGTAAATGTGGAAGCCGGACAATCCGTTGAACAGAATATAAAAATGACGAACAATTCGAAAGAGTTGAGTTTGGTTGTCATTTCTTCGGGACGTTATGCGCAGAACATCGGTGAGGTTCCCGTTTCACTTGAAGTCTTGAAACCGAAACTGATTGAAAATAAATGTACCGCCAACATGCAGGACATCATGGATCAGGTTCCGGGTGTGACGATGACGGATGGACAGGCAAACATTCGCGGTGGAAGCGGTTACAGTTATGGCGCCGGTTCGCGCGTGATGCTCGTGGTGGATGACATGCCTATGCTCTCGGGTGATGCGAGTGATGTGAAATGGGATTATCTGCCGATAGAAAATGTTTCGCAAGTGGAAGTGATGAAAGGTGCATCGTCCACTCTGTTCGGGTCATCGGCAATGAATGGCGTGATTCATTTCCGCACAGCATTTCCCGGTGATGTGCCAACAACAAGCATCACGATGTTTTCCGGTGTGTACGGTGATCCGCGACGTCCGGAATTGAAATGGTGGCACAATTCGAATCCGACTTTCGGTGGAATAAATTTTTCTCACGCACAGAAAATCGGAAACTGGGATTTGGTTTTGGGCGGACATGTTTACAACGATGACGGCTACCGTTATCTCGAAACCGAACAGCGCGAACGCTTCAACATGAACCTGCGTTACCGCTTCAAGAAAATTCCGGGACTGAGTGCAGGTGTCAATACGAATATGATGAATACCAAAGGCGGACTTTTCATTTTGTGGTACGATGACAAACACGCTTACATTCCTTCCGACAGCACGATTCAGAATTACAACAACAATCGTTTCAACATTGATCCGTATCTCAATTATTATGACAATCACGGAAACCGCCATGCGATCCGCACACGTTTTTACCGCACGAACAATGAGAATGACACACATCAAGGTTCAGTGGCCGATCTGTATTATGGCGAATACCAGTTCCAGCATAAATTCAAGAATACATTCACGATTACATCCGGAGTTGTTTTCACGCATACGAATGTCGCCTCCGATCTTTACAAAACGCATCACGCAGAAAACATCGCCGGCTATCTGCAACTCGACCGGAAATTTTTCAATCGCCTGTTCGTGACCTTCGGTGTGCGCGGAGAATATTTCAAGGAGGATTCCACTTCCACGATTTACAAAATGAAAATTTCAAAAACCGATTCCCTCAAGATGCATTTCCGCCCCGTTGTCCGCGCCGGAATAACCTATCAAATCGGTGAAGGGACTTTTTTGCGTTTATCGTACGGGCAAGGTTATCGTTTTCCTGCCATTGCTGAAAAATACATCCGCACTTCTGCAGCAGGATTGGAAATTTATCCGAATCAGAATTTGCAACCGGAGTCGGGACAATCGGCTGAAATAGGAATCAAGCAGGGAATCCATATTGGCAACGGGTGGAAAGGTTATGCCGACATGGCTGTGTATTGGATGCAGTATACGAACATGATGGAATTCACTTTCGGTGCGTATGGAAATCCGGCAACCGATCCGCTTTATGGTTTGGGATTCGAGTCGATCAACATCGGCAGCACCCGCATCCGTGGTGTGGATTGTTCGGTCATGGGCGAAGGGAAAATCGGGCAAGTGGATGTGATGCTGTTGGCGGGTTACACATATATGGATCCGGTTTCATTGCGTTGGGATCCTGCACACGATACGCTTTTCCAAACGTCAACCAAAAACATACTGAAATACCGTTACCGCAACATCGGAAAATTCGATGCGGAAGCGACGTATAAAAAATTCTCGTTCGGTGTGAGCATGCGGTGCAATTCACGGATGGAAAACATCGACAAGTTTTTTGTGGAAGCGCTTCCCGGAATCAAGGATTACATGAACCAGTACAATACCGGAGCCGTTGTGTTCGACGGACGCGTAATGTATCAGGTGACGGATCATGTGCGTGTTTCATTCATCGTGAACAATGCGTTGAACCGCGAATACACACAACGTCCCGCCGATGTGATGCCACCGAGGAATTTTGTCTTTCAGGCGACGGTGAAATTCTAGGGAAGGATTTCCGATCGGGTGATTGCCGATTTTCGATTTTAAAAATCTTTTATGACAAAGAATATAGAATTGACAGACGAGGAATACCGTAAACTCACTGTACTGTTGAGTCTTGGTATCACCATTGCCTCCGGTAATGGAGATTTTGATGATACCGTGGATTACATTTATTCATGTGCGGAAAAATTCAATTGCAACGATATTTTTGCAAAAAAAATGGGGAAGACATACCCCACACACAAACACGATGAACTTGTTCAACCTCTGATTGACAGTTATCATGATGAGATTGTTTTGGTTTACCATTTGGCCGGTCGATTGGCTGCAAGGGATTTTGAAACATCCAATGCACATGATGCAATTCAACAAACGACTTCCGAAGAAAAAGAGATGGAGATGGATAAAATCAAGGAGAGATATTCAACCGAGTTGATGGAGAACGGAGTGAAAAATTTATTTATTCGCAGTTGATTCCGAAATGTGCTCATTATTTTTTTGCAATCTGCACATCTGTAATTTGTAATCCGCACATCACTTTTTCCGCGGCAAAAATACACCGGTCTTCCCCACCGCTTTCATTCCCAATTCTTCCATCGTCATCGCATTTTCAATCCTGAATTCACCGATGCGTGTCCGTCTCAATTCGCCGAGGTACGCTCCCGAATTCAACGCCAAACCGAAATCGCGCGCCAGTGAACGGATGTATGTGCCCTTGCTGCACGCGATACGGAAATGAACCTGGATTTTATTTTCCTCACGGTCGATATTCGTGATTTCAAATTCGCGCACTTCCACCAACCGTGTCGGCAAAACGGAATCATCGCCGAGTCTTGCCTTTTTGTATGAGCGTTCACCGTCAACTTTTATCGCGGAAAAAAGCGGCGGCGATTGGTGAATGTTTCCTGTCAATTTTTTTGCAGCGGAATGAATCAGCTCATCCGAAATGTGTTCGGTTGGAAAATGAAAATCGATCGGATGTTCAAGATCGAACGAAGGAGTGGTCGCACCGACAATAAAAGTTCCCGTGTATTCTTTTTCCTGCGCCTGGAATTCGTCAATGCGTTTGGTGAATTTTCCGGTGCAGATCACGAGCAATCCTGTTGCCAATGGATCGAGTGTGCCTGCGTGACCTACTTTCAATTTCAATTTGAAATGGAGTTTCAACATGCCACGGATTCTTCCCACAACGTCAAAGGAAGTCCAGCCGGGAGGTTTATCGATCAGCAAAATTTCTCCAGCGGCAAAATCGAAAGTGTGAAGCGGAGAACTCAAAATACGATGAGCGGATGAAAGTGATTGATGATCAGAACCGCAGCGCCGAGAAGGATGCGGTAAATTCCCCAGACGCGGAATCCGTATTTTTTTACAATGGAAATGAATCCCTTGATCGCAAAAATGGCAACGATGAACGCGATGATGTTTCCAATGATCAGCAATTTCAATTGGTCGATTGAAAATCCGCCTTGCTTGTGCACGTATGAATATAATTTGTAACCTGTCGCTGCAAACATGGTTGGTACAGCCAGGAAAAATGAAAATTCCGCTGCAAGACTGCGCGTCAAGCGTTGTTGCATTCCGCCGATGATGGTTGCACCGCTTCTGCTGAAACCGGGAAGCAACACGGCGAGCGATTGCCAACAGCCAATGACAAATGCTTTCGGAACGGAAATGTTTTTTTCTTCGCTGATGTCGTGACGCTTGAATAATTTATCGACGAACAGGAATAAAATTCCACCACCGAGCAAGGAACCCGCAATGAAAATCGGATTGCCCAATTTTTCGTCAATGAAATCGTTCAGCAATTTTCCGAGAATCAGTGCCGGGATAATTGCGATGAGCAGCTTGAGGTAAAACCGGTAATCCGAAAAATTCAGGAATTTTTTCCAATACAAGACAACCACGGCGAGAATCGCACCCAATTGAATGGCGACTGTAAATGTTTTTACAAATTCATCTTGTGCGATTCCCATCAGCGAAGAGGCGATGACCATGTGACCGGTTGAAGACACTGGAAGGAATTCCGTGAGGCCTTCGATGATGGAAAGAATGATGGTATGAAAGAGATTCATGGAAAGAAAACTGATGGTGAGATTTGATGGTGTACGAATCAGGAATAAAAAATCGAATCTACGAACTGCGAATCGGATTGATGAATATTCGCAGTTCGTAGATTCGCTACAATTCGTATTTCGTACAGATTTTTATTCTTGGACCTTTGGTTTTTTCATGATGCCGTACAGCACAATTCCAAATCCGATGAGCAGGGTGACCGGAGCAATCGTGATGCGGCGTGCGGAAAAAATTTCCGGATTGAAATCTTTCGGATTGTCGGAACCGCCACCGACCATGAGCAGGTAACCGATCACAAGCACACCGATACCGATGAGCATGATCATGTAATTTTCCTTTTGGAAAGCGAAAGTGGGAGGCGGTGTTGTTGCCATTTTTTCTTCCTTTTTGGCAACCGTTTTCTTGATTTCAATTTTTTTGGCCATGATGATTTTTTATTTGCAATTTAATTAGTGTAAAGCGCATCTGTTCCCTGACGGAGAAATCTTCTCACCGCCAACGCGGTACTGATCCATGTGATGACGATGCCGAGTACGATTTGGAGAACACACAAGATCGCCAGCGTTTGCACATCCGCAACCTTGATCAGATCCAAGTCGCGGAAATTCTTATCGAGCACCAGAACAATTGCCGTTGTAATGACAATCGCGATGACGGCTCCGACGATTCCATTGATGATTCCCCTTGTGACAAATGGACGGCGGATGAAAGTCTGTGTCGCACCCACCAAATTCATGGTACGGATCAAAAAACGCTGCGAATAAATCGACAGGCGAATCGTATTGAAAATCAATCCGACCGCAATGAAAAGCAACGCCGCCGAAAAAATGATGATCACCAAACTGATCGATCCCATCCTTTCACTCACCGCACTCACCATGTCTTTTTGGTAATACACATCCTTCACCCTCGAATCGTCACGCAAATCCTGCTCGATCCATTTGATGCTGTCGGCATTTGCATAACCGGCTTTCAGATAAATTTCAATGGTCGGTTGCAGGGGATTGAAACCGAGTGTGTGCACAAAATCCTCTCCCAAATCCTTTTCCAGTTTTTTCGCCGCGTCCTCTTTCGAAACAAATTCTGTACTGCGTCGCCACGGTTCGGCATCAATGGATTTCTGCAGCGCAATCACATCCACATCTTTCGCATCCTGATCCAAAAAAGCGGTGATCTTGATATTCTCCTTCACATAATTTGAAACGTCATTCGCCTTCAACACCAGCACACTCAACAATCCCAGCATCACCAGCACCAATGAAATGCTGACCACGATGGTGACCGAGGAGGAACGGAAGCGGCGTTTAACGGAAGAATCTGCCATTTGGATTTGTCAGCGAAAATAAGGAAAATCCGCCTAGGCTTGCGCCTCACTTTTGCAATAGGGGTTAAAACGTGTGAAAAGAAACTGCAAACATGTTCACATTGCAGAAATTCGAACATAAAAAAGAAGCTGCCCCGAGATGAGACAGCTTCCTTTTTCGTTCATGAAAAAATCAATGTTGCACGATAATGTTTCTGCTTACATGATTTTCCGCTGCAGAAACTCGAATGCTGTAAATGCCGGATGGCAAAGTGGAAAGATCAAGCGTTTCATTCAATTGATCGGTTTCTCCCGATTCACGCACCAGAACAGATTGTCCAAGTGAATTGAAGACTTCGGTTTTTATTGCCGATTGTGTTTGCAAATGAATGTTTACAAGCACAGGACCGTTCGAAGGATTCGGATAAATGTTCACTGATGAAAACACACTCGATTCAACAATTCCATTCGGTGGCAAGATGGTTACGGTTGAAGTCATCGTACAACCATTTGCATCCGTCACTGTGCAAGTATAGGTTCCTGCGCCGAGTCCGTTCGCCGTTGAATTTGTTCCGCCCGATGGTGCCCACGAGTAGGTGTAAGCACCCGTGCCACCCGAAACAGTTGCTGTTGCCGTTCCGTCATTGGCATTTACAGCCGATTCATCCGTATGCGACATCGTGATTGCAATTTGCGGTGGATTGTTGATGACTGCGGTAACCTGCATGTTGCACCCGTTTGCATCGGAAACCGACACAGGATAATTTCCCCAGCAAAGGCCCGTGATGGTTGGTGTTGTTTGTCCGCTTGGCGACCAGGCATAAGTGTAAGGAGGCGTTCCTCCAGATGCTGTAACAGCGGCTGTTCCATTGCAATCGTTGAAACACAATGGATCGGTTGTGGTAAGATTCGAAACAACTGCCGTTGGTTGAGTAAGTGTAACGGTTGGATTTGCTGTACAGCCATTGCCATCCGTCACTGTGCAAGTATAGGTTCCTGCAGGAAGACTTATTGCGGTTGCATTTGTTCCACCCTGTGGCGACCACGAGTAGGTGTAGTTTCCAGTTCCGCCACTTGCACTCACTTGCGCATTTCCATCAAGTGAATTGAAACAGGTTGGATTGTTCGGATTGATTGTCGTTGTAATTACTGTCGGATCGGTGAGGGTTACAGTCACTGTGATTGAACATCCGACTTGATCCGTTACCACACAACTATAGCTCCCCGCTGAAAGTCCGGTTGCAGTTGCTGTGGTTTGATTGGTTGGTGTCCACAAATAAGTGAGAGGGCCGACGCCACCTGCTGCATTTGCATTGATGGAGCCATCACTTCCTCCGTTGCAACTTATCATTGTAATTCCCGGACCAGTCGTTACAAGTGGGGTTTCACTGAATCCAATTGCAGGACTTGTTGTTCCTGTACCGAGAAGTGTGCCGCCATAATCAACGCGAATACGGCCAGGTGCACCATTCGCACCTGTTCCGTAGTAAGGATTTCCGGGAACAGTTGATGAACCACCCGTTCCAAAATTTGCCGTTAATGATCCGTTGTTTGTCACTGAATAGGAAGCCAACCAAATTGATCCACCCGAACCGCCACCACCACCACCGCAATTTCCATTTCCATCACTGCCGCCATTTCCGCCATTGCAGGAAATCATTCCCGTAGCGCCGATTACAATTGAAGTGCCGGAACTGATTTGGATGAGTCCGCCGCCTGCGCCACCACCACCGCTTCCGCAACTGTATCCACCGGAACCACCGCCGCCACCTGAACCTGCATCGAGTGTGACAATATTTGCACTGCCGTAAATCGGTCCGCCAAATCCACCACCGGGATTTCCGCTGCTGTCACCGACTGCGCTGTATCCTGCACCACCACCGCCTGACCATTGCCCTCCATGTGTGGTTACACTGCCATTTCCATTTCCATCTGTTCCATTCAATGGGCCAACCGAAGAGCTGTATGAACCATCACCACCATTTCCACCACCGGCAACTCCAACCCCACCGATTCCATACGTGTTGGAAGTGATTCCATTTGCCCCATTGCCCCCATTTGCAAGAAGTGAACCGTTGATCGTAACGTTGCCTGTGCAATAAATGATCAGGGGTTGATTGCCGGTAACATTTACAGTAACACCGGGATCAATGTTGAAAGTCGTGTAATTGTAGGTTCCTCCGGCAAGCGTTGTATTTGATGTCGCCGAATAAGGACCATCCGAACCGGTACTCGTATTCGGATTGAAACATGTTTGTGCATGAAGGCCTGCAAATGCCAGAATGCCTATTGACAAAGTGTAGATTTTTTTCATCAGAGGTTTTTTTTATTGGGTCGAAAGTTAGAAAAAAATATTGCACTTGTTTTTCAGAAAAGCATTTTTGCCAATCGAAAAGTCTACATAAACAGAACGATGAATTCAAAAACCGAAAATCACAAAAGGGCAATTGTGTTTGGCTGCCTGAACATTTTTCAGTTCATGCACACATCGGCAAATCGACAAATTCCTTTTCCGTATTTTCGTTTCCTGTTTAAACGCTTTTATGGAATACAAATTCACCGAAATCGAGAAGAAGTGGCAGGCGATCTGGAAAGAACGTCGGACTTATCATGTAGAAAACCATTCTGAAAAACCGAAATATTATGTGCTCGATATGTTTCCTTACCCTTCGGGCGCAGGCTTGCATGTGGGACATCCGCTTGGATATATCGCCTCGGATATTGTTGCACGTTACAAAAGATTGACCGGGTTCAATGTATTGCATCCGATGGGATTCGATTCTTTCGGTTTGCCGGCTGAACAATATGCGATTCAAACCGGACAACATCCTGAAAAAACAACACGGGAAAATATCGCACGTTACATCGACCAGATGAACAAGATCGGTTTCTCGTTCGATTGGGAACGTGAAGTGTGGACGAGCAATCCGGATTATTACAAATGGACGCAATGGATTTTCCTGCAGATTTTCAAGTCGTGGTATAATAACACAACTCAAAAAGCGGAACCGATCGATGCGTTGATTGCGATTTTCGAGAAGGAAGGATTTTCGGGAAATGATGAACGCATTCTCACGGGCGACATTGAACACGATTTGAAACCGTTTTCCGCCGAGCAGTGGAAAAACTTTTCCGAGAAAGAAAAGTCGGATGTGCTGATGAATTTCCGTTTGGCGTATTTGGGTGAGGCGTGGGTGAATTGGTGCCCAGCGATGGGAACGGTATTGGCGAATGACGAAGTGAAAGACGGGGTTTCGGAACGCGGCGGTTATCCCGTGGAAAGGAAACGCATGCCGCAATGGAGCATGCGCATCACCGCGTATGCCGACCGTTTGTTGAATGACTTGGACAATTTGGATTGGACTGAATCGATGAAGGAAGCGCAACGGAATTGGATTGGAAGATCACAAGGAACAAGTCTCAAATTCCAAACATCGGATTCCAAATTCCAAATCGAGGTTTTTACAACGCGACCCGATACGGTTTTCGGTGTGACGTTTGTGACGCTTGCTCCCGAGCATGAATTGGTTGCGCAAATCACCACCGAAGAATATGAATCTGCTGTGGATGCTTATGTTACTGCTGCGAAATCTCGAAGCGAACGTGAACGGATGGCGGATGTGAAAAAAGTTTCCGGACAATTTACCGGCGCTTACGTTTTGCATCCTTTTACCAATGAAAAAATTCCTGTGTGGATTGGCGATTACGTACTCGCAGGTTATGGCACGGGCGCAGTGATGGCTGTTCCCGCACACGACTCGCGCGATCATGCATTCGCGAAACATTTCAATTTGCCGATTGTTCAGGTTGTCACTGACAGGGAAGGTTGGAACATGAATAATCCGACGCAGGAAGCAATTGATGTTCAAAAGGAATCGTATGATGCGAAAGAAGGCCAATGCATCAACTCCGATTTTCTCAATGGACTCGATGTGAAAGACGCGGTGAAAAAAGCGATCGGAGAAATCGAGAAACGGAATCTCGGAAAGGGAAAAGTGAATTACCGTTTGCGCGATGCGGCTTTCGGAAGACAACGTTATTGGGGCGAACCGATTCCTATTTATTATAAGGATGGGATTCCGTGTGCGGTGGATGAAAAGGACTTGCCGGTTGTGCTTCCTCAAGTAGATAAATT
Source organism: uncultured Chryseobacterium sp. (assembly GCA_964394965.1). Lineage (GTDB taxonomy): Bacteria > Bacteroidota > Bacteroidia > Palsa-965 > Palsa-965. The sequence goes on from CAYMZV010000010.1 coordinate 20,028, forward strand.
TTTGCCTACGGAAAGCGGAGAACCTCCGTTAGCGAGAGCGGCGAACTGGAATTATGCGCCTCACCCTCGGTCCCTCTCCTCCGGAGAGGGAGGCAATGGTGGAAAAGTTTATGTTATTGATGGCGATGGTGATGAAGAGAATATGGTGAGTGAAATGATCCATTCTTATAAAACTGCCAAGCCTGAGTTGTGGAAAAAACTGAAAGCGCTTGCGCGTGAGAATAGAAAAAATCCCACTGAAGCCGAAAATATTCTTTGGGAGGAGTTGCGGAATAAAAAAACAGGTTTCAAAATCAGGAGGCAACATGCAATTGATGTTTTCATAGCTGATTTTATTTGCATCGAAAAGAAAGTCGTGATAGAAGTTGATGGGGAATACCATTATGATCCCGAACAAAAGGATTACGACGAACAAAGGACTTTTGTCTTGAATAATCTCGGCTTCGAGGTAATCCGTTTTTTCAACAATGAAGTAATCAACAACACAAACGCCGTCGTCGAAAAAATAAAACACTTTTTGGGTAATTCTCAAGTCCTCTCCTCTGGAGAGGATTTAGGTGAGGCTAAAGGTGCGAAGTTCCCTTTGGAAACCACCACCATGCCCGGCTGGGCGGGAAGCTCGTGGTATTATCTGCGTTACATGGATCCGAAAAATGAAAATGAATTTGTTTCGAAAGAAGCGGTGAATTATTGGAAGGATGTGGATTTGTACATTGGCGGAACCGAACACTCCACCGGACATTTGTTGTACGTGCGCTTCTGGACAAAATTCCTATTCGACATTGGAAAAATTCCGATCGAAGAACCTGCGAAGAAGTTGATTAATCAGGGGATGATTCAGGGGGTGAGTGAGAAGATTTTAAAAATGGGAGGACTTCGTGGAATTACCAACAGTATAAGTTACCCAGGTTCAGGAGGTCCTTATATGTATCCACTGGGTGGTTCATATAAAGCATATTTCAGCGCAGATTGTGTTGATGTTGCAAAACTAAATGGAACTTCTACTATTTCAGCAAACATTCCGATTGATTGCGTGGAAAACAAAATAGTTGACCTTGATAAATATGTAAAATCCGTGACGTTTGAAAAAGAGAACTCAGTTTTTGTTTGTCAAGCTGGGATTTATAAATATGAAAAAGGTAAAATTATTTTCGAAGAATTCCGTTTCCCAAATGCAGGGTCGAAAGATTTTTTCACTTCTCAAGAAGTCGAAAAAATGTCCAAGTCAAAATACAACGTTGTAACTCCTGATTTGATTTGTGAAAACTACGGCGCCGACACACTCCGCCTTTATGAAATGTTTCTCGGTCCACTCGAACAGCACAAACCCTGGAACACCAACGGCATCACGGGCGTACACGGATTCTTGAAACGATTCTGGAAGTTGTTTTTTGACACAACCGGCAATCTGCGTGTAACGAATGATCCGGCAACGGAAGCGGAACTGAAAGTGCTGAACCGCTCGCTGAAAAAAATCAAGGAAGACATTGACCGTTACGCATTCAACACCTGCGTGAGCCAATTCATGATTGCAACGAATGAATTGATGGAATTGAAAAGCTCCAAACGCGAAATCCTCGAACCGTTGGTGATTGCACTCTCCCCTTTCGCACCGCACATTTCGGAAGAGTTGTGGGAAAAACTCGGACACACCGAAAGCATCACCACAGCCACTTTCCCAAGCGTAAATGAAAAATACCTGACTGACGATTCGTTCGCGTATCCGGTTCAGATCAATGGAAAAGTGCGTTTCAATTTCACCGCGTCCATCCAACTTTCCGCCGCCGATGTGGAAAAGGAAGTTCTCTCGAGCGAAGAAGCGAAAAAATGGCTCGAAGGAAAAACGCCGAAAAAAGTGATTGTTGTCCCGAAAAGGATTGTGAACATTGTAATTTGAAAGTTCAAACATTTCAACTTTCAAACAACTTTTTCATTGTGAATGAGCATCAATTGGCGTACTATTGGATATGATCCACATGCGAAAACTCATCCCGTTCCTGATTTTTCTATTTCCACTTTCCCTTGCTGCACAAAATTATGCCGCTTATGTTCCGAACAGAACCGCATTTTTCAAGCAGCATCTCTCTGCACAAGATTATAACGTGGATGCCATCAGTGCGGATTCGGCGTTGACGGTTGGCAACTTCACAAAATACCATGAGTACCGGCATGAAAGTTCCGTGTCATTGACATTTTCCTGTTTCTACCTCAACGATACCGGTTGGGCTGGAAAATATTTTCTGCAAAAACCGAATGGCGTCACTTGCTTTTTGAATCGTTACAACGACAGCATTTGGTTTTTTCCATCGGCAGCAATTGGGCAGGATGGTTTTGTTTTTTCATTGACAAATGGCGACACCATTCACGGATCGGTCATTTCGGTTGCACAACAAAATGTGTTCGGCTCGCTTGATTCGGTCAAAACCATGCAGTTGCAAAAACGTGATGCCTCCGGAAATCCATTGGCCGATATTTTCAATGGCAAATATTTGCAAGTGAGCAAAAATCACGGATGCCTGCTCGGTTATGCGTGGCTCGATTTTCCCAATGACACGAATGCGTTTCAATTGTCGGGAATGGCAAATCCACCGGAAGGAACACAAATGCCACCCGCAGATTCGATTTTCAATTTCAACATCGGCGACAGGTTTGATTTTACAATTGCCAATAATTCCTCTGCACAATCGAATCCGACAATGCTTTATTATCATTCGCGCACCGTTACCGCAAAAAATGTTTCCGCAAATGGGGATACGGTTACGTATACCTTTTTGGAAGATTATGCGCAGAAAATTGCAAACACCATTCTGGCACAATACACAGGACAACCCGTGAACGTCACTTATATCATTTCAGCCGAAGACAGTTCCGAAGAGATTTCGCTGTTGCCGCATCAATACGCACATGGCCCCGATACTACGAACGGTTATCTGGACGGTTATTCATTTTTTCCTTACAACAACACACAATACAACGGTCGTATACAAAAAGGATTTTCCTCGATAGGTGCTTTTTTTTATTACGACAACAACTCGCATTGCTTTCTTTGGGACGGCGATTCACCGGATGTGTGTGACGGACACGGCATTATTTTCGCTGACGGAATCGGGGAAGTGTATGGTCACGATGGCTCAGCCACTTGTTTCAACGATTACAATCTCAATTATTTTTCGAAAGGAAATGAAACATGGGGAACACCACTCAATTGGTCGGTGATTCTTGGAACGGGCGAAATTGCGCTGGATGAAAACATGTACACGTGGCCCAATCCGGTAAATGATATGCTTACTGTTTCCTTCCGGCAACAACCGGTCGGTGAAATAACATATTGCATTTACAATCAGCTCGGGGAAATGGTATCGAATGAAAAAACAATTGCAACATCACCATCATTGTAGATTCCCGTCAGCCAACTTTCTTCCGGAATTTATTTGTTGGTTTTGAAATCAGGTTCACAGGTGATGCATTCGAAATTTGTAAAGTGAAAAAATGATTTCGGAGATTTGAAAGCAGAAGCTTCCAACTTTCAAACTCCGCTTCATTCATCAATTGTCCAATGAAAATCTTCATCGTTCAATGGCAATTTACTTAAATCGATTTTTTTCAAATGGACGGTCAATGAATCTCCCTTTAATTTTCCGGTGAGTGAATAATCGTCTTGTCCGGTTTTCGAATAAGTGAAAAAAGTTTTCACCGTTCCATCCGGACTTTGAATGACCAATTTATTTCCGAACTCGTCGATGTTCAGCACGTAATCTTCCATTTCATCGTTCATGTCTTGCGTAATGAAATAACCCCGTCGGTGAATGAAAACCATTTTCCACCGGGCAGGATCGCTTTTTGAAATCGTATCGGAATTCCTCACGAACATTTTCACTTCATACGCGCCATGCATGAACGGGCGCGGGTATTCATCGTCGTTGAAATTTCCGGTTTTGAAATACAGTGAAAGCGTATCGCCAAGAATCATCCCGACAACCAGGATCTTTACGATAAGATAAAACTTCCGGTGTTTTGCCATTAGGAAATCAGGCGATTGTTTTTCGTTTGAAACAGTTTTATCGGAAAAGAAAAATCCGAACAATTTTTTCGCTGAAGGATAAATCAGGATCACGCACAACAACAATAAAAATCCGGAATACAATTTCACAGAAATATCAAATCCCAAATTGATCATCAATACATTGACCATGATTCCCAACGCAACAATCGCCCCGAACAGGAATGACCTTCTGAAAAGTAAAAGCGCCGCTGCAAGAATTTCCATTCCGCCCGTGAACATGGAATACAAGCGGGAAGTTCCCATGCTGCTCCAATACAATAAATCTTTCGGCGTGTTTCCGATTGTCTTGAACAACGTATTCGGTTCAGGAAAATAAAATTGCCACTTGAAAAATTTGCTGAATCCATATTCGAACAATTGCAAGGCGAGATAATAACGGATCATCACAAAAAACCAATACTGCAAACGGACGTAATTCATTCTCCGCCGATCGATAAAACCCCAAATCGCGGAAATGAAAATTGAAATGAAAATCAGGTTGAAAGCGTGAATGTAAAAGCCGGTCGAATCCGAAACGAGTTGCGGATAATACGCGTGATGGATTTGAAAAACATATTTCGCTGAAAATTTTACGATCGATTCAAAAAACGGTTCCGTGAATTTTCCCAAATCGGGAATGAAATGATGGGGAAATGAAAATGAATGGATGAAGATCAAAACGTAAATGAAAATGAAACGGAAAAATAATTTCTCCGAAAATTTCCATTCCATCGAGATCGGATTTTCCTGCATTTGACACAAAGCTATTTTGTTCTTCCGTTAAACCAATTATTGGTGTGATTTTTGCTGTTCTGAAATGGTCGAATGTCAAAAAGTTCTACATGAAAAAAACAATTCTCCTTTTCATTTTCGGTTTTCTTGCGGTTTCATCGGTAAATGCGCAAACGAAAAAAATTGCTCTTGAAAGTCACAGCGGCAAAAAATCGGAATTCAAAATAGATGGTGAGGGGAATTTTGGAGAACCGATGAACCCCATTGTATTGGCGGAAATGAATCATTATTACGATTCGCTCAGAAAAGCGGACAGCGTGAAAAATGTCGCGGTGATGCGCAGCAAACAAGACTCGGCAAAAAAAGCGGACAGCCTTCAAAAAGCGAAACAATTGCCCGGACCGAAAAAATCGAAACCCAAACGTGCCATTGGCATTCAGGGCGCGGCTTACATAAGCAGACCGAAGAAGGGTTTGGTGGCAAGCAAATAATCAGGGTTGGCTTTTCCGCTTTGAAAAGAAAGGGCGGAATGGAATCCACCAGACCATCCAAACCTGCCACTTGCAAAATTCCTCGTTGGATTTTTCTAAATTAGTCGTGACAAACACTGACATTTCCCTGTGAAAATGGGTTTTGGCATGTCGTTTGAATGATTAGTTGAAACGCTGAATACCATGAAACGCATTCTTTTTTTTACCCTGCTCGGAATTTTTCCGCTTGCGCTTTTTGCGCAAGATGCCGCTCCCACGACATACAGAAAAGTGGTGAACAACGCTTTCAAACGTGGGGAAACTTTACGCTATCGCATTCACTATGGCGCGGTAAATGCAGGTGAAGCGGATTTGGTGGTGGATAATTCTTCAACCAAAATCAATGGCCGTCCGACCATGCATGTGGTTGGAACGGGGGAATCGAAAGGCGCATTCGATTGGTTTTTCAAGGTGCGTGACCGTTATGAATCCTATCTCGATGAAGATGCATTGATGCCTTGGCTGTTTTTGCGGAAAGTGGATGAAGGTGGATTCAAGATCAATCAGAGTCAGGCTTACGATCACAACGCGGGAAAAGTGAATTCAAATGGAAAATCAATCGTTGTTCCGAAATATATCCAGGACATGATTTCGTCTTTTTATTACGCGCGCACACTCGATTTCAGCAGTGCGAAAAAGGGCGATATTTTTTCCGTAAAGACTTTCATCGATGATGAAATATGGGATTTGAAAATAAAATATCTGGGAAAAGAAGTCGTGGATTCCGATCTGGGAAAAATAAATTGTCTCAAGTTTTGTCCCATCGTACAGAAAGGCCGTGTCTTTAAAAAGGAAGAGGATTTGAGTTTGTTCATCAGTGACGATGCCAATCACATTCCCGTTCAGGCTGTCGGGGAAATTGCAGTCGGTTCCATCAAACTGGATCTGGTCAGCACAACCGGCTTGGCGGCTGCAATGAACATGGCCCAATAAAAGGGAAATTCAGTTGAGGGGAGAATCGAGAGAAGTACGAATTACAAATTGTACGGCACTGACAATTCTCATTTTTTTAGACTCCCACCATTTCCGTACTTTGTGTCGCATCTTAAATTTCTCAAATGAGCGACATTAAACCGGATCAGCTGGACACGCTGAAGAAGATCAATGAAAAGTACGACGCACTCCATCAGGATGCAGGTCCGTTCCTGAAAGGATTCGCAATGAACAAACCTGTCACCTATTGGGATTATATCGGATTGGAAACTTTGCTTTCGCTCCAACGTCCGCGTACGGATTTTCCGGATGAACCGATTTTCATCATGTACCATCAGGTCACCGAATTGCTGTTGAAATTGATTGTACATGAATTGCAGCAGGTGGTTGATTCGGAAAAAATTTCCGCCGATTTTTTCAAGATAAAACTCGAACGCGTGAACCGTTATGCAGGTGTGCTCACGCAGTCGTTCAGCGTGATGCGTGAAGGGATGGATTACGATCAGTACAATGAATTCCGTCTTGCGCTTGCGCCTGCGAGTGGATTGCAATCGAATCAATTCCGGGTGGTGGAAATCATGTGCACCGATATCTTGAATTTGGTCAATGCACGCAGCAAGGGAAAAATTTCGGACGATGCGGGAGTGGACAAGATTTTCGAACAATTGTATTGGAAAGATGCAGGAGTGGATCACCGCACAGGAAAAAAAACACAGACGCTGCAACTCTTCGAGGAAAAATATGAGAATGATTTGAAGGCGTTGTCCGGAAAAATGAAATCGAAAAATGTTTTACAGAAATTCAATTCACTGAAGGAATCCGATTCCGGTCATGCGGAATTGAAAAATGCACTTCGTGAATTCGATCATACCTACAATGTTGTTTGGCCTTTGGCGCATTTGAAAACCGCAACGCATTATCTTTCCTCGAAAGGTGGAATCAAGGGCGCAACCGGCGGAAGCGACTGGCAAAAATATTTGCATCCCTCCTATCAGCGCAGGATTTTCTTCCCCGAGGTTTGGACAAAGGAGGAAATCGAGAATTGGGGAAACTTTTAGGGCACCGAGTATAAATCGTACGGAAATGCGAACGCGGTTTCAAGTGAAATCAGGTTCGCATTTGCCTTTTTATTTTTTCATTCGAATAGTCCGACAGTCAGTAATTCGTAAATTCGGGGAATCAGCTCCGAGGGGTTCCTTCGGAACAATTCGTTCCCTTTTCAATGTTGAACCGGTTTTTATTTCTCACTTGCCTATTTTTCATTTCTGCGTTTCACCTCAATGCGGTTACGTTGAGCGGACGCGTGTCATCGGCAAACGGTGATGGGATTGCGTATGCAGCTGTGTATGTGAAAGGGACAACGAACGGCACAACCACCAATGCGGATGGAAATTATACCATCGATCTTCCGGCAGGACAATACGTGATTATTTTCCAGGCAATGGGTTTTGCCAAACAGGAAGAGAATGTGGTCCTTGAACAAACGAATAAGACATTGGATATTGTCATGAACCCGACTTCCATCACATTGAAGGAAGCGGTGGTTTCAAATGGTGAAGATCCTGCCTATGCGGTGATTCGCCATGCACAGAAAATGCGGAAATATTATCTCGAGCAAGTGAATGCGTATTCGTGCGATGTTTACATCAAGGGTTTGCAACGTGTGACATCGCATCCTGAAAAAATAATGGGCATGGAAGTGGATCCCGATCACGACATTGATTCGGTTTCGGGAATTGTTTATTTGTCGGAATCCGTCTCGAAATTCAATTTCAAGCAACCGGACAAAATAAAAGAGGAAATGGTTTCCTCGAAAGTGAGCGGCGACAACAAGGCGTTTTCATACAACCGTGCGTCCGATATGCTTTTCAATTTTTACGACAACATCATCAACATCGAGGACTTGAGTGAGCGTGGATTTGTTTCCCCGATTGCCAATGACGCCATGCTGTTTTACAAATACCGTTTGGTCGGAACCATCATGGAAAACGATTCGATGATCAACAAGATCGAAGTCATTCCACGACGCAAAACGGATCCCTGTTTCCACGGATACATTTACATCATGGAAAATTCCTGGCGCATCCACTCGACAGAATTGTACCTGACAAAAGATGCGCAGATTGATTTTGTGGATACGCTGATGATCAACCAGACTTTTGTGCCGGTGGAGAAAGATGTGTGGATGGTTTTCATGAACAAGTTCACTTTCAATTTCGGTTTCATGGGGTTGAAGGGAAATGGGTTTTTCGTTGGCGTCAACAACAATTATGTGATTGATCCCGATTATCCGAAGAAGTTTTTTTCGAATGAGGAAATGCATGTGAATGATGACGCGAACAAGAAGGATTCCGTTTATTGGACAGACACTCGTCCTGTTCCATTGACCGACGAGGAGGAAAGGGATTACCACAAGCGCGACAGCATCATGCGCGTGCACAATTCCAAAGAATACCTCGACTCCATTGACCGGAAAACCAACCGCCCGAAAATTGTCGAGATTGTCTTTTCGGGATACAATTTCGACCGGCGTTTCAATCATTTGAGTATCGGCGTGGCTCCTTTGGTGCATGCGTTCAGTTACAATACCGTGCAGGGAATCCGAACGGGAATCGACGGATCGCTTTTCAAGACGTGGGACAACAACAAATGGTTCAATATGCAACCGGCCATTGCCTACGGATTTTCAAACAGGAAATTCACCGGCGATCTGGAAATGACTTATCTGTACAAGCCCGTTACGTTTTCGCGGATCACGGTTGCGGGTGGTGTTTCAACACAACAATTCTCCTCGAAGGATCCTGTTCCGGTTTTCATCAATACGCTTTATACATTGGTGGAAAAACAGAATTACATGAAACTGTACCAGAAAAATTATGCGAATGCCGACTGGCACACGGAGATCGTAAATGGCGTGATGATGAATGTGGAATTGGAATATGCCGATCGCATTCCTCTTTACAATACGTCTTATGATTATTGGAATCCATATCCTTCCAGTGCGCATTTTCATGATGTGCTCGACAACCGGCATTTCACCTCGAATGATCCGTTGCATCCGTATGATGAATTGAGTGCGGCTTTCCAACAACACAAGGCACTCGACCTGAATCTGCAAATGACATTCCGCATCAAGCAGAAATATTATACGCGTCCGAATGAGAAAATAATCCTCGGTTCGAAATATCCCACTTTCGGTTTGCAATACAGAAGGGGAACTCCGGGAATTTTCGGCAGCCAAACGGATTATGATTTCCTGAAAGTGAGTATCCGCGATGAAATCAATCTCGGACTGATTGGCCATTTCTCGTATTATTTTTCAGCCGGAAAATTCCTGCGCGACAAGTATTTGCCTTTCATGGATTATTATCATTTTCTCGGAAACCAAACCATCTGGTCCACTTTCCCGCAGCAGAGTTTTCAATTGTTGAATTACTACAACTACAGCACCGACAATTGGTTCCTTGAAGCGCATGTTGAACATCATTTCGGCGGATTCATTTTCAACAAGATTCCGCTCGTGAGAAGATTGAAATTGACAGAAGTTGTCGGTGCCAATTGGTTCATGACGGCAACTGTCCCTTCTTATTACGAAATTTATTTCGGCGCCGACAAACTCGGAATCATCCGTGTCGATTTTGCATTGGGTTATATGCAGAATGCGGAAGTGAGTGCGGGGTTCCGTGTCGGAGTAAGATTGTAAATGAAAAAAGGCATCGGGAAAAGGATTCGTTCTTGAAAGATAAAATCCATTTCACCCAATTCACCGATCACCTCAATAACCTTAATTACCTTAGTTACCTCAATCAACCTAATCATCCACAAATGAAAAAATTCCTCCTCCTGCCGCTGTCACTTTTTTTGCTGCCGCTATTCTCATTCGCCTACATCTATCCAACCTTCGATCAAACCCTGTCGAACGGATTGAAAATCGTTGTCTGCGAAAAACCCGGAAATGGTTTTGCGGAATTGGAAGTGTGGTACCGTGTGGGCAGCAAGGATGAGCAGCCGGGCATTCGCGGGATGGCGCACATGTTCGAGCACATGATGTTCCGCGGAACGACGCATGTGAGCGGTGAACAATTTCTGGAAAAACTCGACAGTGTCGGAGCGCAATGGAATGCGTACACCACTTTTGACCGCACGGTTTATCACGAGTATCTTCCCATAAACGCAGTGGAGATGGCCATGATGCTGGAGTCGGATCGCATGGCGAATCTGAATGTGACGCAAGATGTGTTGAACACCGAACGGCAAGTGGTGGGAGAAGAATACAGGAATGGGATTTCAAATTGGTATCAGAAAATGGTGCAGGACCGTTATGAGAATTTATATCCCGAAGGTCATCCGTATCAGATCGATGTCATTGGTAATTTGGATGAAATCACGGCGTTCACCGCACCACAGTGCATGCAGTTTTACGATAAATATTATTCCCCCAACAACGCATTTGTCGTGATTGTGGGTGATGTAAAACACGATGACATTTTTGCGCTCGCGAAAAAATATTTCGGGCCGATTACCAAACAGCTTCCTGCGGCCGTTCCGGGAAAATGTCCCGACGTGATGAATGCACATCCGAAAATAACCGACATGAATCTCGATTTTCCGTTGCAGGATTATTGTTACACGTTTGCACAACCCGCTGCCGACGACAAGGATTATTACGCGTACGACATGTTGATTTCACTTTTGTTCACCGATGAAAATTCCATTCTCAATGAGCGGCTGTTGAAAAAGGAACACAGTGTTTATGCGATTATACAGGGAAATGAAACGATTGACCTTTATCCTTCGCGTACGCAACTGGATGTGTTCATGCCCCCGATGCCCGGAAATGTGAAAGTGAAAAAGGCGATTCGCGAAGAAATGGATAACATCATTGCCAATGGACTTCCGCAGGACAAGGTTGACGATTTCATTTCTGCAATGGAAGCACAGGAAACGTTGAATGCCTATTCTGCCGAAAACATTGCCGCCGGTTTGGGTGAAGAGGAATATTATTACCACGATTACAATCACGTTGACAAAGTGATCGGTGAATACAAAAAAGTGACGCAGGATGACATCAAGCATGTTGCCGCAACTTACCTGTCGGCTGATCACGTTGACATCATCAACATAAAACCGACCGAATAATCATTCGACACAATTCAGGATGACCAACAATTCAAAATGACCTTCTTCCAAAATATTCCTTTCATGAAAAATATTCTATCCTTCCGATTGCTCCTGATTCCTGCAACAATCATTTTATTGTCAGCGGGAACACAGGAAAAAAATCCATTCCCGGAACTGGAACGTTACAAACTGAAAAACGGTCTCGAAGTCATTTTCGCGGATTATGGAAAACTTCCGGTGACATCGCTTTCGTTTTTTGTGAACGTCGGCAAAAAAAGTGAAACGCCCGGTCAGCAGGGATTGTCCGATCTCACCGCGAATTCACTTGATCTCGGAAGTGAAAGGTATTCGCGCATTGACCAGGATCGTTTGTTGTACCGCACGGGTGGAACGCTGAGTGTTTCCTCCAATGAGAATTTCACACTCGTACAAGCGGAATTCCTGAACAAGGATATCGACAAGGGAATGGATCTTGTTTCTTCCGTTCTGTTGAAACCGCTTTTTCCCGACGCGGACATCAACGAACAAAAAGGATTTGAACTTTCGCAAAACAAACCTTCCAAAATGGACATCGGGAATCTCGCCGACATGTATGGAAATTATTTCACTTACGGAATTGCAAATCCGTTGGGCCGCCATTACTACGAAACACAATATTCAAAACTGACGATTGCGCAGATCAAGGAATTCTACAATTTCAATTACACACCGGGAAATACGAAATTGGTGATCACAGGAAATCCGGACCGCGAGCAGATGAAAAAGCTGGTCGAACAATTTTTCGGTGGGTGGACAGCGGCTTATGGCGAGGTGAACGGTTCGGCGTATGACATTCCCCCGATCAAAAATCACGAATGCGCTTTCATTCCGAAAGTGGGTGCCACACAGGCATGCATCGAATGGTTCAAGAAAGCGCCGGCTGCAGGAAGCAAGGATATCGCCGCATTCAATTTGGCGAATCAGGTTTTCTCCGATCATCTCGGAAAGGAAATCCGTGAGAAGGATGGATACACTTATGGAATTTATTCGCGCTTCAGCGAATCGCAGAACGATGGGATTTTCCGGACAAAAACGCAAGTGCGGAATGATGTGATGTTCGCCACGATGGCTGCGTTCGATAAGGTGCTGACTGATTTTTATACGAATGGTGCTACGGAAAATGAATTGAAAAAATTCAAGACGATGCTGAAGACCGACATTGAAAGTCTCGAGGAACCGACGGCTTTTGCAACGCTCATCAATCCGTGGGTGTACAAGGATTATGCAAAACGCCAGCAATATTTGGCGGAGTTGGATGCGATCGATCTTCCGACATTGATGAAAGTGATCAAGAAATATTTCACGCCGGATTCCTACAAGGTGATCATTGCCGGGGATGAAACCTCATTGGGAGATCAGCTCGGAAAGATTTCCGGATTGCAGAAATTGGATTTGACGGTGATTGAAAAAGACCAATGAGAAAATTACCAACGAGAGATGTGGAATATGTGGGGTTAATGACAATATGATATGAGCAAGGCAAAAATCAGTCCGTCCAATTTGGCTTTTTTGAAATTGGTGGCGAAGAACAATAACCGCGATTGGTTCAATGCGAACAAGGACCGTTATCTGAAAGAGTTAGAATCGCTTGTGGTTTTCGCCGAGGAATTGCTTTTCGAAATGAACAGGCATGATGTGATTGAAACCGCCAGCGGAAAAAAAAGTTTGCACCGCATTTATCGCGACACGCGCTTTTCGAAAGAGAAAACACCTTACAAGACCAATTGGAGTGGAAGTTTCAGGCGTGCAACAAAATTGCGCCGTGGCGGATATTATTTCCACATTGAACCGGGAAACACTTTTGTGGCGGGAGGATTCTGGGGACCGGAACCCAACGATTTGAAACGGATCCGCGATGAATTCGCGTATGATGCAAAACCATTCCGGAAAATATTGAAGTCGAAAACATTCCAGAAAAATTTCGGAAAATTGAGAGGTGAGCAGATCAAGACAACGCCAAAAGGTTTTGATGCCAATGATCCAGCGATTGACTTGTT
>CAYMZV010000011.1:0-31757 GCA_964394965.1 uncultured Chryseobacterium sp.
ATGCAACCGGTTTTCATGAAGTGATGGGAATGTTCAATGCAATTCCGCCGAGTATAGAACCTTCCGCTTCGGGTCACATCATGGAACAGATTGAAATGACGGAACAAATCATGAAGGAAGGTTTCGCTTATGAAGTGGATGGCACAATTTATTTTGATGTGGAAAAGTTCGCGAAAAAACACAACTATGGAATTCTCTCGGGAAGAACGTTGGAAGACCAGGGAAACAATACACGCGAACTCGATGGACAGGATGAGAAAAAAGGGATTTACGATTTTGCCCTGTGGAAAAAAGCGAAGCCCGAACACATCATGCGCTGGAATTCACCTTGGGGAGAAGGTTTCCCCGGCTGGCACATCGAATGTTCCGCAATGAGCAAAAAATATCTCGGTGAAACGTTCGACATCCACGGTGGTGGAATGGATTTGATTCCGACACATCACACCAATGAAATTGCACAAAGCGTCGGATGTTGCGGCGAGAATCCGGTGAAATATTGGATTCATACAAATATGCTCACGGTGAATGGACAGAAAATGTCGAAGTCATTGGGAAATTCATTTTTGCCGGTTGAACTTTTTACAGGATTGCAATTGGCAAAAGATTCCATCGACGCCACTCCATCGCATGCAAAACTCGGTGGCAAACATCCGGCACTTGAAAAGGGTTTTTCGCCAATGACGGTTCGTTTTTTCATGTTGCAGACACATTATTCAAGCACACTTGATTTTTCGAACGACGCATTGATCGCTTCCGAAAAAGGTTTCCGCAAATTGATGGAAGCCTTGCGTTTGCTTGAAAAAATAAAACCTTCGGCAAAATCCACGTATGATGTCGCCGCATTGAAACAGCGTTGCTACGATGCAATGAATGACGATTTCAATACGCCGATTCTGATTGCACAGCTTTTCGATGCGGTGAGAATCATCAATTCTGTCAACGACGGAAAAGAATCGCTCACGGAAAATGACATTGCGGAAATGAAATCGCTCACGAAAATTTTCGTGAATGATGTGCTCGGATTGAAAGACGACGTGATGGAAAATGCAGGCGAAATTACCGACGGGCTCATGCAACTCATCATACGCATGCGCGCGGATGCACGTGCAAAAAAGGATTTCTCCACTTCCGATCTGGTACGCGATGAATTGGGAAAACTGAATATCGTTTTGAAAGACGGGAAAGAAGGAACGGGCTGGGAATTGAAAAACTAGTTGGCGGTGTTTTTTCTTCGTGAAATTCTTTGCACCCCCAGCTATTCAAATTGACCAACAACCGATAACAGGCAACTTTTATTCAACCATTATTTTCCTGTTGATCATCTGCCCATTTTCATTGATGATTTCCAGATCATAAATCCCCTTTGCCAATCCTTCCACATCAACACTTGTTTTTTCATTGGTAAAATCGCTCACTTCCAAAACCTTTCTTCCGAGCATGTCCATCATGAAAATTCCTTTCAGCTTCATTCCGGTGTGATCCACTTCAAATGTTGATGTTGCCGGATTCGGAAAAACGGAAATGGAATTGTCGTCCGCAAAATTCATTGCCAGTCCGGTCGCCACATTGTAAAACACATTCACCTGAACCAAATCGACATATTCCATCGTGAAAGCCGAATCGCCGTGCTCTTCCACTTGCACTTCCACACCCGTGATGGTTGCTCCGACAGGAATATTGAAATTGAAATTATTGTAACCCTGTTCAATCAATGTAGACGGATTCGCAATTTTAAAAACAAAATTCGCATTCGAAAATTCCGAAGGAACCCATGCATGTCCCCAAGTGGTGGAAGATGATCCCGCGATTTGCGTTGCATCGGTTGTACCGAACGGACCTACAAGTTGCGATGATGTGTAAGTGACACCCGCATTCCACGACAAATAAAGAAACGGGCAGCGGCAACCGGATTGATGCGCAACAGTTGTGTACACATTATCGCTCACATACGCGTTTGCCGGATTGGTCCAACCATTCGGTGCGATGGTTGACGTCGGGCTCATGAAGCCGGTGGAGGATTGGGCGGAGATGAAAGTTGCAAATGCAAAAATGGAAAGGGAAAGGAGTAGCTGTTTTTTCATGGGAATGGTTTTTAGAGAATGGAATTTAGTAAATTTTAGCTTAATGTAAAGCATCGAATCATCCCCAATCCACGGTGAGAGCGTTTTTAATTTTACTTTTGGAAAACGATTCCAACCGTCAACTCACCGATTGAAGAACAGTTCCAACACGCAATGAGAAAATCCCTGTATCTGTTTTTTTCTGTAGCAATCATTTCCATTTGTTCCTGCACATCCAACACAAATCCGAATGGAAATAATATTGACAGTACAAAAACCACTCCGTCCGTTCCGCGCGTGAAAGGACCCGACTTCAGTGGCGACAGTGCATTTGCATTTGTAAAGGCACAGGTTGATTTCGGTCCGCGTGTGCCCGATTCGAAAGCGCATTCCATGTGTGCGGAATTCATTGTGGAGAAATTGAAAAATTACGGCATCACTCCGTTGATCCAGAATGGAAATGTGACGGAGTTCAACGGCACACCCATTTCAATTGAAAATATTTTTGCGCAATACCATCCCGAAAGGAAAGACCGCATTTTATTGCTCGCGCATTGGGATACACGTCCGTGGGCGGATGAGGATACGGTTGGAAAAGACAAACCATTTGACGGAGCGGACGATGGCGCAAGCGGAGTTGCGGTGCTGCTTGAATTGGCAAGGACGTTGCAACAGAAAGATCCGAACATCGGTGTCGATCTTTTTTTCTCCGATGCGGAAGACGAAGGAAGCAACGGCGACATGAGTGGAAAAAGCTGGTGCATGGGAACACAGTATTGGGCGCAGAATATGATTCCAAAAAATTATACTGCCCGCTTCGGGATCCTGCTCGACATGGTGGGCGCAAAAGGTGCGGTTTTTCCACGTGAAGGAACTTCGGTTGATTACGCTTCCGAAGTGGAGGAAAAAGTATGGAGCGCGGCAGCGGCGTTGGGCTACAGCGAATATTTTACCAATGACATTACCGGCGAAACAACCGACGACCACAAATTCATCAACGAGATGGTGAGAATTCCGTGCATCGACATTGTGCATTACGATATGCAAGCGAGGAGTTATCCTTTTTTCCATCACAAGCATTCCGACAATATGGACGTGATGGAAAGTTCAACATTGAAAATGGTGGGAACGGTTTTGGTGGATGTGATTTACAATGAGATGGGGAAATGAGCCACAGGTTTCGCTGATTTGCGCTGATTGATTTGCACGTGTTAAGGAAGTAAATTCAAAATTCAGAACTCAAAATTATTTTTGTTTTCCTTCGGAACTATCGGGTTAAGGCTAATAGTCGCGGTACGTTTTCCACAAGGGCAAACTCATTCCGGCTTGCAGGTAAAAGGAGGATTTGGTTCCCATCACGGTATTGTTTTCCGATCGTGCACCAACCAGGAATTCTGCGCGCAATGGAAATTTTGTGTTGAGCCAATACGACGCTTTCAATTCGCCGTAAAATAAATCCGTTGCCAAACCATCGAAAAGGCGGTGATTGTAATCTACTGCCAAAGGATGCAAAGGATCGGTTGATGACCGGTTCAAATAGGAAACAAAAATGTTCTGTCCAAAATCTTTCCCGGCCGGATCCAATCCGTATTCTGCACAAATGAATTCAGCCCTGAACGTAAATTGTTTCCAATTGTAGGAAAGTATCCCGATCACTTCCGCAAAGTTTGCACCGAGCGGGTCACCGAGTGGCATTCCACCATCGGAATAACTCTGTTGCGGACTTCCATGCGAATAAGTATAGGGGCGGACAATATTCAATTCGAGTTGGGAATTCAGGCTTGAAATTCCATGCAGGTTGAAACTCTTGTACCCGAGTTGGTAGCCCTGCTTGTTGGCCCACCATCCGTTGCGCGCAAGAATTTCCTTGAGATAAAATTCATCGAGCAACAGTTGTCCATAAATCTGGTTCTTCGCATTCAATCGGATCTTAAATGCAAATCCCAGCATCGCATTGTCGGGAGAACCCAAACTGTATTCGACCGGACGGTAAAATGTAATCGGGTTCAAATAATTCGGATCGAATCCGCGCATGCGGTGACTGTCGGTGCCTTGCCAAATGATGGATTCAAACACACCGATGTTCAACCACTTTGTTGCGTTGAAACTGATGTAATGGAATGTGCCGTATTTATTCCTGAAATCGTTTGCACTCCCATTCGAATTCGTCCAATCCTGCATCATCATGAAAAGCGAAGTGTATTGCAATTTCCAAATCGTCGTCGTCATTTTCATGTACGGCATTGGTGCGCCTGCATCGGACAGAAAAAGCGAACGGTAACCGTCTCCCCAAAAATGTTTGTCGCGGCCGATTTGCAGATTGAAAATTTTCGAAGGCCGCCAAACAATATTTCCCGATAAATGCTGAAAGGAATAATTCCCGTTCCCATTCGCATAGGCACGGTCGCCCCAACCCGGCATGGTTCCGCTTTTTCTTGCAATCGAATCCAGGTAATTCGGAAGTGTTGCATTTCCTCCTGCAACCCGCAATTCAATTCCAATTTTATGTTTGTAATCCGCATCAATGATCGCACCGGCAACAGCGGAATAAATCGCCTTTTTCCCTGTGAGGTCTCCACCGACAGTGAAATCGTAAATCGGGCGCACGAGAAAAGCCGCTTCCCCACCCAATGCTTTTGCAGTTGTATCGGATGGCTTTTTGTAATAATTCCTGAAAGTTTCCCTTGGATAATTGAGTTGATACGAACTGAAATACGAGTGCCTCAGTTTTTTATCGCCCGATGGAATTTCTATTGTTGAATCAAGGATCTTGAATGATTTTCCATTCAAATCAACATCAAGCGCCGGTTGAACGGAGGAATGGATATCAAGATTGTTGGAATAATAATCCGAATTCCGATTGTCATTTCCATTCAATGGAATGGCATGTTGTGCAAAAATGTCTTGTGGGGAAAAAAGTAAAATAAAAAGGGAAATGCCCGTCACCTTCAAACTCCGAAATCCGAAATCAAAATTCAGAATCATCATGCAGCTTCCATCGGATTGAGGTGCCTTGTCTTGTTTTCTGTCTTCTCTTTCCTCTTCAGAAAACTGCGTTTCATCAGCCACGGAACTGTGGCGAGCAGGACAACAAAACCCGCCGTGATGGAAAATGAAACGGTAATGGGAAAATTTCTTGTCGCCACAGCCACAGCGATTACAGCAATGTTTGAGATGTAAATGCAAATCACGGTTTTCGCATGACTCATTCCGCTGTCAATCAATAAATGGTGCAGGTGATTTCTGTCGGCGGAAAAAGGCGAAACGCCACGAATGGCACGCCAGATAAAAATCCGAAGCGTATCCGTGAGTGCGTAGGCGATCACCGACATGGCGATCACGGGTGTAAAAAATTCCTTGATGATCGGCATTGAATTTTCGGTTGGAACAAATTCCACCATCTTAATCGCAAGGATTGCCATCACCAATCCAATCGTCATGGAACCCGAATCGCCCATAAAAATTTTTGCCGGAGAAAAATTGAAAACAAGAAATGCCGCGAGTGCGCCTGCGAGGGAAAACGACAATAGTCCCATTGCAATTTCCCCTCCAAGTGAAAACAAAACACCGAATGAAATTGCCCCGATCAATCCGACGCCTGCCGCCAATCCATCCACACCATCGATCAGGTTGAACGCATTGACCGTAACGATGTAAGTGAAAAGCGAAAGGAAAATGCTTGCCCATAATGGAATTTCATCCACACCGAACAATCCATGCAAACTCCTGATGCGCACTTCGGCCATCAACACGAGAATCATTCCTACGATAATATGCGCCGCCAATTTCTTTATCGGAGCGGTGCCAATGATATCGTCCTTGATTCCAACGAAAAAAAGGATGAGCATGCAAGCCACGATAAACTGGAAATCCTGAATCCACCGTTTGAGAATTTCAGGATCCTTGTTTTCATTGGGAAACCAAGTGGCAAAAGCGAAAAGTGTAGCGGCAAAAATTATGATTCCTCCAATGGTTGGAACCACCCGCTTGTGCAATTTGCGCGCATCGCCGGGTTCATCAAAAAGCCGTTTGAGGAAAGCCACTTTAATGAGCGCAGGAGTGGCCAGGAGAACCACAAGAAAAGAAGTAAGCAGCGTTAGGAAAAGATGCCCCATTGGATTTGAATTGTCAGAAACTTTGATCG
The DNA here is from genome assembly GCA_964394965.1 of uncultured Chryseobacterium sp. GTDB lineage: Bacteria > Bacteroidota > Bacteroidia > Palsa-965 > Palsa-965. Next base: position 6,205 of record CAYMZV010000011.1, read on the forward strand.
ATGGAGAAATACAGCCAATCGATCATTTACAAGTCTTCCCCGAAGGGATTCCCTCGGAATGCAAAAGTAATTATTTCCGGAAGAAGTCGTAATAGTTGTTGCTCAATGACGTACGAAGTGCCACGTATACGAAACTGGTACGGTCAAGGTTTGCGCCTTCGTCCATTTTTCTCTGCGTGATCCCCAAGCACACATTCAGGTTGGAGGCATAGTTCAGCATGTAGCCTACGGAAGCATCGAAATAAACGATGTTTGTTTTTTGGCCTTGTCCCACCTTGTTTCCACCGCTCACCGGATTGAAATACGCATTCATATCCGAAGTGAAAATGTTCTGCCCGAAATCCCTTCCTGCGGTATCGGCACCCAATAGTGCAAAGGAAAAACGTGTCTGCAAAAAGAAATCCCCGATCTTGTATTGCAACGATCCGACGATCTCGGAAAAATTCGCTCCGAGGGGATGTGCGAGCGGCTGGTTGTAATGTGAATATGCCTGCGCGGAATCACTGGCAGAATACGTGTAGGGATTCACACGGTTGTATTCCAACTGCAGATGAAAATGTTTTACGTTGAATGCATTGTAATATTTCACGCCGAGTTGAAATCCTGTCTTATTTGCAATCGTTCCCGTTTTTCCGAATTCATCTGCAACAAGCTGTCCATAACAGCGAATGGTTTTCAAAAGGTCGATATGGAAAGTCGCACCGAGTAAGAAATTATTCCTGTCATTCAATCCGAATGCCGGAAGTGAAGTGAACATGACCGGATTCGCATACGCGAGTGTCAGGCATTGCTTGTTGCGATTATCGGCGGCTGTCCATATCAATCCTTCGAAAAGCGAGATTTCCGCTGTGCGTCCCACGTTGACACTCAACTGTTGGAACTGTGCCGCTTTTTTCTGAAACAGCCTTTCCGTTCCCGGCGGAATGGGAGAATCGGAAACAAGATTCATGAGCGATGCATAAATCGTAGTGTACTGAAACATATTGTTCCTTCCGAACAATCCGGTGAATCTTGCGAATGGATAATCGAAACTGTTATCCGAAAGCAACAATGACCGGTAACCGTCGCCCACAAAAAATTTCCCGCTTCCGACCTGTACATTGAAAAAGCGGCAAGGCGAATACGAAATGTATCCCGACGACATCGCGTAATCATAACCGCTCCCCTTGAAAGCTTTCCATCTTCCCTGTCCGGGAATCACAAAAGAGGATTTTGCAAAATCGGAAATGTATTTCGGGAAGAAAGCCTGGTTTTCCCAGAACGATGTTTCAAAGGAAATTTTTGTTCCGATATCACCATGGGCAGTTACACCGCGCGTATTGACATAATGTTTTCCCGATGTTGAATTGCCGGTCCCATTTGAAGTCACATCCATCAATTGCAAATTCAAAAGCGGATCGATGTACAAACGGAACAGCGGCTCACCATTCGTCGGCTGGCGTTCCAATTGCAGAAGGCTGTTTCTGTAATGGTAATCACGTATCTCTTCCGGAAAACGGTTATCCATGTGCAAGAGTCTTTTTTCATTGTAGGAATTCTGCAAGAGAACATTTTTCCGGAGCGGATGTCCATTTTCTATCCATGGCCGCATGGAGGAATGAACCGGATAGCAGGCAACGAGTTCTCCCTTTGCGATGAGATGCTGTTTGGCTGTATCGCCCGGAGCAACTGTGAATGTGGATTTCAATAATGAATCGGCTTCATATTGCATGAGTGCGGGCGACAGATAAAATCCGCCGGCTTTCACCATCCTCGCTTCCGCCTGCTGAATCCATTCCTGATTCAACGGAACATTTGATTGCTGTGAGAAAATCCTGTTGGGAAATAAAACCAAAATGGCATAAAGACACAGCGCCACATGCAGGAAAAACCGTTTGTTGATTTTATTTGTCACAGGTTGTGTCTTAATACAATTTCAAACTTCACGCAGGACATGGTGCCCGGAAAGTTCTTCGTCGAATAGATTTTTCACTTCTGCATACACGCTTCGGATTCCCTCCTCGAGTGAAATCTTATGATGCCATCCGAGATTATGCAATTTGGTAACGTCGGTCAATTTTCTCGGTGTTCCGTCGGGATGTGAAACATCATTTTTTATTTCCCCATCATAACCGACAATCTTTTTGATCAGCAAGGCAAGGTCACCGATGCTGATGTCAACTCCGGTTCCGATGTTTACAAAACCATCTTCATTGTGATTCAACATCACGTGCACACATGCATCGGCCATATCATCCACGTGACAGAATTCACGCAATGGTTTTCCGGTTCCCCACACTTCGACAAAAGGCGCATTTGTTTTTTTTGCATTGTGGAATTTTCTCAACAACGCAGGAAGCACATGGGAATTATTGAAATCATAATTGTCATTCGGTCCGTACAGGTTTGTCGGCATGACGGAAACAAAATTGCATCCATACTGCGAACGGTAAGCATCACACATTTTTATTCCCGTGATTTTCGCAATGGCATAAGGTTCGTTCGTGGGTTCAAGCGCACCGGTCAACAGATATTCTTCCTTCAGGGGTTGTGGCGCCAATTTCGGATAAATGCAGGTGGAGCCGAGAAACAATAATTTTTTTGTCGCATTTTCATAGGCCGAGTGAATGACATTCGATTGGATCATCAGGTTGTCGTAAAGGAACTCCCCACGATAGACATTGTTGGCGTGAATGCCGCCGACTTTTGCTGCACAGAGAAAAACATACTCCGGTTTTTCCCTTGCAAAAAATTCCGAAACCGATTTTTGATTTCTCAAATCCAATTCTGCCGATGTGCGTGTGATGAAATTCGTAAACCCTTTCTTCAACAAATTCCTCATGATGGCAGAGCCCGCCATTCCCCGGTGACCTGCGATATATATTTTTGAATCAGGAAGCATCAGCTAGAATTTTGAATTTCGAATTTCGAGTTCTGGATTCCCGTTGGCATATTCGAGACTTGGAACCCGACATTCAGAATTACTCGTGAAACTTATTTACAGTATGTCCGCCTTCGAGCAGATATTTATCGCGCTCGAAAATCTTCAAATCGGAAGCGACCATTTCCTTGACGAGTTGTTCCACCGTGTGTGTGGGTTCCCATCCGAGAATGCGTTTTGCCTTTGATGCATCACCGACCAACAAGTCAACTTCTGCGGGACGGAAATATTTTTCATCGATGTGCACCAGTGTTTTTCCGGTTGCCGTGTCAATTCCCTTTTCGTTAATGTCTTTCCCTTTCCACTCGAGCGTAATTCCCACTTCACGGAAAGCCCATTCCACAAAAGTCCTTACTGCAATTTTTTTACCCGTTGCCAAAACAAAATCATCCGCCTTGTCCTGTTGCAACATTTTCCACATTCCTTCAACGTAATCTTTCGCATGGCCCCAATCGCGTTCCGCATCGAGATTGCCCAGAAAAAGATGCTGTTGCAATCCGAGTCTTATTCTTGCCGCGGCACGCGTAATCTTTCTTGTTACAAAAGTTTCCCCTCGAACGGGACTTTCATGATTGAATAAAATTCCATTGCACGCAAACATATCATACGCCTCGCGGTAATTTTTCACAATCCAGAAAGCATACAATTTTGCAACGCCGTAAGGGCTTCTCGGATAAAACGGCGTGGTTTCCTTTTGAGGGATTTCCTGAACCAATCCATACAATTCGGATGTGGATGCCTGGTAAAAACGTGTTTTGTTTTCCGTTTTGAGAATGCGAATCGCCTCGAGCAATCTCAATGTTCCGAGTGCATCGGCGTTTGCGGTATACTCGGGTGTGTCGAAAGAAACCTGTACGTGAGATTGTGCGGCGAGATTATAAATTTCATCGGGCTGGACTTCCTGCACAATGCGAATGAGATTGGTTGAATCGGTGAGGTCGCCATGATGCAGAAAAAACGGGCGCCCTTTTTCATGTTGGTCGTGATACAAATGATCGATGCGGTGTGTATTGAACAATGAACTGCGGCGCTTGATCCCATGCACCTCATAGCCTTTATCCAAAAGCAATTCCGCCAGATACGATCCATCCTGACCCGTAACGCCTGTAATCAAAGCAACTTTCGACATGAATATTTTATTAGATGTGATAGAGGGCATGGGATGAGAGAGAATGCCATGCCCGAATAATTACCCGCTAATTTACTCAGTTTTTTTTTGGTGGGGATGAATGCGATTCGGTTAACCCGTTTTACATAATTTTATCCAATGGAATCCAACCCCCTCTCCCGCTTTTTGCCAATCTTATTTTTTGCCGTTCTTCTCGGCGAAACAATAAATGCACAGGTAAATGTACAGGCACATGCCGTAACCTATCATGCGGTCCGTCTCCCCGCACCTTCATTTGCAGGTAAAATTTCCGGTCCGACAGGCAAAACCGCTCAACTTCCACTCAAGCAAATCAGTGCAACACCAAATGGAATAACGGATGATCAGGATTGGTTCGACAACAATCATCTCACAAAACCATTTTATCAGATCAATGCATATCCGTTCAACAATGCGGATGAATTGCCCAGCATCGTACCCACTGAAGTGGAAGGCGCGCCTCTCAAGAATGCCTGGTGGGGAAAAAGTAAAATCTATTGCTGTTATGCCGACTCGATCTTATTGATTGCGGATTCTGCCACACACAACGTTGAACATATTTATGATTTGGGTTTGTGGTGCATGAACAAGGTTCATAAAAAAGAGGATGAATGGCTGATCCGTCAGGAAATCCAATGGGCGGTGGTTGTGGATACCGTTCTCTACGTAAGCAATTTCCACCGCACGTATGCTGCAACTTCCGGAAACCAGAATGCCTATATCACTGCCATCAACTTAAAAACGGATTCGGTCATCTGGAGAACACCTCCGTTGAAATGCAACGCGCTTACTTTTGAAGTGGATGGCGATCTTGTTTTTTGCGGTTATGGATTCACGATGGAACCCGATTTCATGTATGTGCTTGACCGATACAACGGCACTACCGTGCAAAAGGCTTTTGTAAAAACAGGACCCGATTATATAATACGGAAAGATGAAAAACTTTTTGTGCGAACCTACAACACCGATTACATTTTCCAGATCACCACAAACAAGTTGGTGCATTAATCATTTCATTGGAGCTTCAGCGAGAAACCACGTATTGAGCAATTCTTTCCTGTTGTACACGAGTGGATTTTCAGATGGCCATTCCACCACCGTTCCACCCGCAGCTTCCAACACCGCCTGTCCCGCTGCAGTATCCCATTCCATCGTTGGGGCAAAACGCGGATAGACATGCGCTTTCCCTTCCGCCAACAGGCAAAATTTGAGGGAACTTCCCGACGCGACAAAATCAACTTCACCGTGTTTCTTTTTCTGTTCCTCCACATAAGCATTCACTTCCGGTGAAGCATGTGAACGGCTTCCGACAATTGTAAATGTTTTGGGAAATTCCTGGGTCGGCAATGAACCGACAGGATGCAAGTCGATGTTGCTTGCAAACAAATCGGGAATGATCACTTTGTAAGCGCCTTTTCCTTTTTCGCCATAATACATGACTCCCAAAGCAGGTGCATACACAACACCAAAAACAGGAATTCCATTTTCAACCAACGCAATGTTCACTGTAAATTCCCCGTTTTTCTTGATGAACTCTTTTGTTCCATCCAGCGGATCTACAATCCAGCACAACGTCCAATTTTTTCTCGTCTCATAATTTTCCTTCGCACCCTCTTCACTCAAAATCGGGATCATTGTCGGTTCAAGCCATTGGGAAATGATGGCATCGGCTTCACGGTCTGCAAGTGTCAACGGGGAATGATCCTCCTTGTATTCGACTTCAAAAGGCTGCGCATAAATTTTCATGATCGCAACTCCAGCCTTGTGCGCCGCATTCAACGCGATTGGCAACCATTCGGGTTTCATTGGATGATCCATCAGTATTTCCCTCCACCCGCTCCGACATTTTCAATCGGATGCCATGTTGTTTTTATTTCCTGCGCATCAAAAATGAAATAGGGATTCTGTGCATCCGTTTTGTTCCAATCATTTCCGTAAACAAAAACGCGTTTCACATTGAGTGTTGCATTTTCCTTTATCAGCTGGATTTCCTTTTCATTTTTCCCCGCGTACACGACCGCATTCACATCCATGTGCGAACTCATGTGTGAAATCAATTCAGACGTTTTCCCTGTGAGAATATTCACAACGCCTCCCGGCAAATCGGAAGTGGCAAGCACTTCGCCGAATGTGATGGAACACAAGGGCAATTTTTCCGAAGCGAGCGCAATACAAACGTTTCCACCCGCAATAATCGGTGCAATGACGGAAACCAATCCGATGAGCGAAGAATCCTGATCGGCAATTATTGCGACAACACCAGTGGGTTCAGGAACTGAAAAATTAAAATGCGAAGAAGCGACCGGATTCACACTGGAAAAAATCTGTTGGTATTTATCGCACCAGCCGGCATAATAAACCAACCGGTCAACTGAAAGTGAAACTTCCTTTTCCGCATCCGCTTTTGTTTTTCCCTGCAAAATCATTTCTTCCACAAATTGTGCCTTCCTCCCTTCGAGAATTTCTGCAATGCGATAAAGAATCTGTGAACGGTTGAATGCGCTTCTTCCACTCCATCCTGCAAATGCTCCGCGCGCCGCAACAACCGCATTTCGAAAATCCTTCCTTGATGCAAGACAGATATCGGCAATTACATTTTTCTTTTTATCCAACAGCGGATAATAACGTCCCGACTCTGTGCGTGGAAATTGTCCACCGATGTAGAGCTTGTAGGTTTTCAGAATTTCTATTCTTGACATGAAAAAATATTTTGCCGCAGAGACTCAGAGGTCGCGGAGTTTTACTTAAGATTTACGTATGGCATTAGTCCATGCAATCCGCCTTCCCTTCCGAAACCGGATTCCTTGTAACCGCCGAATGGGGAAGTGGGATCGAATTTGTTGTAGGTGTTCGCCCACACAACACCTGCGCGCAAGCGGGAAGTGACGTTGAAAATTTTCGAGCCTTTGTCGGTCCACACACCGGCACTCAATCCGAAAGGTGTGTTGTTCGCTTTTTCAATCACTTCGTCAATCGTGCGGAAAGTCTGAACGGCGAGAACGGGTCCGAAAATCTCTTCCTGTACAATGCGATGCGATTGCGATGCGTGAAGGAAAATTGTTGGGCGACAGAAATATCCATCCTTCGGAATGCTGCATGAACTCTGCCACATTTCCGCTCCTTCATCCACACCGATTTTCAAATACATTTTTATTTTTTCCAATTGCTCCTTGGAATTGATCGCGCCGATGTCCGTGTTCTTGTCAAGCGGATCACCGACGATGAGTGTTTCCATTCTGTCTTTCAATTTGCGAATGACAATTTCCGCAACACCTTCCTGCACGAATAAACGCGAGCCCGCACAACACACATGTCCCTGATTGAAAAATATCCCATTGATGATTCCTTCCACCGCTTGATCCAATGCTGCGTCTTCGAAAATGATATTCGCCGCTTTCCCACCGAGTTCAAGTGTCGCTTTCTTTTTTGTTCCTGCAATCGCTTTCTGGATTATTTTTCCGACATCGGTTGAACCCGTAAAAGCGACTTTGTCAATGTCAGGATGATTCACCAATGCGGCTCCCGCTTTTCCATCTCCGTTGACAATATTCACAACACCCGGAGGCAAACCCGAATCACGAATGATTTCCGCGAGTTTCATTGCAGTGAGAGGAGTGGTCTCTGCCGGTTTCAACACGACCGTATTTCCACACGCAAGCGCGGGCGCGATTTTCCATGCTGCCATGAGCAATGGAAAATTCCACGGAATGATTTGTCCGGCAACACCCAGCGATTCCACTTTCCTCCCGAAATCCCGAGACGGAAAAGCATACTCCAATTTATCCGCCCATCCTGCATAATAAAAAAAGTGTGCAGCTGCCAACGGAATGTCAATGTCACGCGATTCACGGATTGATTTTCCACCGTCCATTGTTTCAATCACCGACAATTCACGCGCGCGCTCCTGAATCAAGCGGGCAATGCGGAACAAATATTTTCCGCGTTCGGCAGGCAACATTTTACTCCACACCTTATTGTAGGCATTGCGGGCGGCCTTCACGGCCTTGTCAATGTCGCGTTCGTCTCCCTGTGCAACTTCAGCAATTACTTTTTCAGTGGCGGGATTTATGGTTGCAAAATATTTTCCTGAAGCCGGTTTTACAAATTTCCCGTTGATGAAATGGTCGTAACGTTTTTCAAGACGGATGTGATCCGTGCTTTCCGGAGACGGTGCGTAATTCCATCCCGACGAAAAATCAAGGGAGGGTTTGTTCGGTAATTTATTTTTTGTTGCCATCGCAATTTTCATGTAAAACAAAAAAAATAATAATCAATATGCACAGATTAATAATTGACTTTGCTTTCAAGTCAAATCGTTAATCACATTACACAACAATTATTAATTATTAATCTACACATTATTAATTAGTCCTTCGAAAAATAATCCTGTCCTTGATAAACACCGCTTGCCTCTTTTGCGAGTTGCATGAGAATATCATTCGCGAGGCTGCTTGCCCCGAAACGGAACCATTCATTGTTCATCCACGCATTACCCAAAGTTTCGCGAAGCATGACGAGGTATTGCAAACCGATTTTTGCTGTGGAAATTCCACCCGCAGGTTTCATTCCGATCATGATTCCGGTTTCATAATAATAATCGCGAATCGCTTCGAGCATCACCAGCGTGACGGGTTGAGTGGCTGCCGGAGAAATTTTTCCGGTCGATGTTTTTATGAAATCGGCACCTGCGCGCATGGCGATTTCGCTGGCGCGACGCACATTGTCGAGTGTGGAAAGTTCTCCCGTTTCAAGAATCACTTTCAGCCGTGCAGGACCACATGCGTTTTTTATTTCCGCAATTTCATCGAACACAAAATTGTAATTGCCGCTGAGAAATTCCCCGCGCGAAATAACCATATCCACTTCATCCGCCCCATTGTCGACAGCGAATCTTGTATCTGAAATTTTCACTTCCATCGTGGATTGTCCGGAAGGGAATGCCGTTGCAACTGAAGCGACCTTCACACCTGAATTTCCCAATTCCTTTTTTGCCAACTTCACAAAAGTCGGATACACACAAACGGCGGCGACAGTGGGCAATCCGGGAAGTTCGTCGTGAGGATGTTGTGCCTTGTAACACATCTGTTTCACTTTCCCTTCGGTATCTTTTCCTTCGAGCGTTGTCAAATCGATCATGTTCAACGCCAATTTCAGTCCGGCAACTTTCGATTCTTTTTTTATGCTGCGCGTATTGAACCGCGCCACACGTTCCTCCACGCCGACTTGATCAATGACTGGAGTGTTGTTGAAATCAAAACTGTTTTTCACGATTTTCTATTGGGAAAACAAATGTACGGAAACAAGAATTATCAATACATTAATAATTCAAATGACAAAACGCATTAATCTTCTTTATAAATAGCATCGAAAATCGAAATCACATATCCATAAATCAGTTGCGTAGCTGAGGCTGATTCACTTTTAAAATTTTTATATCTTAGTTTTCAAGGCATTTAACCACGTCAACTGTTTCCTGTACGCTTGCCAATAAAAGAGGGGCCTTTTGGTGAAGATCTATCTTGTCCAATGGGCTTGAGAATGTTACGTTGACAGTACTGCATAAACCCTTTTCCCCTACCCTCACATGGATGAATTTCCCATTTCAGAATCCAAACGCAAAGCTTCCATTTTGATTAATGCAATATGGGGTGTAATTGTTTTCGTTACAATCACATTCGGCATAGCGTTATTCACGTTGCCCCAGAATGAGATTCGATACATTTCATTGATCCTGATTACATGGATCGTTGGTCTTGCCCTGCGTTTCCTGACGAAAAAAGGTCGACCCCGATTAAGCGCTTTCCTTTTCATTGGATTTTTACTGTTGCTGATCTTGGGAGCATCTTGGTCGGGAGGCGGCATTAAAGGGCATGGTATAAAACTCATGCCGATAATTGTTTTATTGGCGGGCCTGTTGCTGGAGAATAAGGGGGTATGGCAATTCGCCCTACTTGCTTCGCTGGGTGAATTGGGATTGGTTGCCGCCGAATATTTACAACTTCTTCCCCAAACAGAACCATTGGGACAAGCTCCAGTGATTCATTGGCTGTATTCCTCCTCGACGATCTTTCTGATTTCCTTTCTAGCCTATCTCTCGGTTAGGGAATTGAGGAAATCATTAAAAGAAACACAGGAAGAGTTGGCACTGCGGAAAAAATTGGAAGAAAAATACAGGCTGATTTTTGAATCCTTCCCGGACATCTATTATCAGTCTGATATGGAGGGCAACCTTATCATCATCAGTCCATCCGTTAAAGAATATCTTGGATATGAAAATTCGGAAGTGATCGGGAAGAATGTAACCGAATTTTATTTCAATGCCGATGATAGGAAAACATTTCTGGATGAGCTGAAAACAAAAGGCAATGTTCAGAATTACGAGTTGGATCTTATAACGAAAGCCGGGAATGTGATAAATACAATTGTTTCAAGTCGCCTGATTTATGACGAGGCCGGTGTGCCGCAAATCATCGAGGGAACGATTCATGACTTTACCCTGATGAAAAGGGCGGAAGACTTGCTCAAGCTCCAGAATAAAAAATTGATTGAGATAGCCTTTCTCCAAGCCCACATGGTAAGGCGACCTGTTTCAAGCATTCTCGGTTTGATCAATTTGGTCAATTTCAACAATCCAAACGATGCAAGGAATTTCGAAATCATTTCCAGACTCCAGACAGCAATAAAGGAATTCGATGCTTCGATTAAGGAAATCGTTGAAAAAACGACGGAGATTGAAACGGTAACTCAACGGATATCGGAAAACAAGGCCAGCTAAAATGTTTTCGCCGTACCCTTGCGCTTCTGTGCAGTTGCATGATGATTATGGGGATAAGCGGGATCCATCACCATTGAAAAAGAAATCGTAAAGGGAAAAGCCTATTCTTGAATAGAGATGTTTTTATAATCCGGGATAGACTTGCGGATTTTCCCCAATGGATTATTGTTTACCTGATTTGCACCGACCGCTAAAATAACAGACACGGGTTTTGGCAATAAACCGAAATTTGCTTTTGAATCATTTTCCGTCTTATATTTGCTCCCCAATCAGCCAATGAAAAACAATTTCCATACAACTGAAAACAGCAACAGCATGAAGTGCTGTATGTGTATGTTTTGATTGTCGGGAAGGCTGTCCATTAGTAATTTGAAACTACGAGCAGGTCTTTCCAAAATGGAGAGACTTTTTTGTTTTAACCAATGAATAAAATCTCGAACGAGAAAAATTTTGTACAACGTCACAATACTCAATACACAATACCGTCAATGACAGAACCGCAAAACATACACACCATTTTCGATCGGCTTGTCCAACGCGAAGACCGGGAACGTTTGTTGGAACAGACTGCAAAGGTTTTTTGGCTTACCGGACTTTCGGGCTCGGGAAAATCCACGCTTGCTGCCGGGTTGCAGCGCGCCTTGCATGCACAGGGAAAATTGGTTTACGTTTTGGATGGCGACAATATCCGTTCGGGAATAAATTCCAATTTGGGTTTTTCCGAAAATGACAGGACGGAAAACATCCGCAGGATTTCGGAAGTGGCGAAATTGTTTTTGGATGCGGGTGTGATTACCGTTTGCAGTTTTGTTTCGCCGACAAATGAATTGCGTGCGTTAGCGAAATCGATCATCGGTGAAAATGATTTTCTGGAAATCTACATCAATGCTCCGCTTGCCACTTGCGAAGAGCGTGATGTAAAAGGTTTGTATGCGAAAGCGCGTGCTGGGGAAATAAAGGATTTCACCGGAATCGGTGCGCCGTTTGAAGCGCCAAGTTCTCCGGCGCTGGAATTGAAAACGAATCTGGAGAATGAGGATGACAGCGTGCATACGCTGCTGACTTTTGTAAATCGATTTATCAGAGTGGAATAATCTTATTAAAATGAAATGAACTTCAATTTATTAATTCCTTTATTGATTACCTCTGTTATAACCGTCAGTGGTTGGTTCTTATTGCACCGACTTTCACAAAATCGTGATCGAGAAAACAAAAGAAAAGATTTAAGAACAAATTATTTGATTGAAGCATGGAGAAGACTTGAACACGCAGCTCTTCGAGACAAATTTGATCATACAGAATATTTGGAAAACCCTATCGCTGACATACAATTATTTGGAACAAAAAGACAAATCGAATTGGCTCAGAAACTTGCAGATGATATAGCTAATAATGGAACTGCAAATTTAGATGACTTGTTAAAAGAATTAAGAACCGATTTGAGAAGTGAATTGGACTTAGAAAAAGTCCCTGACAGCATAAAATACTTGCGAATAACATTTAAAGAAATTGGCAAAAATAAATAAGTGCGAGATAAAATGAAAAACCATACCCTAAAACATTTACAGGAACTCGAAAGTGAATCCATTTTCATTTTGCGTGAAGTGGCTGCGCAATTTGAAAAACCTGTCCTGCTTTTTTCCGGCGGAAAGGATTCCATCGTGGTGAGCCATCTTGCGCGAAAAGCTTTTTTCCCTTCGAAAATCCCTTTCCCATTGTTGCACATTGACACCGGACATAATTTTCCCGAAACATTGGAATACCGCGATTGGTGGGCGAATGAAATCGGCGCAAAAGTCTTGGTGCGTTATGTGCAGGACTCAATCGATCAGGGAAAAGCGGTGGAGGAAAAAGGAATCAATGCAAGTAGAAATGTTTTGCAAACGGTAACGCTGCTCGATGCAATTGAGGAATTGAAAACGGATTGTGCAATCGGCGGCGCGAGACGCGATGAGGAAAAGGCGCGTGCGAAAGAACGTTTTTTCTCGCACCGTGATGAATTCGGTCAGTGGGATCCGAAAAACCAGCGCCCTGAATTATGGAATCTATTCAACGGGAGAAAAAACATGGGAGAACATTTCCGTGTATTCCCGATTTCAAATTGGACGGAAATGGATGTGTGGCAATATATCTTGCAGGAAAACATTCCGTTGCCGAAAATTTATTTTTCGCACAAAAGAAAAGTTTTCAAACGCGACGGACAATGGCTTGCCGATTTCGATTTCATGGTGAAAAAACCAACGGAAACCGTCGAGGAAAAAATCATTCGTTTCCGCACCATCGGCGACATCACCTGTACAGGCGCGATAGAATCGACAGCATCCACACTTGAGGAAATCGTTCAGGAAGTTGCCGCTTCACGCACCACCGAGCGCGGCACACGCGCCGACGACAAACGAAGTGAAGCCGCAATGGAAGACCGGAAAAAGGCGGGGTATTTCTAATTGACATCAATGTTTGATTTTTGATAGTTGATGTTGGATTGAAATTAAAAGTGTTTTTATGAATCAAAATGAATTGAAAGCTCGAACAAAAAAATTCGCAATTCGCATAATTCATTTTTGCGATACATTTCCCCATAATCGAAAAGGTTGGACACTTGGCGATCAGTTGCTGCGCGCGGGAACTTCGGTTGGCGCAAATTACCGGGCAGCATGTCGTGCAAAAATTTCTCCGGCCTTTGCTCATAAAATCGGTGTTGTGGAGGAGGAAGCGGATGAATGCGTTTCTTTCTTGAAATGTGTGATGCCTGCAATTTTGGCGAAGAAATTGAAAGAAAATCATTATTGAAAGAAGCGAATGAACTCACAGCAATTTTTACAGCAACAAGCAAAAGCATAGAAAATAAAAAATACTCCAATGCCTGAACATCAAACATCAAACATCAAACATCAACAATCTGGATATTTGGACATGGAACTTCTCCGGTTCACCACTGCGGGAAGTGTGGATGATGGAAAAAGTACGCTCATCGGAAGATTGTTGTACGACAGCAAATCCATTTTCGAAGATCAATATGAAGCGGTGAAAGCCACAAGCGAAAAACGCGGAGAGGAATATGTGAATCTCGCCTTGCTGACGGATGGGTTGCGCGCAGAGCGTGAACAGGGAATTACGATTGATGTCGCTTACCGGTATTTTGCAACGCCGAAAAGAAAATTCATTATTGCAGATACGCCGGGTCACATCCAGTACACACGCAACATGGTTACCGGAGCCTCGACTGCAAATCTTGCCATCATCTTGATTGATGCACGGAAAGGTGTCATTGAACAAACCATGCGTCACGCCTATATCGCTTCGCTATTGAGGATTCCGCACCTTGCAGTTTGTGTGAACAAAATGGATATGGTGGAATTCAAGCAGGCTGTTTTTGAAAAAATAAAAAAGGAATTTTTTGATTTTGCCGCGAAGCTCGGATTCAACGATGTGCATTTTATTCCGATTTCAGCGCTGAATGGAGACAATGTGGTGGATGCAAGTGCGAATATGGATTGGTACAAGGGAAATACGTTGTTGCATTTGCTTGAAACACTCAACATCGGCAACGACCAGAATTTGATTGATGCAAGATTTCCTGTGCAATATGTGATTCGTCCCATGAGCAATGACTACCACGACTATCGCGGATTTGCAGGAAGGGTGGCAGGAGGGATTTTCAAACCGGGCGATGCCATTACCGTTTTGCCTTCCGGTTTCACTTCGAAAATAAAATCGATCGATACTTTTTCCGGAAAACTGGAAGAGACATTCGCACCACAATCGGTGACGATTACACTCGAGGATGAAATAGACATTTCGCGTGGCGACATGATTGTAAAAACTGAAAATCAACCGACGGTTTCGCAGGATGTGGAAGTGATGCTGTGCTGGATGAATGAACGGAAAATCATTCCGAATGGGAAATATGCCTTGCGCCACACCACAAAAGAAGTGCGTTGCGTGGTAAAAGAAATCATCCACAAAATAAATATTTCGACGCTCGAGGAAATTACGGATGACAAAACGGTTGGACTGAATGAGATTGCAAAAATAAAATTGCGCACTACCGCTCCATTGGCATTCGACAGCTACAAAAAAAACCGCAGCACGGGCTCATTGATTCTCATTGACGAGGCAACAAATGAAACGGTTGCCGCAGGGATGATTCTGTGATGGCACAACTTTCTTTTTTCCACATTTCCCTGTCGACAGAGCGGCTGCTGCTTCGCCCATTCGAGAAAACCGACGCACCTGCCCTTTTCCGAATGAACAGCGACCCGGACGTTTTGCGCTTTACCGCCTGGAAGCCTTGGCAATCGATTGATGAAGCCGGGCATTGGATTGAATCCGTTCATTCCGAACAATATTCAAAATACGGTTATGGACGGCTCGCCGTAACACTTCGTGACAGTGGAGAATTCATCGGATGGAGCGGGGTGAAATTTGCATCGGATAGGAATTTGCCGACACTCGGTTACCGTTTCATGAAACAGCATTGGGGAAAAGGATATGCAACAGAAGCGGCAAAAGTGAGTGTGCTCCATGCATTTCATACGATAGGTCTTGAAAATATTCATGCCTTCATTTTTTCTGAAAACAAGGCGTCGAGACAGGTGTTGGAAAAAACCGGTTTCAAGAATACCGGAATCGATTTCATCGCTCAACCGGTCACCTCACGGTTTTCCCATTATCAGGTTCCGAATGTGTCTTTCAATGACAAGCCGATTTTTAAAAGTGATCGTCTTGCCTTTTATGAAATTACAGCGAAAGATGCAGAGGTGATGTACGCCTTGAATTGTGATCCGCAAGTGGTGGAATATACCGGAGATGGTTCTTTCGATTCGCTTTCAACGGCAAATTCTTTTCTTGCCGAACGTCATGAATACAACAAAAAACATGGTTACGGTCGTTGGAAAATCCTATCACGTGAAACCGGCGAATGCATCGGATGGTGCGGATTGAAATTTGATTCGGATAAAAACATAACGGATGTCGGTTACCGTCTTTTCCGTCGGCATTGGGGAAAAGGCTATGCAACGGAAGCGGCGAAAGCAAGCATTGATTATGGATTTTCCGTTTTGGAATTGGAAAAAATAATAGCCCATGCGCGAAAAGAAAATGCGGCTTCACTTCGCGTACTCGAAAAATGCGGAATGAGAATCATTGGGGAAGAATTGGAATGCGGAGGGGAAATTTTTGTTTTTGAATTGAAAAAGTAATTGTCGGTTATCGGTTGTCGCGATAAATCATCTCCACATGCGGGATATCGTCTTCCAGGTATTCTTCCTTTTCATTTCTGGCGAACCCATATCCCTCATAATATTTCTGCAGATAGGATTGCGCTGAAATTTTTACGGGAGCATTTCCGAAAGTGGAAAAAACATATTCCATCGTTTTTGTCATGAGCATTTTCCCGATTCCCGTTCCTCGCACAGATGGGGAAGTTGCAACACGTCCAATGGAAACTTCGGGATAAGAAACGCCTGCGGGAAGGATTCTGGCAACGGCAACGAGTGCATCTCCGCGCCAACCCATCACATGCAATGAAAATTCATCCTTATAATCGGGATCGAGATACGCGCATTTTTGTTCGACCACAAAAACTTCCGCACGCAAGGCAAGCAAACGATGCAATTCAACAGGCCGCAGGTCGCTGAATTTCTTGCACTGCCAAATGATATTTTGTTCGGTCATTTATTTGCAAAAAACGCCCCGGGAATCCGGAGCGCATTTATCAGTGACCTATCAATGAAGCATAAGCTGTGGAATCCAGCAGCGAACTCACTTCAGCGGGATTTGACATTTCTATCTTGATCAACCAACCGGCTCCATAAGGATCCTTGTTCACTGATTCCGGATTGGCATCCACTGCAGGATTTTTCTCAATCACGACACCACCTACCGGCATAAAAAGGTCGGAAACCGTTTTCACCGCTTCAATAGTTCCGAAAACATCTTCCCGCTCAACCACTTCACCGACAGTTTCGATCTCGACAAAAACGATATCACCCAATTCGCCTTGCGCAAAATCGGTGATGCCTACAACGGCAATATTTCCTTCCACGCGTACCCACTCGTGGTCTTTGGTGTACTTCAGATCAGCAGGGAAATTCATAATTTTTCAGGATTGTGTTTAGAGGTACAAAGATAATTTTTTTGAGAAGCGAAAAATCAGGGATTCAAAAAATGAAGATTGAATTACTGCAGCATGAAGCGCAGACTGATTCCCGCATTTGTATTCGCCGTCTTGAATGACGAGGAAATGAGCGGATTGGTCATGATGCGATCGCAGAAGAAACGGACAGTCAACTGCTGTGTCAATTGATAATCAACCGATGTCTTGATGGAGAAAATATTCTGTCCGGCCGTGAGTACATTAATGTCTTCCACACTTTTGCGAATGACCGTTTCATTGTTTCTGAAAGAAAAGTCAACCCGCATGTTCAAATCGCTTGTCGGGGTTTTCCCGCGCATGATTTTTTTCAGGAATGGCAGAGGCAATTTCGGATAACGATATCCCCCACCTATTGTCAATTCACGGCCGCTTACTTCTGTCAATTGTGTATTGGCAAGACTCAAACTCAGTGTGCGGTCTTTTTTGTATTCCACTTTTGTCGAGAGTGAATTCAACCAGGTCAAATCAACTCCAAGAAGGGGTGCGAATGATTCTGTAATGGTAAGTGCACCGATTTGATACGGACTCTGGAAATCATCCACAAGATTTCGCACAGTTGCAAAACCTCCCACTTGGGCATAATCCAAATTCGTCTGGAATCCCCCGAGTGAATAAGTTGAACGGTAAGTATGCGCAACAGTGATTGTCTTGAAATGCTTTTTGATTTTCGGATATTTTGTCAATCCATCATACGTGATATGCCAATTCGGCAATGGGATTTGCGGGAACAGATTCATCGATTGCGTTTCCGCCCTGTGTCCTGTATATGCAGCAAGGAATGCGGGAATGAGAACATCCTGTTGAATGTTGCTGTAACCATCGGCAAAACCGGTTGCAGTCATTCCTGCAGAATGCGGATTCTGTGAACCGAGGCGACTGGAAATGACAGCACGGTTATTCAGGAATTGTTGGAACACTTTTGAATTGTGATTCTTGTCGTCCCTGATAAACGATGTGTGGAAAGTAATTATCGACATGCTGAAACTTCCCGTTTGTGTGCGCGACAATTCATTGAAATCGCCATACGTTCCGGTATTCGGGTTATAGATATTCGGATCGTAATGCAAAAACTCGCTGTTGTTGAGTGCATACGTTCTGTTTGCAGTCAATTCAATCCGCACATCGGGGAATGGTTCGAGCGTTGTGCGCAGCGTGAGATTTTTTGCCGTGCCCTGAGTATATGGCGTGACAACCGTTTGCGCCTGATAGAGATAACCTTTCTGTATGGCGTATTCCGGATAACCCAGATTCTCCTTTCCTCCGAAATGATCCTGTTGTCCAAACAGGAATCCCAATCCCGGTCCATCCCAATGGTCATCAAATCCCATGAACTGCGTTCGTCTGTCATAACCCGGCAATGCTTGCGTGGAGTTCACCGAATAGGTTCCCGATACGGTACGCACACTCATCACCAAACGCGCGAGGTATTCCACAATGATATACGGGTTGTCTTTTTTCTTCAACGAATCGTCGATCGCTTTTTGCCGCAATGAATCCGCTTTTGTAAGCAACGGTTTATTGAGTGTGGGTTTTGGAGTCGTTGGATTTTTTGCCGTAACGGGTTTCTCTTTCTCCCCCGGTTTTTTCGCATTGATTTTTTTGAAATACGGAACCTTATTGTACAAAGTGGTCATGTTCAACTGCGCAGTATAATCCCACTTCGCATTGTTCCCGATTGTATTTCCAAGCGTATCCTTTTGCGAAATCGGTACGAGAGAACGCGTCCAAATGAACCCGGAAGAATAACGCACACTCGGAGTGATCCAATCGAAAATCGGAATCTTGTTGATCGGAATGTTATAACTGATGTTGGTGGTATGGTGATAACCTGTTGTTGTTCCGAATCCTTTTATCGCAGACCACACGCTGTCTTTCTTCTGTTGCGTGTCGATTTTTCCGTACGGCTCCAATACGTTTCCGACGTTGTCCGCACTGAAATCCAATTTCAGGTTTTTGGTAATGTCCCAACGCATGTCATAACTTCTTGTCCACACAAAATTCTTGTTGTAATTCACCGGCAGGATCACATCACTGAAACCGGTGATGTTCCTGCTCCGCACTTCCCCGTATTGCCGATTCAAATCCGTCGTAAATCCAAACATCGATGGATAAGGACTTACACTCAATTCCCGGAATAATGTCATCCACGGTCCTTTGGCCCACGCCGCCTTTTCGAATGGCTTGATCGTTTTCACTTTCGGCGAATACGTGTATGTCAATCCACCCCTATAATTTTTCAGCACGCTGTATTCCAGATTCACATTGTGCTTATACAATTCGGTATAGGCAAAACTTGTCGTGAAATTTTCAATATCCCACGGATGCGTTTTCATTGCACCTTTCGCGCGCTCCTTATGCACATTGGTAAAGTTCAAACTTCGCCGTCGCGTATAATCCTCTGTCGCTCCACGAATGGAATCCCGAACATATTTGGGTGTGTTCGGATTATTCAAAACCGGCTTGAGCAAAATATCCGGATCAAGCGGATTGTATTGCGGTGTAATGAATGTTTCCCCGAAGCCCCAGAAAAGCGGCAAACGAATTCCTGATTTGTCTGGGAAGAATTTTCCAAGTTCTATTTGAGCCGAAGCATCGTAATTGTATTGGTTTTCATGTGAGCGGTCAGACACTTTGCTCTCGATGCTTCCGAATCCGGGTGTCATGATATTTCCGGAAAGGTTCACCGTTGCAAAATCCGCGAGTCGTGCATTCACACGTGCCGTTGCAGCCCATCCGCCATGCTCGTCAAAATCTGTCAGACGCAATTCATTGAACCAGATCTCCGCGCATTTCGACAAGCCATCGTCATTCGGTGTTGCACTTGTTTTTTTATTGTTGCGCACACCAAGCATGAAAACCTTGAGTGAAGAAAGTTCCGGATTTCCCTTTACGATAACGACCCTTCCAGGATTATCGGGATCGGGCATTGAGAATTCCTGCGTGAGTGAAATCGTTCCGGCGGCCAATGCTTCGTTACGCGCTTCTTTCGCAGCTTGCAAAAGTGTGAAGGCAAGTTCCATGTTGTTTGCAACGGGCCATACTTTTTCACGATCCGTTTCATCATTCGCAGAATAATTTCCCGGCGCAGTAACGGTCAATGGAATATCATATTCATAATAATTGTCTGTCTGGTCGGAACCCATGCGGATGAATCCGGTAAGATCCCCATTGGCCAATGGAACAGTACTGGCCGCATCATTTTCCGCGTGAATGAACATGCGGATTTTTTTGTAGGAACGGACATCGAGACTGGTTTGTGTTTTGTAACATGCGCGTGAATCGCCGTCTTCCAGATTGCAAACCGTCATTGACAAAGCTTGCTCATTCAAACGCACAAGTGTTGCACTCTGCACATTCTGTTCGCGGTCAATTCCCGGAGGCAAAACATAATTGACCGGTGTTTTATTCCCATTCTCCTCGATGTTTACAGCAGCCAAATCAAATTCGGTATTGCTCTGCCCATTCGAAATGTATTCACCGGGCGAAAGCAGTGAGTAATCGTATTTTCTCCAATCACTGCGTACCAATTCCAATTTTGCAAAACGGCAAACAACCGGCTTGTCCACTCCCCTGAAATAAAGACGGATGAAACGGATCGAATTGAAATTGTCGATGTTGCCGACTTTCGTTGTATAGGATTGGATCGGAATGCGGAATTGATACCAGATGATCGGACGGCTGCGGCCATCTTTTGTAGTGACAGTTGTGGAAAAAACATCGGTGATGAAATTATGCCCGTTGCTGTTCTGATTGATATCGTTCGGTGTGAGCTTGATGCGGTATTCATAATAGCTTTCATTCTCACTCAAGGTATTATCCCGATTGATGTCTTCCTGATTCGGAAGCGTAGTTGCCTGCGTGGAATATGTTTCCGTCACTCCATCGTCATTCGGCTGCCCAAGTGCGGGAGAGTTTCCATCCACACCGTTGAACATCTTGTAACGGTCAAGAATCGGTTTGTGCTGATTGTCATAATCCGTTCCTCGGTAATAATGGTAATTGTCACCGGCAGGATCTTTCACTGCATTCTGATACGCCTGTGAATTCGCTCCGACACGTCCGGCAAGACTGTCAAGGAAAACATGGTGAAAACTTGTTTCATCATCGTCGCCCAAACCGTCTAGACCTACGTCTTGTTTTTTCCGTTTATCGGGATCATTGTCAAATGCATTTACAATGGATTGCACAACGGGCACGCGTCCCCATGCAGTGCTATCCACAAGTGTTGGAGGATCTGTAGTCGGCAATCCATTTTCAAAACTGTTGCGCGAATCTTTCAGCACATCTTCGGAAATATTTCCAATGTCAACGCACAATTCACCTGTTGTATTCTGTTGTGCCGGCGGATTGTCCTCATTGTACGGATCCATCATCCAGAATTGGATGTATTCCACATTCGTCGCTTCAAAATCGTTTGTCTCAATGCGGCGCATGATTCCTCCCCAACGTCCGGCAGGATTATTCAGGTTTCCATTTGGATTCACGCCACCCGAAAAAGCGGTTTGATGAATGTCAAAATTGTACGGACCGCGATCACTCGGATAAAAAGCGAGATCCAACATGGAAATATTCAGTGGTTGTCCATTAGGCGGTTGCTTGTTCGGAAAAACTTCTGTCTCCAGCACTTCACGCACTTGGTGATTGGACATGTCAGCGGACGTGATGTAACTCGGTGTCAAATTATTATTCGGTCGCAGGAAAAGCGGATCGATGACATACCAAGCCAATCGTGCGCGGTTGATTCCTGATCCGGTATCGGGCAATGCGGCTTCCGGAAAACGTTGCGGTTGTCCTTGGGGAACGGATGCGAGAGACCATCCCTGCGGTGCACGGAGATCGATTGCAGATTGTGTCCCTTCAAAATCGTCGATGTAGGAAGTCCCGTTTTTGCCAATGGCTTTATTCACGCCGGGATGCAAATAAGCAAACTCTCCCTGTCCCGTAATTGTTGAAGGCGCTTTTGTGTTGATGAATGGAATATGATCGACCATACGCGTGAGAAATGGTGCATCGGTGGAATAATTCACATCCATTCCCATAATCGTATTGCTCATCGGCTCTTCACCCACATTCACTTTTTGTGTAACCGGGCGTTCCGTAAGATTCATCACCGTCGCCCCGATGTTGAATCCCTTGTTGACTCGATAATCAAAATGGGTTCCCCAAAGTGTTTTCGATTGGATATTGAAAAGTGAATTGCTCTCGAGGGAAATTTTTATCGGCACACCCGAATTCAAAATACTTTCATTGATGATTTTCACGCGACCCAATGTATAGTCGACCGTGTAATCCGTATTTTCAACCAGGGGCGCACCACCTGCAGTGACGGTGACAGAACCTGCAGGAATATTTACGGCGTTGAGTGAAATGTCGGAGTTGGATGAGGACTGATAACTTCCCTTCAACTTGAAACGGTCTTTCGTTGCGAATGTGGTTGTCGCAACTGTTTTTGTCGAGTCGTAAAGTTCCGGGTAACAATATTTGAGTGAGAGCGCATTCGGTCCCTGCAACTGCGTCTGCAGCCAATCGCCAAACGGGTGCACGACAGGAAAAATCACACGTCCATTGGAAGCATTCACCGTCACTCCATCAATAAAATCGAATTGTCCATCGGGAGAAGCCTGTTGTTGTTGATTCAGTTTATCCAGATTCAAAACTTGCAACAATGGTTTTCCATTGATCGGACCTTCAGGAATAAATGGGATATCGGTTCCGGTTGAAGGATTGTTATACCAGATTTGCAAAATGAAATTCGCTGCACTCACCTGATAAGCGCCAACCGAATAAACGTTTTTCATCATCAAATCCCATGTCTTGTAACGGAATTGATTCACCCCATCGGAAACTTTCGGAACGTCGTTGGTACTCTTGAGCAATTTTACAATCAACGCATTTGCACCGGAAACCCCATCAGTGGAAAACTCACCCACTTTATAGCTTTTTCCGTTGAGCGTGTATTCATAAGCGACACCCACGACTTCATCATAATTCAACGCCTGATTGAGTGAAACATATCCCAAACGTGCATTGACAGTATATTCCGTGCTTGCGAGCTTGCGTGCATTTCCCACGCGCTCATAATTCACCGCCTGCTGATAACCGAGCGCAGTCAACGGAGCGAAAGTGGTCGCCAAGGGAACATTGATATCGCGAAGCGCCCTGTATGTTGCAGAAGTATCCGTTGCATACAAATCGTTCAATGCATTGTGCGGGACAGGATCTTCAGCAGCATTCGTATGAATGAAACTTGTTCCGACCAATTCCCGGTCACCCGTTCCTTCACCCAAATCGGCCTGTGCAACAATGTTTCTTGTATTGTCCACCGCACCGGTACGGTTGGTCACCCACACTTCCGTTCGCGTAATGTTGATTCCTGAATTGATGACCGGAAAATTCGCGAGCGCCTGATCGTAGTGATTGTAAAAATATTGTGAGAGGAAAAAATGCTTGTTCGCCTCATAATTGTCGGCCAACACTTCAAACGGCGTGACTTGCGCTCCGCCCGTCACATTGATTTCGGATTTTTTCCCGCGCTCCTGTGAAATGATACTCGTAACGGTCAACCTTCCGAATTGCATTTGTGTCTTGATTCCGAAAAGTGTTTGGCTACCGGTGATGAGCGAAGTGTTCAAGCCGAATGTGACATTACCCGCTTCGATTTTCTTGATGATCTCGTCTTCGAAACCGGTGTATTCCAATTTCATTTGGTTTTCCCATTCGAAAGTAGATTCGGTATTGTAATTCGTGGTGAGTTTCAATTTCTCCCCGATTTTTCCGACAACGTTCAACTGGATTTTTTCATTGAAGTCGAATGTGGAAATGCGTCGCTGCTTTACGGGAAGTGCAGGATTATCGGTGCGATTGATGTTGATTCCGAAAATCAATTCGGCAGAACCTTGCGGACGGATTTCAATTGTCCCTCCACCGAAAATGCGGTCGAATTTTTCACTGTTGATTTTAATCGGGGGAATCAGGTTTTTTGCACCGCGCGCCTGATTGGCCGCTTCCGCATGTGCACGCTGTTTCCAATAATCGTGAATTGATTTTTGCTGATTGTACTTTTCATACTCTTCGAAAGTCATGTACGTCGGTGGACGGTAATCGAGGTTTCCGATTTTCTGTGTGACTTCGTATGTATTTGAATCCGGATTGTAAGTGACGTTTGTCTTGATGTTCGTCGGATCATTCAATTTCAGCGGCGCATTGTTCGTGTAATAAAGCGGATCGAGAGCGGAATTGTCGTGATAGGGATATTTCAACGAATCGCCTCCTACAGCCGGTGTGTCATTTCCTCCAATCAATCCGCGGTGGGATGAAGCAACACGTGCATCACTGTTCATCACCCTTGCAAGAAGTGAAACAGTTGCCACGATGGCTATGGTATATTTGAGGAATGAATTCAAGATTTATTATCTGCGATTTGCACCGATTTTGATTAGACGTCCATTACTATACATCATGACGACGAAGATCGAAAGAGTTGCCACGATGGCTGAAGAATATTTCAGGAATGAATTCAAGTTTTCCTTTTTTCAGAATGGGTTTTTACAGGTTTTTCAATGCCAATTTTAACAAATGTTCCACTGAAACCGCATTGCCTTCCGATTTGAGTGCCTTGTCGAGCGCTTTTTCAGCCACATTTTTTGCAAAGCCCAACATCACCAATGCCGACAACGCCTCTTCGCGCATTTTATTATCTGCGGAAAAAGCCGGTGAGGAAATGGAAGTGTTTTCCGAGGTGAATTTCCCCTTCAGGTCGATAATGATCCTTTGGGCGGATTTTTCGCCGATTCCCTTGATGGATTTCAATGCCGAAACATTTCCCGAATGAATGGCCTGAACGATTTCAGAAGGGCTCATCGACGATAGAATCATTCTTGCCGTGCCCGGACCAACTCCCGAAACGGAAATCAGCTGGCGGAACAATTCGCGTTCCTCCTCATCGGCAAAACCGAACAGCACCAATGCATCTTCACGGACAGCAAGGTGTGCAAACAGTTTGCAAGTGCCACTGTCGGGTATTTTTGAAAATGTATGCAGGGAAATGTTGAGCTGATATCCCACACCGCTGCAATCGATGACTGCGTAGGTGGGTGTTTTCAGTGACAATTTCCCTTCAAAATGATTATACATAAACAGCGTAGGGTTCCAAAAATTCCAATTCCATCTTCCGGAATATTCTTTTCGGAAGATGTTGTTTTGTGTTTTTTAATTTCTTTTTGATTGGGCGTCGACCACTGCAATGATGACCATGTTCACGATTTCGCGAACCGAACTTCCGAGTTGCAATACGTGAACGGGTTTTTTCATTCCAATGAGCACCGGACCGATTGCTTCCGCGCCACCCATTTCCTGCATGAGTTTGTAAGCGATATTTCCTGAAGCGAGATTCGGAAAAATAAGTGTGTTCACTTTTTTACCGACCAATTCACTGAATGGGAATTGCTCTTTCAGCAACTCATTGTTCAATGCAAAATTCGCTTGCATGTCACCATCGACAATCAATCCCGGATAATCGCGGTGCAGGATTGAAACGGCTTCACTCACTTTTTTC
>CAYMZV010000012.1:0-31410 GCA_964394965.1 uncultured Chryseobacterium sp.
GACGGTTCCGCCGATGTCTTGCGGAATGGGTTGCCCATTACGTGTCGCCTCAACGCACTTCCATGAATTGATGAAATGTTTGTTCGTGCATGATTCGCAGAAGAGGATCACTGTTGCTGTGATGGCCAGAAGAAGATGCCTTGTTTTCATTCCATTTATTTTTCCGGCTAATATATGAAAAAACTAACCGTATGTGGTTAGTTGTTGCGTAAGAAAAAAATTGAGTTTGGCGGTACATTATGCCGAAATCAAAACTCAACAAGCAATTCGATACCCAATTCGGATTATACGTTAAGAAGAAACGGGAGGAACGGGGGTGGACGCAGCCGGAACTTGCCAGTCGGGTGGAAAACAATTTTCAGAATATCTCAAGGATGGAGCGGGGCGAAATCACGCCGACGCTTTTTTGGTGCTACAAACTGGCGCAGGCATTTGAGATGGAGCTTCCGGAGATGTTGAAGGAGCTTGGATACAAACCCAAGAAATGAGAAGCTGGCGCTTCCCTGTTTTCATACCATAAGCCAACTTAAACCGAAAAGCAAAACGAAAACGCAATAGCGGCAAGATTGCATTTGCACAGTTCAACTGTCGTTTTCACTTTGTGCAAATGCAATCTTGCGAGGGACACATTTCCCTCGACCCCTTGTAAGTTCCTGGCGGAACAACACATGCAGAGGGCAAAATGCTATTGCCCAAGCAAGTGTTTAAAAAGAAAAAAAACGGGATCGGCTTTCGCCGAGCTTCCAGATTCAAAGGTGAAACGATTTCACCAACTCCTGCGGAAATGATTTCCTGTTATCGAAAAGCTATTTTTTCTTAGGTGGCTTAGGGGTTATTTCTCCGCCTTTTTTCTTCTTCGCAACCTTAGTTTTCTTTTTTGCTGCTTTGCTTTTTTTCGCGCTCATTTTTTTTCTTTGTTTGGGTTATTGGTTTCAGGTTTTGGTGGTCGCGGAGTAATCTCTGCCCCTTTTCTAATAATATCCTGTTTCGATTGATTTTCACCAATCTGTTGGTTTTTGGTTTTCCCGATGTCTGAATTTTTCCCTTGCGGTTTATCAGAGTGGTTTTTACTTTTTTCGTTAGACATTTATGTTTTTTTTAATGAAACTGATTAGAAATAATGCGCCAAAAAATAAGCCGAAGATCATAATAATGTTTATTCCCCTGATCCAAAAATTCCATTTCACTATGCGTTTATTAAATTCTTCGGCTTTCAAATCAGAATGTTTTATCGCCCACGTATTAGCTAACATGGAAATAAAATGACATATCAATGAAATAAAAATTACTCCGGAAAAAAGATACCACGAATCTGTGAGAGAATCTTTATCCAGAGCTACTTTCAGATCGGGAACAAGGTCTTTAATGAAAGCGAAAGAGATGCCCAAAGCTCCGGAGGCAATGAAAATGATGGTTTTGTCAAACTGTCCTAAACTGTATTTTAATGTGGAATAGGTTTCTTTTAAATGCTCATCATCACTCATCAGCGAAAAAAATTATTTTGTGGGGATTTAGGAAAACGGATCAGAAAAACAAGTTTTTTATTCTCCACTGCCAGCAATCAATGCAACAATGGCGAATAAGCCGAGACCGAGTAATGCGCCACCCACAATTCGTTCAGCGTCCTCAGATTTTCTCACGTTGTTACACGAATCATTGACGAGCGTTTGGCAATTGTAGGAATATGGTTTGTAATGCTCACCCCGTAAAATATGTTGCAGTCCTTTTTCGATAACTGTTCTCCAGGAGTTCGAGCAGTATTCGTGATAGATGTAGATTGGTAAATTCTGTTTGAAATTCTCGCCAGTTGTGATACTGGCCTTGCCGACATGGTAATGGTTATGAATCCACCATTGAGTGCCATTTAAATCATTGCCGATATAGATTCCAGTATGCTTGGCGTGAGATGGCGATCCTATTTTATTACGGTAATACACTTTGCCACTATCCTGATTGAAATAAATATATCTCGTTTCTCCAGTGGAAATATATACAGCGACATAATTTAGAAAGAAGTCGTATCCGGTCATGTGTGCCATTGAAAGGGTTTTTTAAGAATGAAATAGCAAGTTACAAAAATGAAAGCGTAGATCAAAATCTATTTGTTGTCAAATAAAATTTACATTCATAAAAATAATCTTGACGTGAATTGTTGAAACTGATTTTGGTTATTAACCATGGAAAAGAATCGAAATATTCTTATTTCGAGCGGATTAAGTAATAGGCAATTTCAGGTTATTAAAAATGCTATGGGGATAAATCTGCCACCACGTACCCGTCGAGGCCATGCTTTTGTATATTACTTTAGCTTTTCAAAAAATAACCACTATGAGCGACCATAACGCAAAATTCCTCCGAGGCATTGACAAACTCAATTCTTCTACCCACAAAGTGATCGAGAAAGTTCTTGATTATACAAAGCAAGAAAGAATTATGTCGAGCAAGAATAATGGATCGACCACTCAGACGCAAAGAAATCAAGAAAATAAAAAATTAAATAAGGGGCGATAAAACAGCAGTATTTATTAAATTTTTATAAATTGGGGTGTGTTTTTTTTAAACTCCTACACCCCAATATGAAACCATTTCCTCAAAAGATGTATTTGTCTTCTGATATTAAAAGAAGACAAATTGTAGAGAAAAAAAATCGTTCTCCGTGGCGGAGAGATTTTGCTCGCCTAATTCACTGTCCAAGTTTTCGACGATTGCAGGGGAAAACACAATTGTTTCCTTCTACAGAAAATGATTTTTTTCGTAATCGTCTAACACATTCTTTGGAGGTGGCGCAAATCGCAAAGTCGATTGCGTTGAAAATAAATGCAACTGCGTTTGCAAGATTTCCTCAACTTCTTTTGGATACTGATTTGATTGAATTTGCCGCGTTGGCGCATGACTTAGGGCATCCCCCATTTGGACACCAAGGAGAAGAAGCTTTGGATGAGTGTATGATGGATCACGGAGGATTTGAAGGCAATGCCCAAACCCTTAGAATTTTAACGAGACTTGAAAAGAAAGACCTGACAGACGGTCTCCATCCTTCATGCGATGGCTATGATAAAACTCGAGACAAAGACGAGCGTTTAGGATTAAATCTGACCTACCGTACATTGGCTTCTGTCCTTAAATATGATACCTGCATCCCTGAAAGAAAAACAGGAAGAAAAGATTTTCAGGAAGAATTACGAGAGAGTGGAAAAACTGAATCTGATGATATAAAACCTGTAAAAGGATATTATTATACTGAACATGAAATTGTAGATGCCATTAAAGAACATGTAACCGCAAACCGGTGGAAGAAAGAAGGAAGATATAAAACGACAAATAAAAAAACCAAAAAAGAGGTGCCAGTTAAATTCAAAACCATTGAATGTAAAATAATGGATCTGGCTGATGACATTGCATATTCAACTTATGATCTTGAAGATGGACTGAAAGCTGGATTTTATACACCCCTTGACTTAGTTAATTTAGATGATCAGATGATTGAGCGAGTTCGTCAAAAAGTCGGAGCCAATCTTGCCGATTTGATTAAAAAACACAAAATAAAATTCCACAAAGAGTTCATAAAAAAGTGCCTTAAGAAAATTTTTAAACGACTTTTTGACGGAGTTCACAACGATACTAAAGTAGAAGACGGGATTATGGACGTGTATCAGTCCTCAATAAAATTATCTTCTAAGGGTCACTTCAGAACAAGTTTAACCTCATCTTTAATCGATCAATATCTTAATAGCATTGTGATCTATAAAGATCCCCGAAGTAAGAATAAAGACATTCCTGCACTTTGGGATATTAAACTTGATCCACATGCTAGACTTCAAATCGAAATATTGAAACGTCTTACTTATGAATATCAAATTAAATCTCCGCGTTTGATGATAACAGAATACCGTGGAAAAGACATTGTTAAAGAAGTTTTTAAAGCACTGGATTCTGAAAAAGGGCACGAGCTTTTGCCTTTAGATTTCAGGAGTGTTTACCATAATACCATGAAAGATCGAAAGAGGGTTATTTGTGATTTTATTGCGGGAATGACAGATAGGTATCTTGTAGAATTTTATAGTCGACTCTTTTCCGAAGACCCTGAAACTATATTTAAACCAATATAAACTACCAATAAAAAAACTGATCGTAATATGCGATCAGTTTTTTGTTGAGGTATCCTTACACTTGGATATTACGATCTTGTTTTTTTAGATCGTCGTTTTTTCTTTGTCCCATCTCGTGATTGTCGCGCTTCCCTCGTAAGGGCAAGCACCCTCCCAATCACTTTGTGCGTAGAAGAATTGAGTTTGTCAATGCCTCGGAGGAATTTTGCGTTGTGGTCGCTCATAGTGGTTATTATATTTTTAGGAATTTCGTGAACTGTCCTGATTATACCAGATAGTTGTAGAAAAGTGTATTTTAACTCTCTGGATGATGTCATAAAATTAATTTTTACAAAGCTAGGTCGTCAAATTACTAATGTCAATAGTAAATGTTAAGTATATCTAACTAACGCGTTTCATCGCATGAAAAAACCCTTATTCTTCTCATAAAACGTAAAAATCCCTTAAATAGATACGTTATTAACAGATATTTGGACAACAAAAATAAGGTGGGGTAGGGTCTTTTACATCCGGTTTTCTGGTTTCTGTCTGCATGATGTATCAATGATTGAGACTAAATGGCGCGTCCCTTTGGCTTCGTTCGCCTTTTTCTTG
Organism: uncultured Chryseobacterium sp.; assembly: GCA_964394965.1. Lineage (GTDB taxonomy): Bacteria > Bacteroidota > Bacteroidia > Palsa-965 > Palsa-965. The sequence goes on from CAYMZV010000012.1 coordinate 4,704, forward strand.
CAACATTCATTTCCTTTCTCCGATTGATTTCCTTCCGCTGTAAATTCTCAATGTCGATCCCCAGTGTTTTAAACCTGAACTTGCGACCTTCTGACACAATTCCGTAAATTCGGCCACCGCGAATATAGGTCGATAGATTGTTTTCCAAGAGTTGTACGAGAAAATCCTCCCTATCTTTTGATTTTATTGATATGTCATTCAATATTGAAAGCAATATTTCCCTTTTAGTTTGTTTTCCGGTACGCAGCTTGTATTGGTATTCCCTTTCCCTGACCAGCGATTTTCTTTTCCGTCCATGTTTCACCACTGAATTCAAGAGCTCTGGATATTTCCTGATCTGGTAGTGTTGGATGTTCTGTTTCAATTCTGACAATTCCTTGCGCGACATGCGCAACGATTTTCCGGTTCTGTATTCGAGCGCGGCGGCAATGATGTGGATGTGCCAGTGGTTTTTATCGAAGTGGGGTGCGGCGACAAAAAGTGCATTGGGATTCCGCAGGCGCATGTATTCGCGCGCCATGTCCTGCATTTTCCTGAGCGTGATGTTCTTTGAATCGTCGCGGTGGAATGAGATGATTTCCTGCGTGAGAAAGATGTTGTTCCTGCGTTTGTGTTTTCTGAATTTCTCGTTTGCCTTTATTTCATTCACCCACTCGTCAATTCCCTGCCCTTTCAGGTTGTGCGTCACGACAAAGGAACGCCCCTCTTTGTCAAAGAGGCGTTTTCGGTCATTGAGCGCGTATTGTAGAAGTCCGCGCGCCGCGCCGATGCGTTTGTACGATTTAATCTTGATGATCATTTTTTAGTTCGGTTGGAAAACACAACGCCTGCCGGATTTCCGTTTCGAGTGTGGTGATGCGTTCGGCGATGGCATCGAATTTTTTTTCGCGTTCCCACTGGAATCGTTCCTTGGTGTAGGTGATCGCGGAAATTTCATTGAGGCAGTTCATGAGCGACTGCTCGATGCGTGCGATCTGGTCGGGAGCAAGCAGGACGAATGATTTTTCCAGATACGCCAGTGTTGCCGCGCGCAAAAATTCAGTGACGCTCATGCCATGCCGTTTTGCGCCGAGCTCTATCTTTCCGAATTCCCCGTTCTTGCGAGAAAGTGAAACGCTGTATTCCGGCTTTTCCTCGCGTTGGGTGCGCCGGTATTCTGTATAATAGGTTTTCCAATAATCACGCTTGGCGATCCGTATCTCCTCATCGGTTCCGTTTTCAAGAATCCCCCGCGCATTGAGGTAGGAGCGCAATCCATTATCCTTGATCTTCCTCATCGGTGGTTTCTGGTGTTTCGAGTGGGAGTATGCACAGAGGGACATTCCCGGCGCTGTTGCCCTCCGACGGAGGGCTCGCAATGGAGCTATACTCGCGGTACAGGCGATTTTCATAGTAGGGGCGGAGCTTTGCCCGAATCGGCGGATGATGCCCGCAGACGAGCAATGCGCGATCCACGGGCATGGTTCTGATCTCGTCATTGGTCATGAGTTGACGTATCACCTTTTTTCCCTCGCTGTCCTTGTATTCGTATCGTCCCAATGTCTGTTCCAGTTCCCTCGCCGTTTCAAGCGGCTGTCCGGTGAAGTACACTTTTGAAAAACAGTTGGCGCGGATCGATTCGGCATCGCTCTTGCCGTAGCTGTTGACGAGTTGGTTGTATTCCTGCACAACCAGCAAAATGCCGGCGCGGTGCTTGCGCACGTTGGCGACGGCAAGCGGCAGTGTCGGCAGTCGGAGGGAGGAACACTCGTCGATGAGGAAGAAAATATCCTGCTCGCCGTCTTTCGGCAATCGGCTCATGATGTACGAAAAGAATTGTTCGAAGAAAATCGACGTGAGGACGGAATAGTATTTCTGGTCGGAAATGTTGTTGCGGATGAAAAGGGCGGTTGGTTTTTCACGGAACGAAACCATGTCGAGCGAATCGGACGAGGTGACGCGCGCTACCGATTCGTCGGCGAAAATCTGCAGCGATGCCTTTGCCGTCGCGATGATTGATGTCTGCACCTTTTCATCATACGAGAGGAACGATTTGTATTCGGCATAAAGGATTTCATCCGGACACTCTGCAAACAGCGCATCCACGCCGCGCGTGTTGCCGCCGCTCATGTTGTTCAAAAGCTGGCGCAGATTGTAGAGCGTATAGAATTTCTCCCCCTGCTTTTTGAGGATGCCGATGAGTATGGTGAGCAGACTGACGGATTGCGTATTCCAGAATGGGTCTTTCGATTTTCCCCCCATTGCATTTTCAACAAGCAGCGAGGCGACCTTTTGTATTTCTGTCTGGCTTTGCGCGCGAGCAAGCGGATTGTAGCCGCATGATGCGGACGGATCGGTGAAGTTGAGCACCTTGACTTCATATCCTTGATGCAGCAAGTATCCCGCACTTTTTGCGTGGAGCTCGCCGGACGGATCGTGCACGACAAAACTGGCTTTCATGGAATATAAACTGGGCAGGAGCACGACGCTTGTCTTGCCCGTTCCGGTCCCGCCGATGGCAAGGCAGTTGGTGTAGGAATTCTTTACCGAAATGCTTTTCCGTCCCGTCAGGCAAAACCCGGTATTCCTTTTTGACAATAAAATCCCTTCCGTTGCGAAATCCGCATGGAGTTCCTTTTTCTTCGAGAAACTGGTGAAGGTCAGCGAGAGCAGTTCAAAGATCATTTTGAACACGCCTTCGAAAATGGATATGGTGAGATCGAACATTTTGTTTGGTATTTGTATTAGGTTTTGGATTTGGTGATGTGGTTTTTAAGTGATGCGCTCAGTGAGCGGAATGCGACGGCGAGAAACTCCGCGCATCCCCACAGGCAGAGCAGGAACAGTTTCCAGATGAGGCGGAAAATGGTTTTGAGAATCGACCAGAGTATTTTCCTGAATTCCATTCGTTCGGGTTTTTACTTCGTGAGATTTGCACTGATGAAAACAGTCGCGCCTTTTTCCTCAAGGAGTTTTTTGTAGAAAGCGGACACGAGACGGAAAGTGCTGTCGGCTTGCGCGTTTTCCGGCTGATACACAAAGTGGATTTCGATGCCGGACAGGTTGGCGAGCGGATCCTTTGCAAGCAGGATGGCTTTGATTTTTTCCGGATCGCAGGCGAGGAGCGCGAGCGTTTTCCTGTCGTAAAAAGACAAGTCCGTTTCGTTCTCCATCAAGTCCGAATACACGAGAAGGATTTTTTTGTCGGCAGTGCTTTTTGAAAGTGCATTCAATGATTCGGCTATGGGGAAATACACCGCCGAATGCTCGCGCCCTATTGTGTCGGATGCGAGCGAATCGTGGAATGCCGAAATCGACTGCTCGAATTTTTCCACTTCCCTCTTGCGGTCGAATTGGTTGGTGGTAAAACCGTTGCCGCCTTGCGAAAGCGAGAAACTTGTCTGCGGGTTGTAGCTCACGTCACTCATGTCCGAGAAATGAAATTCCGCGCCGTTCGACACATCGGCATCGAAACCGAAGAGCGGAATGATTTCCGCCGCTTTCGGCTGTGCGATGAATCGCTGTGTCACATCCACAAGTTCCGTGAGATCGGTGGTGGAGTGTTTCGCCTGTCCGTAGGAGAGAAGTTGCGAGATGCTGAAATAGCCGAGTGTCGACGCAACGATCATTAGAAACAGACCTTTGATAATTGAAAGTGTTTTTTTCATGGTTATTGGTTGTTTGGTGTGAGTGGCCGCAGATCGGGCGTTGGCAGCTTGAAGCATTCGGGCGTGCCGCCGTCGGGGCGGGTGATGAGGTTTTCCGTCTTGAAGAGTTCGACAGCTTCGCGATAGTCCGCCTCAATGCGCTTGCAGGTGTTTGTCGCCTGGCTCATGATGAACAGGAATTCCGTTTCCTCGCGTGCGTGCTGTTTTGCCAGTTGCTCCTTTTCGGCAATGAGTTGTTTGATTTCGTTTTCACGCCCGTCGATTTTTTCGAAACGCTTGCGCAGTTCCGTGTCCGCATCGGTTTCCTTTTGCGATGGGAAAAACATTTTGGAGAAGATGATCGCGCCTACGCAGAATGCGAAGTAGATGCCGAAGAATGTCATCGGTGAAACGGACATCTGTGAATCTGCGAGTGCTCTTGTGCGAATGGAGGACATGCAGACGACCAGCATGAGCGAGGCGGCGAGGAGCAGTCCGGTGAGCCAGTACATTTTCCTGCCTTTGGTTTCCACCTTGGCGATGCTCCACACCACGCCGTAGGAAAGGATGAATGAGATGATCGTCACCGCCGCGGCGAATCCGTAGGCGAGGAACGGACTGCCGCCGAGGAATTCAAAGGCGAGTATGTTCAGAAAAAATTCGCCGATGTACATGATGCCGAGCGCGAGCGCGACGAAAAGATTTCGTTTTTTCTCCTCCGGTCTGGTTTTGCCGTTCAACTCGCGTTCGTCCAATCGATTTTGGTGCGAAAGATTTTCGATTGATTCATCAATCAATTTTTCGCGCTTGATCTTGTCTTCCACGAAGCGGTTGAATTTCGCTTTGTGGACTTCTGCCTTGATGATACCGAGGCGGCGCGTCCGCCGTTCTTCGCTTTCCGTCTTGATGCCTCCGATGAAAGGGAGAATCTCCGTTTCTGAAAGCGCGGGGCGGTTTTGCTTGGCGAGAAAGCCGGCGTTCATGCGCGCCTTGTCTTTCATTGCATTGGTTTCATCAAGATATTTTTTGTCGTCGTCCGGATCGGTGTACCCGTAGGTTATCGTGTCTTTTTCCATTTCGTTTTTGTTTTTAGCGTGTTAATGTTTTTTCCTTTCGCGTATTGATTTTTTCCTCGCGGATTTTTTTCAGCGTGTTTCCCTTTTTACCGAGCTCCTTTGCGTAAGGGCTTGGCTTCGGGGTGCGCGGCGTTTTCGGAATGACTGCGCCTGCGCCGCCGAACTCATCGCTGAGTTTTTCGATGGGGTCACCGACTCGTTGCCGGCGTTCCTGATGCTCGACATGGGCGACGTACGCCTGTTCGTGCCGCTTGTATTGCTTTTTGACGAGGGCGAGATTGTAGCTCGCCCCGTAGATTTCCTTTCCGTTCGCATCGTATGAGCGGTACATCGGTTTTTTCGCGTTGCTGTCGTAATCGAAGTTGATGCGTCCGACGACGACTTGCCTGCCGTCCGGTCGGTCGATCAGGACGGTCATGCATTCCTTGCCGATATGCCAGTCACCGTAATCGATGAAGGACATTCTGTTGTTGGTTGATTCGGTGCTGTCATTTGTTTCCATGGTTTTGTTTTTTGGGTTTGCGTTTCTTTCCATCCACATTATGCGCATGCGTGACAGATTCTTTTTTTCAGCGTTCCATTGAACGCGATTTTTCCTGCGTTTCCATTTTCAGCGACAGTTCCCTTTCATGTTCCTTGAATTGCTTTTTCAGTTCATGAATGTCCTGCGTTTGCGGAAAAATCTCATTCCCCTTTGCATCGCACGAGATGTAGACTGGCCGTTTGTTTTCCTTGTGGAAGTCGAGATAGATGTGCGCGACCGGCTTCTGTTTTCCCTCAAGCGTTGCGATGCGGACGGTGATGATTTCCTGACCGCGCTTGTATGCCGGCTTTTCGAGAAAATACATTCTGCTGAATTCGATGTTTGGTGATTTCATATGTTGTTCGTGGTGCTCCATGCTTGTAATATGCCTTTGCGTGACAATTTTTAGAGACTGATTTGCTGCTGCTTGTTTTTTCCGTTTTTCCTGAGACTTGGATTTTTGGTTTGCTGCTGCGGTGGATTTGTTTTTCCCTGCTCGCTTATTTCCTTGTCGTTCTTCGGCTGATCGCTGTGTCCGTTCGTAATGAGTTCGAGCATTTTCTTTGTCAGTTCCTCTTCGCGCGCGCGGTATTCGAGCTTCAACTGATAGAGGTTGCCTGACTTCGGAAAAATCTCATTCCCTCCGGCGTCATACGAAATGAACACCGGCTTTTTGTTTTCGTCGTACTCGTGCAGATAGATGAAACCGACGGGTTCCTGTATGTTTCCGTTTCTGGTGACGAGGATCGTGATGATTGCCTGGCCTTTTTTCCATTGTGCCTGCTCAAGGAAAAGCATCTTGCTCTCTTTCTTCGGTGCATTCTGTGTTTGTGTATTTGACATGGTTTTTTTGATGATTGGATAAAATAGTTTCTGCGCCCACGTTGATGTATGCGCGGGCGTGACAGAAGATGTTGGGTGAATAAAAAATGGTTGAAATGAAAACCGAAATCTCAGGTGCGTTTCGGTACGTTTTTAAGGTGCGTCACTACTGCGAAATGCAGTTTGATGAAAGTCGATGCACCAGTGTTGGCGAGGGTTTCAGCGATTCACTTGAAAACTTGTGCAGACTGAAAATCTGCGTGTCGGCGGTTCAATTCCGTCCCAGACCACAAAGGGGTAAAGTGTTTCTCATTTGAGAAACACTTTTTTTTTGACATAAAATTTGAAATGGATTCACGTTGATTTTGCGGATTCCCAATGTGGATTCCATTCTTAAGCCAAGACAAAAGATTTTATATCTTCCCCCGATCGAAAAAACAATCCATGTTGCCCTTGAAATTTTTGAGGCTTTTTATTTTTTGCATTCTTTTTATGAATTGTGGTCAAAAAAACAATTCAACCCCAAAAGCCAAATCAAATTCTTCCAACGCTGCCGACTCGTCTCGCAAAACAAACAATTCGAATTCTTCACAAACGACAGCTTGGGATACAAATATCGATACGGTTTATAAAATTCAAATCGATGGCAAGGAATGTCAGCTTCTGTTCACGCACGAATTTCCATCTCCTACAGGAAATTTGACAACAACGATTCGGATAATTGAAAGTGTGAATCGTGATACCTTGTTTGCAAAAACGCTTGATTTTAATACTGTCGGAGAAATAGAGCAACCTTCTCCGAATCATTATTGGTTTACGTTGGAAGACTATGGTGGCGGTTCCGGCTATTCTGGAACCCTTTTCAATGTTCGGACGACGCCAACAATACTATTGCAACCCATTATCGGTATCAATGAACTTTTATCCTGGAAAAGCAATCGCTTCGCCAGTGAATTGATTTTTTGTCAAGGAATTTGGAATATGGTTGGAGACGGAGATAACTTTGAATCCCATTTTGACAAACACAAACAGGACATTGGCATCATTAAAATTCAGCCCGACACAATTCTTATCCATGAAATTGGAATCACAAGAAGAAAGCATGATTTTTTCGACAGTAAAGATGAATTGCAGGAATTCAAGCGAACTGAACCCGCGTTGGCAAAAAAAATAAATTGGACAGATTACGAGTAAATTATTCCCGCAACATTTTCCAAATGAAAAAAGGACAGAAGAAAAGCGTTTAAACTTTTTTCTGTCCCACAAAACTTATGCAATATCCACTATCCTTTTTTCTTGAAGTGCCTAGCGATAAAAATAATTTTTAGAAAAACCCCTGTTTGCAGATTATCGATTATCCTTTTTTCTGAAGTGCCTAATGATAAAAACAAACGGGAAGTTTATGCGATTTTCGATCGGCTTCTTCCAAACCACGATTTTTTTCTCGGGTTGGCGGAAGCGTGTGTCGATTTTTGTTTTGGTTTTCCCGATCGGTTCTGTCCGTTTCCATTTGAGCGGTGATGGGAAGATTCCCTTGGCGGAACCGGTGTTCCCATTTTAAAAGGATGTTCCTCCACAATCGGAATCTGTTTGCCGATCAGTTTCGTGATGTCGCGTACATATTCGCGTTCCTCGTTATCACAAAATGAAATTGCAATTCCACTTGCACCTGCACGGCCTGTGCGGCCAATGCGATGCACATACGTTTCCGCAATGTTCGGGATTTCATAATTGATGACGTGTGATAAATCATCCACATCGATCCCCCGTGCTGCAATGTCTGTTGCAACCAGGACACGTGTGCGTTTTGCCTTGAAATTGCTCAACGCGCGTTGTCTTGCATTCTGTGATTTGTCTCCGTGAATCGCTTCCGCTTTTACACCTGCCTTGATCAAATCGCGTGTCACTCTATCGGCGCCATGTTTCGTGCGAGTGAAAACAAGAGACGTCACAATTCTCGGATCATTCAACAAATGAATCAGCAATCCGCGTTTGTTTCCCTTTTCCACAAAATACAAAGCCTGTTGAATTGTATTTGCCGTTGAGGAAACCGGAGTCACCTCCACTTTTTGCGGATTGGTAAGAATGCTCGCCGAGAGTCTCACGATTTCAGGAGGCATGGTTGCGGAAAAAAACATCGACTGTCTTTTCGCAGGAAGTTTTGCAATGATTTTTTTCACATCATGCACAAATCCCATGTCCAACATCCGATCCGCCTCATCAAGAATGAAAAATTCAATTTGATTGAGGTGTATATGACCTTGATTCATCAAGTCCAGCAATCTTCCCGGTGTTGCAATCAGGATATCCACTCCCGCGCGCAAGGCATCGGTTTGGGGTTTTTGTCCAACGCCGCCATAGACAACCACATTTTTCAAATCGGTATGTCTTCCATAAGCCGCAAAACTTTCCGCAATCTGAATGGCCAATTCACGTGTAGGTGTAAGCACCAATGTGCGAATCGGTTTCTTGAAATTTGTCGGTGATGGTTTTTGTGTCATCAACTGAATGACGGGAATTGCAAATGCTGCGGTTTTTCCCGTTCCGGTTTGTGCACAGCCAAGCAAATCTTTTCCTTCGAGAAGAATCGGAATTGCCTTTTCCTGTACAGGTGTCGGTTGTGTGTAGCCCTCTTCTTTAATCGCCTCGAGGATGGGCGCAATCAGGTTTAATTGTTCGAATAACATTTTGGTTATTGGTTATTGGTCATTAGTGACGTGAATAAGGTTTTTAATAACCATTCACTATTCGCTAATCACTCGGTTTTGAAGTTCATTAAAGATTAATTAGTCCGGAAACTCAGAACTCCATGGGGAGATCCGAAACTAAGGTGGGAGATCATCGGTTTTTTACACCGTATCCCTAATGAATTCCAACACTTTTTATTTTGTTTGAGAATTTGCCGAAGAAATGTTCAGCGGAAGGAGGGATAAACTTTCTGCAACAAAGATACATCAATTAATCGCATTCCCGACAAAAAAGGAAAAGTGGCAGGCAAGAAAGCGGCAGGAAGCAGGTCGGCTTGCCAATGAAAAACAAGAAAATTATTTTTAGAAATTATTTTTTGAAAACCGACCATCGGCAATTTTTAACCGACCACTGACCACATTTTTAATCGAGCATCGGCAATCAACAAATCGGCAATCACTTTTTCTCCTCTCCCATTTCGCCGATTATTTTTTTCACCTCGTCTTCCGTCGAACGCAATTTCGCGCGACAGATCGCAATCAATTCCGAAGCGCGTTTCACTTTCGCCGCGAGTTCATCGAGCGGAATGCTTTCATTGTCGATCGCATGTGAAATTTCATTCAACTCATTGAGTGCATCGGTATAGGAGATTTCGTTTTTCATTTTCGGTATCGAGTATCAAGTATTTCTATCAAATATATTTTTTTCCCACGTCCCACACCTCACGCCCCATATTTCACGTCCACAACTTCCGAAGAAATTTCCCCGTCATGCATCACTATTTTCAAACCATCTCCTTTTTCAATCTGCTTCGCTGAAACCAAAAGCTGATCGTCTTTGAGGACCATTGCATAACCCCGCTTCAAGACATTTTCGGGAGAAAGGTTTTTCACGCGTTCGGCCAGGATTTCCAATCGGTGTTGATGCCGCTCGAAAAAACGTTCCGACAAAATGGGAATGTTTTTTTTCAATTCATTCAACCGTTGATTTTCCGTCAACGAGATTTTCTGCGCGCCCGAAGAAATTTTTTCCAGCATGCGGTTCAATTGGTTGCCCGAAGTGTTCAGCAATTGCATCGTCCCACCCGAAAGAATCGCCCCGATGTGATCGAGTCTGCGATGGTGTTTCGCCAAAAGATTATTTGTGCGCAACGTAATCAGTTCGCGCAATCCCATCACTTCCTCCTCGAAAGAGCGGTTGTGCCCGATGATGATTTCCGCTGCACGTGTCGGTGTTTTTGTCGCCGTATGCGCCACCATGTCCACAATGCTTTCATTGCGCAAATGCCCAATGCCGGTTATCACGGGAATCGGAAACCGCGCAACTGCATGCGAAAGATTGAAATTATCAAACGGCAACAAATCACTCTGCGCTCCTCCCCCACGAATAAAAACAACAGCATCAAATTCTTGAATCTTTGAATCATTGAATATTTGAATCAGCTGTTCCTTCATCTGTTCAGCCGCCTTTTCCCCTTGGAGAATTGAAAAATACGGAACACAGGAAAATTTATACCCGAAAGAATTCTGTTCCAGCGTATGCAAGAAATCCTGATAACCCGCAGCGGAAGCGGAAGTGATGATCGCGATTTTCTGGATCACGGGAGCGAACTCCAGATTCTTGTTTGGCGTGTGAAGTACGTTGTCGATTAATTTTATTCCGGGTTTTGTCGCAAGCTGCTCAATCGTTTTTCTCCGTTGCAATTCCAATTGTCCCAACATGTGTTGCGAATCAATGTCGAAAAGTTGCAGACTCATTCCATAAACGGGATGATAATTCACACCCGCTTTCACCAACACCTGCATTCCTTTTTCCGGACGCTTTCCCGTAATGTCTTCAAAATTCCGAAAAGCCGCAAGCGCTTCCCGTCGCCACACACTCGCATTCACACGTGCAATTATTTCCGTTCCGTTCGTTGCCTTTTCGACCAATTCAAAATAAATGTATTCGCCCTTGTCATTCCGCTCTTTTATTTCCGCCAAAATCCAATACGCTTTTTCATGAAACGCATTTTTCAACGCATCATCGATAAGCGAACAAAGTTCAGAAAGACGAAGTTGACCTTGCATGAGATAAAGATAGTTCGGAGTTCGGAGTGTTTGGTTCGGAGTTCAAAAATTTTGGCCGACAATCAACAACGCAAAGTATTTCGTCCAGATATGTGGAATCACCATTTCTTATTCACCAGCATCACGCCTCCCAAAATCACCGCAATGAATAAAACATGGATGAGCGTTATCGCTTCACCGTCCGCTGCACCCCAACACATTGCCACCACCGGAATCAGATACGTTACCGACGAGGCGAAAATTGTTCCGGCTTCCTTTATCAGGATATTGAAAACGATCACACTCAATGACGTTCCGAAAATGGCAAGTATGCTCACGTAACCCAAACTCTCCCATGCATGCGGATGTGTCTGCAAACGCGAAATGAAATCCGTGCTGAACAGGTAAATCCCTGCAATCGGTCCGATAATGCACATCGCAAAAACGGTTGCGGTAACTGCAGGTATTCCCGAAAGTTTTGCCTTGATGATGTTCACACTCAATCCGTAAAATAAAGTGGCGAGCAGCACAAAACCGCTTCCCACAAAAACATTTCCGTGATTCACACCATCTCTTCCCAATGAAACCAATCCAACCGCACCACTCAATCCAATCGCAAGACCAACCACCTGCGTCCATCTTGTTTTTTGTTTGAAAATCACAAGTCCCAACAGCAATGTGAAAATCGGTGTGAGTGAATTCAATATTCCGGTGAGCGCACTGCTGATCATTGTTTCCGCTTTCGTGAATAAAAATGCGGGAAGCAGGTTTCCGAAAACGCCCATTCCCGCAAATGCCGGAATAAGTTTGAAAAGATTTTTCTTGATGTGTCGGAATGCAAGTGGCGACAAAAAAAGGAATGCGGTGAAGATCCGAAGCGCTGCAACCTGATCACTCGAAAATGTATCCATCCCGCGTTTCATCAGGATGAACGAACTTCCCCACGTCAACGCAAGTGCGATGAAAATTATCCAGTGAAGAAAGTTTCTGTTTTTCATTGTTGGCAAAGATAGTGACAAGGGACATGTGCCAAGTGGCACGCGAAAACGGGTTGAGAGAAAACATAAAAATGATTCTTCACTTGTCCCGCCACCTGTCACTTGCCGCTTGTCACTATATTTGAATCATGGCATTACAGAATCTCGAACTCCTCATCACAGGCATGACCTGCGCGCATTGCGAAAACACAGTTACCAACGCAATAAAAAATCTGGATGGAATCCGGAACCTCAATGTTTCGTATCAATCCGGACATGCATTTCTTGTTTTCGACAATGCATCGGTTACTCCTGAAAATATTGTGGATGCCGTGAATGAAACGGAAGTGTATCAGGCGTCGGTTATTAATTCCCGAATGGAATGAACAACTTTTCAATTTACTGTGGAGGAAAATTCCTCACCACAAAAAATCCGCTCGATGTGGTGAATCCTTATTCGGGTGAAATTTTCGCGCAGACTTTTTTGGCCGGAGCGGAAGAACTTGAACTTGCCATTCTCGCCGCTCAGAAAGTCCAGCAGGAAATGAAAGAACTTCCATCACGGAAAAAATATAAAATCCTCCGCGAAATTTCCGATGCAATAAATTCCAATCGCGAGCGACTCGCCGTTTTGCTTTGTCAGGAATCGGGAAAACCGATGCGTTATGCACTCGGGGAAATCGATCGCGCGGCACAAACTTTTTTGGTGGCGGCCGAAGAATCGAAACGATTGCCGAAAGAATATATTTCGCTCGACTGGACAATGGCCGGTGACAAAAAAGAAGGCATCATCAATTATTTCCCGATCGGAATTGTGGCGGGAATAGCACCGTTCAATTTTCCACTTAATCTTGCCGTTCACAAAATCGCTCCTGCCATTGCTGCGGGTTGCCCGATCATCTTGAAACCGGCTTCATCCACTCCGTTGTCAACGTTGGAACTCGCAAAAATCATTGACAAAACGGAATTACCGAAAGGGGCCGTTTCCATTTTACCGATGAACAGAATTGCCGGAAACCAATTGGTGACCGACGAGCGTTTTTCCCTGCTCACATTTACCGGATCGCCGGAAGTGGGATGGAACATGAAAAAAAATGCAGGCAAGAAAAAAGTCGTGCTCGAGCTCGGTGGAAATGCCGGCGTGATTGTTTCTTCATCAGCGGAAATAAATTCTGCTGTGAAAAAATGCCTTGTGGGTGGATTTTCCTATTCGGGGCAAGTTTGCATTCATGCGCAACGGATTTACGTGCAGAAAAACATTTTCGAAAAATTCGCCACAGATTTTTGTGAAGGTGTTTCAAAATTGCACATCGGAAATCCGGAAGACATGGCAACGGAAATTTCTGCAATGATCGATGAGGAAAATGCAAAACGCGTTGAGAGTTGGGTACATGAAGCGATCATCATGGGAGCCAAAGTCCTGTGCGGCGGGTCGCGTGAAAAAACTTTTTATCCCGCAACGGTTCTCACGAACACCAATACAAAAATGAAAGTGAATTGCGAAGAGGTTTTCGGTCCTGTTGTCATACTCGAGCCGTTTGAAAATTTCGATGACGCGATTCATCACATCAACGAAACAAGATTCGGATTGCAGGCGGGTATTTTTACCAATGAAATTTCAGAAATCGAAAAAGCGTTTCGCGAAATAGAAGTGGGCGGCGTGATACTGAACGATGTTCCCACTTTCCGTGTTGATCATATGCCGTATGGTGGAATTAAAGATTCCGGATTGGGAAGGGAAGGGGTGAAATATGCGATTCGAGATATGATGGAAGCGAAAATTCTCGTGAAATGAAAATTGGCGGATTACGGATTTTACAGATATACGGATATGGATTTGCCGAACAACGATCCGTATATCTGTAAAATCCGTAACTCCCCTAAAATCCAATGTTCGGTCTTCCCACTCCGCGATACAAAACATGTTTCTGCAAACCCGCTTCTGAATTCGGATGCTTGAAGCAGGTATCCATGGACAGCAATTTCAGGTTTGGGAATTTTTTTCCGCAATACATGCAGTAAACACTTGTGGAAACAGGTTGCGGATTATTTCCCATCGGATTGAAATTTTCCGCGGAAGTGAATGTATTCTGATAATTCGGTTTTTGATTGGCCGAATTCTGCTGTTGTGTTTTTCCCGGCAACTGGTTGAAATTGCTTTGTTGAAACGGATTTCCCTTTTGCGGAGAGGAAGGATTGCGCGAGGAAGTTGCATTTGATTTTGCAATGAACCGAATAATCCTGACTACGATGATGATCCCGAAAATAACGGCATAACCAATGAATTTTGCATCCGAGTTCGACATGGTTGTGTGGATTATGATTTTATACGAATATACAAACTAACGGCTCGGAGCTAATTGCCAATGGAATAATTATGACAATCAATATTCTCGCATAAACGTTGATGGAAATTCGCCGATTTGCATTCCGAAATTTCGAAACGTTACTTACTCTTTTTTCTGCTTTCGAATCACCCTGCCAAACCATTTTGGGAAATGCCTTTTCAACCACACACCTTTTATTTCACGGCCACCGACTAGAATTTCCTCCTTGTTTTTTTTCATCGCCTCCAGGATTATTCTTGCACACTCGTCGGCAGGCATTCCTTCTTCCTGACTTTTATCCATCACATTGTGTTTCGTTCCATCTTCTTTCAGCGCGTGCAATGAAATATTGGTTTTTATTTTTCCTGGAACAGCCATCAATATCCTGATCCCTTCACTTTCCGTTTCCAAACGCAGCGATTCGAAAAATCCGTGCAGCGCGTGTTTCGAAGAGGAATAGGCTGTGCGAAACCAGAAACCGAATTTTCCCGAGATGCTGCTCATCACCACAATGTGTCCCGATTTTTGCTTGAGCATGACGGGAAGAACACTTTTCGTAACGGCAACCTGTCCGAAAAAATTCACTTCCATTATTTTCCTGTCAATCCCAATCGGCGTGTCTTTCGCCAATGCACGTTGTGAAATTCCTCCGTTGTTCACCAGCACATCAATCCGCGAAAATTTCTCCAGCACTTTTTTTGTCAGCGCATCAATTCCGGAAGTGTCGCTTAAATCGAGAGGGAGAATCAGGCAGCGATCGTCATCGAGATTGCAATTCTTTTTCACACGTTCCAATTCCTCCACTCTTCTCGACGACAAAACCAATTTCGCACCTTCATCCGCAAATGCTTTCGCCAACGCTTCCCCGATTCCCGAAGAGGCTCCTGTGATCCAGATTATCTTGTCTTTGAAAAACATTTTTCGGTTTTCATTTTTCGGTCATTTCCACTGACAACCGACAATCAACTAAAGGCCTGGCGTTGGTGGAGTGGGCGCACCGACTCCTGTTTTCGGATCGAGATTTATTCTCAACACGGCCATTGCAATGGACACATTTGGATTTTTCGATTTGTCTACGAATGTCAAGACATCACCTGTTGCCAATCCGAATTCCAATGGTCCGAGTGGTCCGAGTGTGATGCCGAATGGAATGTTCCAGCCGAGTGTACTGTTTCCGGAAAAGCCCGCATTGATTTTCAATGATTCGAAAATTTTCAGTTCGCCGCCGACTGCGAGATAAGGATTGCTCAAGTTGTAAAGTGTTTTGTTCAGTGGGATTACAAAATCGGCACCGATGTCCAATCGTTTTCCGATTTTCATTCCGTAACCGAAACGCATTTGCGCAGGAAGAACCGCTTTGTAATTTGTTCCTGCGGAATAATTCATGAAGCCCGTATTTCCGAAAAGGAATCCTGCCTGATTTCCGACATTCCAATTTTTCAATCCGGTATTTGTCGGATCAAGCGGAGAAACAAGTGTATCCCTTCCCGCCAACACATTGTTTTTCCAGGTGATCGAACCCAAATCGGTCAATGCAAATGCAAATCGGAATTTATTCTTGATGATCACCGACGCACCGAAATCCATTCCATGTCCCGAACCGACGGAATTGAAAAGTTTTCCCGAATTCGCCGGTGTGAAATTCTGTATGTTGCCGTAATTGATATTGTAATTTGTCGTGAAGGAAGATTGACCGAGCAGCGTGTTGTCTTTTATCACACCATTCATGTTCGCCAATCCCCAAATGTATTTTATTCCGACGCCGCCGAAAATCTGAATCGCGGGATTGCCATCGGCATCCTTGTCGCCCAAAGCCAGAATCCTTTTTCCATAAGCCAGATTCGCTTCGCGGAAATGCAGGAAACTGATATTGCAACCGTCATATACATCCGAAAGGTTTTTATGATACACATTCGTGTCCTGAAACATCGCAGCATTTTTTCCATTGAATAAAACATCCGCAGCATTTGCATTCAATCCCAAATGCGCATACATCCGGTCACGCACACTGAAAGCGAATCCGCCGATTTTCGGAAAATAAACCGACGTCGCCAACCAGTTTACATTCGCCGTCATGTTGAAACCATCCGGATTGGTAAACAGTTTTGCATAATTCGCCTTGTCCGCCACCGAAAAAGTATCGTTCGGATGAAGCATCGCATGTTTCAAACCTGAAAAATCAAGTGCCGAAGATTGCGCCGTCAATCCCACATTCATCAGCGTAATGGAAAATCTGTAATTGTCATTCCATCCCAGGTTCGAAGGATTGATGCCGATCGCTTCCCAGTTTCTCATCATCGCGGTCGACACACCGCCTTTTCCGGTGGACGCGGGAATTCCCATATCGATTTGCGCCGTCAGTTGAAACGAGGCGATGATTCCAAGAAGAACAAGAAATTTTTTCATGGTGGAGTTTTTGGGTAGTAACAAAAATATCCTTTTTCCCTTACGTCCGTATCTGCGCGCGGGAAAGCTTTTCAGGCAAATCCAATTCATAAAAAAATATAACCCGCACATGCAATCTTCGTAAATCTGCGAAATCTGTGGCTTACCTTTGCAACAATGCATCGCCTCCTCTTCATCGCCATCCTTTTTCTTTTCTCCTGCAGTCAGCCCAACAAGCAGATTGTGAAAGAACCGGACGATCTCATTCCGCAGGAAAAAATGGCGAACATCCTTGCCGAAGTGCATTTGCTCGAGGCCACACTCGGCATCCGTTCATCACCCATGCCGCAAATGAGATCGCACTTGCCCATGGAATTTTCACACGATTCCATTTCCATTGCAATTGCGGCCAATCCTGAAAATAAAAAACCATTGCCGTACTACGATATTTTCAAACGCCTCGGCGTAACCGAAAAACAATACGAAGAATCAATGGCGTGGTATTCGTCCGATCCTGAAAAACTCAACGATTTGTATGACGCCGTCATTGTCGAATTGACAAAACGGCAAACGCAAGACAGGGGTTGGAAAAGCAGTGACAGTTTGAAAAAATAAAGTGACAGGTGGCAGGGGACAAGTGAAAAGGTGAAATGATGAAGATGTGGAGCACAACAATTTCCTTTTCTAAGAAACATTTTTCCCGCTTTCCGTTTCAAGTCCGTCACCGCACGTTGCCGCCACACTTCGTGCTTTCCACTTCAATCGGGGCTATTCGGAAACATTTCCCCACTCACAATTTCCTGCGAAATCATTTTGAACCTGCGTACAACTCTTTTAGTCACACATAAAATCTTGCAATCTCCCGAATCGAATCATCCATCTTGCGGTATGCAAAATCAATTGTCCGCGTAACCTTGCTTCCGTCATAAGAATTTTTCTGCAGCGCAGACATTGCAGTCTCTTTGGTCACCCGCGGACGCCTTCCTGAAATTTTGGAAAGGATTTTTTCCGCGCGCCATCCGAACGCAAGCGAGAATTTTCCCGCATGAAAATTTGTTTTCGGTTTTCCGAAAGCATCCAGGATCTTATCGAAGAATTCCCTGTAGGAAAAATTTTCCGCGCTTAAAATGAAACGGTCATTCTTCACTTCACTCTCCATCAGTTTCACTGCCGCACCCGCCACATCACGCACATCCACGTAGCCATTCACACCCGAAGAATAATACCGGTTTCCGTTTTTCAATACGCCGAAAACTTCCGAGCTGCTTTTTCCCGTATCGCCCGGACCCACAATGAAAGCGGGATTGAGGATCACCACATCCATTCCTTCTTCCGTTGCACGCCACACTTCACGTTCCGCACCGTATTTCGAAATTGCATACCACGAATTCGACGGATCATTTTTCCACCAGACATTTTCCGTAATCGCACTGCCGTCAATCGTAAAACCCAATGCTGCGATGGAGGAGATGTGACATAATTTTTTCACGCCCGCATCCATGGCCACATTCACCACATTAGCTGTGCCCTCTATATTCGCCTGCAACATTTTATTTTTCTCCTTCGGAAAAAAGGAAATGACGGCTGCACAATGGTAAACGTGTGTGACACCTTCCATCGCATCTTCCAGCGAGCCGAGATCCAGGATATCCCCATCCACCCACTCGATATTTTTCAGCAGGTGTTCCCCATCGTAAAAACGGAAAATTCTTTCGGTGAGGGAAATGCTGCTTCCTTTTCTTTTCAGCGCGCGCACTTTTTCCCCTTTGCCCGTTATTTCAAAGGCAATGTGTGAACCCACCAATCCGGTTGCGCCTGTGAGGAGAATCATTCCTGTAAAGATAGACGTGAGACGTGAGATTTGAGACATGGAAAACGATAAATTGCAGGATGGACAATGGATATTTTTTACTGATGTTTGACAATCGCCAACCAATATTATCTTAGGAGCGTGAAGAACAAACTCATCTATTATTATTTCATATTCGGCAGTTGGGCCATGTTCTTGTGTGGCGCCGCATTTGACCTGTACCTGTTTTTCTGTCCGAAAGGAAATATCCGTTTCAACGATAGGGAAAGCCGCTTGATTTATTTGGGCATTATTTTTATTGTTTCCGTCATCAATCGTTCATTGGCCTGTTTTGTAAGGGGAGAGAAATCCGTGAAGTTGAAAATCGATAGGGAAAGCGATCATCGGCCTTTCCAGATTGCCACCATGTTGCTGCTGGTTGGAGTTGTACTGTCGATTGTGTTTTTTGAAAGATCAACACTTCCCGTTTCAATGGTTGTACTTTCCATTTTTGGACAAACCATCGGTTATTACACTTGGAGTGGGAGTCGGGCGGGAAGAATCGAAATCTGCAGTGACCATATTTTTTTCATTGAAAGCCTGATTGCCCTACTGCAAGCCGGGAAAATTTCAAAATGCACTTTTGAAGTGAGTAAAATAACCCTCAAGGTGGGAACGGGAAAAAAGATGCTTACGATTGTCGAAAACAAAGTGGAGGATTTATACGGTGTGGAAGAAATATTGCGGGAATGGTGCCGGAAAAATAATGTTCCGATGGAAGAAAAGAATGAATTGATTTAGAAAATCAGGCTCTTGGTTTTTCTTTGTGTCCCTGTATCCCGCTGCATTTTTTTTCACCTCACGTTTCACGTCTCACCTCCCATGTCTATCTTTACCCAATGAAAAAGAACTTCATCGAAGAGCTCCGTTGGAGAAGAATGTTGCAGGAAATGATTCCCGGCACGGAAGAATTGGTCAACAAGGAAATGGTGCGCGGTTATATCGGTTTCGATCCGACTGCCGATTCATTGGGTGTTGGGAATTTGGTGCAGATCATGACACTGTTGCATTTTCAGCAATGCGGCCATAAACCGATTGCACTCGTTGGCGGAGCGACCGGAATGGTGGGCGACCCTTCCGGAAAATCGCAAGAGCGGAATTTGCTCGATGAAAAAACATTGCAGCACAATCTCGATTGCCAGAAAAAACAGCTGGAGAAATTCCTGGATTTCAATTGCGGGGAAAATTCCGCCGAGATCGTGAACAATTACGATTGGTTCAAGGGAATTTCGTTTTTGGATTTCATTCGCGATGTCGGCAAACACATTACGGTGAATTACATGATGTCGAAAGAGTCGGTGAAAAAACGTATTTCGGGAGAGGATCGCGAAGGGATGTCATTCACCGAATTTTCTTACCAGTTGATTCAGGGCTACGATTTTTATCATTTGTGGAAACACAACAATGTGAAAATGCAAATGGGCGGTTCCGACCAACTCGGGAATATTTTCACGGGAACGGAATTGATCAGAAGAAAAGACGGTGGCGAAGCTTTCGGATTGGCAACACCATTGATCAAGAAAGCGGACGGCACTAAATTCGGCAAAACCGAAAGTGGAAATATCTGGTTGGATCCGAAACGCACTTCTCCCTATGAGTTTTATCAATTCTGGTTGAATGCGGCGGATTCCGATTCGGAAAATTACATCCGCATTTTTACGTTGAAGTCGCAGGAGGAAATTGTTGCATTGGAAAACGAACACCGTGCGGAACCGCATTTGCGCAAACTGCAGCGCGCACTTGCCGAAGATATCACCGTGCGTGTGCATGGGAAAGATTCCTTGCAAGCCACATTGGAAGCGACAGAATTGTTTTTCGGAAAGGGAACTGCCGAACAATTGGCTGCGCTCGATGAAACGCATTTCCAAAAATTGATCATCGCCTCCGGAATGCCGATCGTGGAAGTTGCAAAAGCGGATTTGGAAAAAGGAATCGGATTGATTGATTTGCTTTCCGGAATTTCAAAACTGTGCGAATCAAACGGTGATGCAAGAAAATTGATTCAGGGCAATGGTGTTTCGGTGAACAAACAAAAAGTGAACGATCCGAAAGCGGTTGTTGGAAATGAAAAGCTGATCAATGGGAAATATATTCTGTTGCAAAAAGGGAAGAAGGATTTTTGTTTGGTGAAGGTGATTTGATCAATAATGTGCTGATGAATAATTAAGAATTGAAAAACCGATCATTTTTTCTTCGAATCCCTGTTTTTATTTTTGTCATACAATTCATAAGAATGTTTGCGGGGCGTTGGAAGTTTTACAATAGGGTTTTTGTAATTGGAGTAAACATTCAATAAACTGTCAATCCGATTATCCCACTCTGTTTGGATGGCGTGGTTTAAAGAGTGGTTGGATTCGGTATCATATAATCCTTCTGCGACTCCGCATCTTGTATAAATGGTATCGCATCCCGCAACGTAAAATGAATCAAGATCGCAATGGCCCGGAAATTCGATTAAATATTTTCGCAGCATCCGCGCATAAATTTCTGTCAAGTCAAAATGTCTTTGTTCGTGATTCAACAGGTAATCGGATTCCTGTCCTTTTACGCAAAAACCATCTTCCGGATAGAAAAAATCTTGCACCACGAAAACCTCAGTGTCGGGTTGTGTTTCGTGATTATAACTGATTTTAATGTGCGATCGGGAAGTATGAGGCGGATTTGCAGGGGCTGTTCCCTTGAAGTCACTCCATTTTAATTTGTGACCTTCTTCCCAAATAATCGGATAATTGATTTTTGAATTGGGAGATGAATGGCATCCCCAAATAAAAAACAAAATGAGAAATAATTTAGAATTCAAAATTCAGAACTCGAACTATTTATTCGGCAAATTATATTTCGCATCATACTTGTGATACAATTCCTGCTGTTCATTTCTCAAATCCAATTTTCTTCCCTGTATGAACGCCCACGTTACATTATTTGTTTTCATGTCCAACGCATCGCCTTCTGAAACAAACAGTGTTGCATCTTTCCCGACTTCCAGTGTTCCCGTCAATTTGTCGATGCCGAGAATTTTTGCGGAATTTCCGGTGAGTGCTGCAATGGCCTGTTCTTTTGTCAATCCCCACGCAACAGCTGTGCCTGCGAGGAAAGGAAGATTGCGCGCGCCCATCGCTTCCATGTCACCCGCATTCTGCAAACAGAAAAGCACACCGGCATCCTGCAATTCGGAAGCGGTTTTGTAAGGCTGGTTCACATCATCGTCATTGCGCAAGGGCAAACTGTGCGTGCGCGTGAGCATGACGGAAATATTGTTCTGCTTCAATTCATCCGTGCATTTCCAGCTGTCGGCTCCACCTACAATGACAGTGTGTGCGATTTCGAATTTCTTCGCGAATGTAACCGCTTCATTTATCTCTTTCACAAGATCGGCATGGATGTAAAGGTTTTTTGTGCCGTCAAAAATTCCGCGCATCGCCTCGAAACGGATATTTTTTTCTCCGCTTGGATTGTTTTCACAATATGCCTTTGCTTCCGCGAAAAACTTTTCCAAATCCTGACGCTGTGTTTCGTATTCCTTGTTCTGGGAGAACTGTGAAAATCCATCGTCCTCGTTCCAGCTTCTTTGATAATAAGACGGCCAGTTGAGATGCACGCCATCATCCGCTTTCACTGTCGCATCCTGCCAATTCCATCCGTCCAAAGCCATGATGCTCGATGTTCCGGAAATCCTTCCGCCGCGCGGAGTGACCTGAGCGAGCAATACGCCATTCGTGCGCACGGTCGGCGGAATTTTCGAATCGGTGTTGTAGGCAACTTGTGCGCGGATGTGCGGATTGTAAGTTCCCACATCCTGAAAATCATTCGTCGCGCGAACGGATTCGATGTCGGTCAATCCCAACGTGGAATTCGGTGCGATGAAGCCGGGATAAATCTGTTTGCCCAAACAATTGATGGTTGTGTCGTAAGCCGATTTGTCAATGCGGACCACTTGTGCGTCGCCGACAAGCACCAATTTCCCATCCTTGATTCCAATGACAGAATTCTCAATGACTTGTCCGTTGCCCAGATGTGCCGTTCCGTTCATCAGCAAAATGCTTTTCGATTCCTTTTTCGCCGGAACAGGAGTTTGTCCGAATGAAAAAAGCGGCAGGAGAAAAGCGGCGGTGGCAGTTAAAAAAAGTGCTTTCATTTTATCGGTATTTTAATCTGTGAAATCAGCGTAATCAGTGGCTAGTGGTCGGTGTTTAGATAATCCCCATTTTGGATCATGTCGTCGCAATCCCAGATGTGCGGTTTGCGGAAATGCGGAGGTTGTACTGGAGCACCACCATTTTTTTCCGCGATCATTTTCTGGACGATGCGCGCTTTTTCCTTTTGCATGTTGTCGCGGAGTTTTTTGTCTTCGTTGATGTCGAACAAGACCTTTCCATCGACAATTGTTTTTTCAACGCGGGCATAAATGGAAGTCGGATTGTCGCTCCACAAAACAACATCACCGTCTTTTCCAACCTTGATGCTTCCCATGTGCTGGTCGAGGTGCAATAATTTTGCAGGATTCAGCGTAGCCATTTTGAAAGCCTGTGTTTCTGTCAATCCACCGTATTTGATTCCTTTCGAAGCTTCCTGATTCAGGCGGCGTGCCATTTCCGGATCATCGGAATTTACGGCGACAACAATTCCCATTCTTGTCATGATTGCGGCATTGTACGGAATCGCATCTTTCACTTCGTATTTGTAAGCCCACCAATCCGCGAAAGTCGATCCACCGATATTGTGTTCCTTCATGTCGTCGGCAACTTTATAGCCTTCAAGAATGTGTGTGAATGTGTTGATGTGGAAATGCATGGAGTCGGAAACGGACATCAGCATTTCCAATTCGGATTGCACATACGAGTGACAGGTAATGTTCCGCGTTCCATTCAATATTTCGCCGACAGCCTGCAAGTCAAGATCAACTCGCGGTGCGGAAGTTTTCGCCTTGTCGGCGGGAGAAAGTGCGTTGTAGGTTTTCCATTGCGCATTGTATTCTTTCGCGCGTGTGAAATAATCGTAATACACCTGTTCAACGCCCATTCTTGTTTGCGGGAAACGCACACTTTCAAAATCGCCCCAGTTGCTTTGTTTCACATTTTCCCCCAACGCAAATTTTATGAATCCGGGAGCGAAATCGATTTTCATCTGTTCCGCATTCGCACCCCAACGCATTTTCACAATACCGGATTGTCCACCGATCGGATTGGCTGAACCGTGCAACAATTGTGAGGCCACAACTCCACCGGCAAGCTGACGGTAAATCTGGATGTCATCCGGATTGATCACATCACCGATTCTTACTTCCGCGCTCGATGCCTGTGTTCCTTCATTCACGCCACCTGAAATGGCAATGTGTGAATGTTCGTCAATGATTCCCGATGTCAAATATTTTCCTGTTCCGTCAATCGTCATGCACTTCGCTGGAGCGGCAATATTTTTTCCGACTTGCGTAATTTTTCCATTCGTGATCAACACATCGGTATTCAACAACAAACTGTCCGCCTCATTTGTCCACACAGAAGCATTCTTTATCAAGACGGAAGTGTAACTCGAAAGGAAATTGTCAATCTCAAGCGAATCTTTTTTTGTTCTTCCATAAGCGGCCCAAGGATAAATGACATCATCAAGTGTTGGTACATCGGCGGCAGTGGAATCTTTCTTTTCCGGTTTCACGGCGTAAGGAGCGGTTTGTGTTGCCATCCAATCGAACCAGGTACCGTCAGGATTCTGTCCGCGTCCACTCATGAATTTTGTTTTTGGATTCACCACGCCCGATAAACGGATCACCCCTTCGTTTGCTTTTTGTGTGTAGTTGATGGTGACATTCGCACCTTCCAATTTTATGGTCGCAGCTTCTTTTGCCGAATCGCCACTCATGAAATTCGCTTTCAACTTGAAAAGATCGCCTTGGATTTTCAAGGTGCGTGCAGCAGCCGAACCGATATTCATATTGTAAGTTCCGCGCAGATCGATGGAGTTGTAGTCCTTCAGGATGTATTGGTGTCCCTTGATCCAATTTTCCCAGATGGTTGTGTTCTCTGAAAATATGTCTCCACCTGCAATGAGGAAATTCGCGAGCATTCCTTTTTTCAATGAACCGGTTTTGTCTGCAACTCCCAATAATGTTGCCGGTGTAACAGTCAATGAACGCAACGCGGCTTTTTCCGACAGTCCATATTTTATTGCCTTGCGGAGATTCGCCCAAAAATCTTTCTTGTCATTCAGATCGGAAGTTGTCAACGCAAAAGGGATATTGTTTTTTTCAAATGCGGACGGATTGATCGGTGCCATTTCCCAATGTTTCAAATCGGTGTAATCAATCAATTCCGCATCGAAAGGATCTTCCACATCATACGCTGTGGGGAAATTGATCGGAAGAATGAAAGATCCGTTTGTCGCTTTCATTTCACCCATACGCTGGTATTCATTTCCGCTTCCCTTGAAAATGTACTGCACCTTGAATTCATCGCCCAGTTTATCGGCACGCACCACATTCCATTTGTCATTTGTTTCAAAAATCTGTGGAAGATTCTGATTGGAATTCCACGCTTCAAGTGTGATGTTGTATTCGGTCTTGTTTTTCGCTGTGCGGTACCAATCGCAATCGTAATACGTCTGGCGGATGAGTGCAATTGCGCCCATGAGCGAAGAGGGATATTGCTGACGCGACGAACCCTTGTCGAATGAAAAACAATTCGCGACTTTATCTTTCACCATCACGGAATTGTCGCCGTCTTCCGCATTCAACGTTACACACGAAGAGGTTCCGCGAGCGATTCCATCCGCAGAATACGTCATGACCGTTCCGAATCCGAGCGAACGGAATTGGTCGGCGGCTTTTGAATCGGAAGTGAAAACCTTTGAGACATCGGCTTCCGGTTTCAAGGCCTGGTTCCATCCGAATGCGCCATCGCGTGCCGATTCATATTGTGGAAACGGCGACCATGGTGTACGTTTCACTTCGGGCATTCCGTAAGTTGTGTAGGAATCGATGAAGGAAGGATAAATCCATTTTCCATTCAAGTCATAAACCACTGCGCCTTTGGGAACAGTAACCGTTGCGCCGATTTGAAGAATCAATCCATCCTGCACGAGCATCGTTCCCTTGTCAATGACAGTTTCCGGATCGGTCTGAATATGTGCATTGGTGAAAGCGAAAATGGTATGACGGCGATCGGCAGTTCCATTGACAGGAAAAGTCTGTGGTTGTGCACGCAATATTCCGACAGCAGAAAGTGAAATGAGAACGGCGAGAAAATGTTTCATAGCGGTTTATTTTCGGGAAAGGCAAAAGTAGGCAATTAGGATAATTAAGTCGATTGGGGAATTGGGGTAATCGGGTGATTGGGGGAATCCGGCCAGTCATGGAATTTATTTTTCCTCCTTGCCCAATTACCTCAGTTAACCCAATCACCATCCACCAATGAAATTTCCCTAAATTATCGAAAACCCGGTTTACAGATTAACTTCCGTGACAAGCGGTAACTCCGAACGCTTTTTCATTAATTTTGACGGGACAAAAAACAACAACCATGCAAGACTTTTTCATTCATTTCCATTCCGGGTTGCGTTGGATAGCGCTTATCCTTCTGCTCGTCGCCATTGCAACATCTTTTGCAGGCTTCAATGGAAATAAAGTTTATACACCCCGCGACAAGAAAATCGCCTTGTTCACTCTGATCAGCATGCATCTGCAGTTGGTGGTCGGATTGGCACTTTATATTATGGGAAAGTGGTACCAGTCCATTGACACAACAGATGAAAACATAAAAGCCGTGCACCGTTTCTTCGGGATGGAGCACATCTCGGGAATGATTCTCGCCATTGCCCTGATTACGGTGGGCTATTCAAAAGCGAAACGCGCTTCTTCCGATAAGGCGAAATTCAAAAGCATCGCGATCTTTTTCACAATAGGATTTGTCATGATCCTTGCCTGTATCCCTTGGCCTTTCATGTCGAAATTTGCCGGAATGGGTTGGTTCTAGGCAATACGGAATTGTACGGATGGTTTTGTGGATTTTACGGATAAAAAAATATCATGAAAAAAATAATCTCCCTTTCGGTTCTGTTTGGCGCAATGTTTTTTGCCTTCCAATCCTGTGGTGGTGATAAAACACAACCTGCTTCCTCAGATTCCGTAAAGCCGAATGCAACCGTGTCGGCATCAGTGGATGGAAAAACATTGTACGATGCAAAATGCACTACATGTCATGGCGGCGATGGAACGGCAGGAGTGATGGGCGCCGCGGATTTGTCGAAAAGCAAATTGGATCACGCTGCAGCTTGTGCAATTGTGAAAAATGGGAAAAGTCCGATGAAAGCTTTCGGTGGGGAATTGAATGATGCCGAAGTGGATGCGGTGACGAAGTATATTGAGTCGTTGAGGAAATGAGGGCGAAAGGAGATG
>CAYMZV010000013.1:0-30953 GCA_964394965.1 uncultured Chryseobacterium sp.
TTGAAACCAGCATCAACGCAGCCTGTCTCGATACTTCAACCGGTGTATGGTTCGTAACCATCAATGGGGCGAGTGTCTATCATCCCGAAAATGATTTTGTCGATCATGAACCGCCGTTGGTACACATCACGGGAATAAAATTATTTTTCGAGCCGCTTCAGAATACACCCTATTGGAATACGCCGAAAAACAAAAACTGGTTTCCGATTCCCGATTCGTTGACTTTGCCTTACACACAGAATTCCCTGCGCTTTGAATTCTCCGGAATCGATTTGAAAAATCCGGAAGGGGTGCGTTTCAAATGGATGCTGGTGGGCTTCGATAAAAAATGGACACCTGAAAACAGCGAGCGGCAAACCACCTACTCGAATTTGCCACCCGGAGATTACACGTTTGAATTGCAGGCGAAAAATTCGGATGGATTCTGGAGCGACATGCAGAAATTTTCTTTCCGCATCACTCCCCCATTCTATGCCACCTGGTCATTCAGGATTATCACCTCACTCATCATTCTTTTGATAATCGCGGTTATCTTTTCCTGGCGCGTGCGATTGATCAAGCGGAAAACAAAACAGCAACTTGAGAAAATCACACTGGAAAAACATGTGCTTGAACTCGAACAGAAAGCGTTGCGTTTGCAAATGAATCCCCATTTCATTTTCAATGCGTTGCAATCCATCCAGGGATTCATCGCCAGAAATGATTCAGCCGAAGCAAGACGTTATCTCGCAAAATTCGGAAAACTCATGCGACTCACGCTCGAGAATTCGCGCCAGTCATACACCAGCATTGCACAGGAAGCGGAGCTGCTCGAATATTATCTCGGACTGGAAGCCTTGTGCCACGGAAACCGTTTTGGGTATTCGATTGAAACCGATGAACGCATAAATCCGGAAGCCACTTTCATTCCCGTGATGCTGATTCAACCGTTTGTGGAAAATGCCGTGTTGCATGGCATGAAACACTTCGGGGAAAATGCAGGAAAAATAACCATCCGGTTTTTATTGGGAGGATCTGCCAATGAAAAATCCGTGATCTGCGAAATCGAGGACAACGGCGTGGGACGGAAAAAAGCGGCGGAATACGAAGCGGATACAAAAAAGGATCACAAGTCGGCAGCGCTTGAAATTACGCGCGAACGGTTGGCGCAAGTGAATGAAAAGGGGAAAGCGGAAAGCAAATTGGAAATAATCGATTTGCATCATGCCAATGGAAGTGCGGCAGGAACAAAAGTGGTCATCAATATCGGGAATGTGGTGTTTGAGTGATTGACTTCCGAAAATTTCGAGATCAAGAACCATTCGGGAAATTCCATAAACTCACTCGTGGAATTCATACTCGAAATAATCCACATACATGCCTCTTGAAAAGGAACGGACCGCAATCAATTCCGCCAAACCCGATTCACCGAAACGGCGATTGATCTTGCTGATGATTTTATCCGCCTGGTGTTGCTCTTGCTTGATCACGCGGTCAAATTCATCGTAATGGTAATACACCTTGAAATTGTCGGAGTCGTTTACTGAAACCGAATGTTCCTCCAACTCGCGCCCTTTCTCGTCATAAAACACTTTCACATATTCAATCACTTTTTCCTTTTCGTTGAAAGTGGCATAGGCGATTTTATCCTCACGCGTTTTCGCATCAAAAAATTCCGTGCGGCGATAACTGTCATGCGAATGATCATTGGTAATCACTTTCGTGGCTTTCACTTCCCCATCGATTTCCTCCCACACATTTTCCTCTTCCAGGTTCAACGCATCCTCTTCATCATACACCACATGTTTCACCACTTTATCTTTCCATGTCGGATGATACGTGAATGTTTCCCTTTTCTGCAATTCGCCATCACTGTCATCCACCCGTTTTTCAATGACACGGTCCTCATCATCATAACTGAAAATTGTCGTCAATGGATATCCCTCATCAAACTCACGCGTTTCTTTTACGAGACGATTCTTTTCATCGTATTCAAAATCCATTTTTTCCACAAGCGCCCCTTCATTGTAAAGTTCATGATGGCTGATTTTTCCTGCGCTGTTGAATGTGTTCACTGTTTTCTGCACTTCCATTCCATCCTGATCGAATTCCGTTTCCGAAACCAATTCACCGTCTTTCAGGAGTTCACGTTCGAAAAGTTTGAAGAATTCGGATTTCTCAATAGATTGCCCTTCTGAAAAATCATCCCATTCCCCATTCTGCAAACGGAACACAACCTGTTTCTTCATTGGCTTGGGAACAGGCTTTACCGGTTTTTCCGATGGTATTTCCTGATTCGAAATTTCTATCTCGTTGGATGCAGTATCTTCAGTGGGAATTGTTTCTTCTGACATGTCTGAATTATTTGGAGCATAAAAATATGCAGAAAAAGTGACAGGTATAACCACTTGCATCTATCGCCTGTCACCATTTTCACCCGTTTGTGTAATTGCCGCGATGATACAGTTGAAAGCCTTATTTTTGTCGCGCTAACCACTATAGATCATGCAAAAGAAAAACAATTTCCTACCCATAACAGTTGCAACCGCCTGCCTGATTCTTTCGGCTTGCAATTCCAACCAACCTTCATCTTCCTCTTCCAAATTCAATTATCCGAAAACAAGAAAAGTCGATACCGTCGATACCTATTTCGGAATAAAAGTCCCCGATCCTTACCGTTGGCTGGAAGACGATAATTCCGACTCCACAAAAAAATGGGTGACAGAAGAAAATGCCTTGACGCAGGATTACATTTCAAAAATCCCGTTCAGGAATAAGATTGCGGATCGCCTTCGCAAAATCTGGAATTTCGAAAAGATGAGTGCGCCTGCCTTGCATGGAAAATATTATTTCTATACGAAGAATGACGGCATGCAGAATCAGGCTGTGCTTTATTACAAGGAAGGCGTAAATGGCGAAGGAAAATTATTGCTGGACCCGAATGCACTTTCGCCCGACGGCACAACCTCATTGCAGGGAACCGAATTTTCGCACGACGGAAAATACATGCAATATGGAATGAGCAAGGCGGGATCTGATTGGGAAGATTTTTATATCAAAGACATTGCAAGCGGAAAAGATCTCAGTGATCATTTGAAATGGATCAAGTTCTCAGGCGCTTCGTGGAAAGATGATGGATTCTATTACGGGCGTTACGATGAGCCCAAGGGAAATGAATTGACTTCCGCGAATACACACCAGAAATTATTTTATCACAAGGTCGGCGATACGCAGGATAAAGACCAACTCATTTACAAAGACGATGCAAATCCGAATCGCAGTTTCAGTCCACAGGTTACCGACGATCAAAAATGGCTGATTGTTTATTCCACCGAATTTACCAGCGGAGATGGCTTCATGGTGAAAGACCTTTCCGCGCCGAAATCGGATTTCAAGACGATTGTGGAATTGAAAGAGGGAGGTGACGATTATGGTGTGTTGGATATTGTCGATCGCAAAATGCTGGTGCGCACAAATCATGGAGCGCCGAATTACAAATTGGTTGAAGTCGACTTCGATCATCCCGAAGAGTCGAATTGGAAAACCATCATTCCGGAAACACAAAGCATGCTGGAAGGCGTTTCACTCGCGGGTGACAAACTCATTGCAAATTACCTGGTGGATGTGAAATCGCAATTGATGATTTTTGACAAGACGGGAAAAAAGGAAGGTGATTTGCCAATGGACAAGATGGTTTCCGTAAGCGAATTGTCCAGCGATAAAAAAGACAGCCTTGTTTTTGTCGGCATCGCAACATTTACCGGTCCGCCTTCGATCATCAAATACAACATCAACACCAAACAATCGACGTTGTATTTTAAACCAACCATGGATTTCAAATCGGAAGATTATGAAACCGAGCAGGTTTTTTATCCGAGCAAGGACGGCACAAAAATCCCGATGTTCATCACGCATAAAAAAGGAATCAAGATGGATGGAACGAATCCATGTTTCCTTTTCGGTTATGGCGGATTCACATCGCACTATTCCCCTGAATTCAGGATTGACCGCGCCGTATTTTTGGAATCGGGTGGGATTTATTGTGTGGCGAATATCCGTGGTGGAGACGAGTACGGTGAAAAATGGCATCAGGGTGGAATCAAATGCAACAAGCAGAATGTGTTCGACGATTTCATTGCCGCGGCAGAATACCTGATTGCGCAGAAATATACCTGCAAGGAAAAACTCGCCTGCCAGGGAAGATCAAACGGAGGATTGTTGATTGGTGCATGCGAAACGCAACGTCCCGATCTTTTCCAGGTTTGCATTCCGATGGTGGGTGTGATGGACATGTTGCGTTACGACAAATTCACCATTGGCCGCGCATGGTCGAGCGATTATGGATTGAGTTCGAATGAAAATGAATTTCACTGTCTCTATAAATATTCCCCATTGCAGAATATC
This sequence comes from uncultured Chryseobacterium sp., assembly GCA_964394965.1. Classification (GTDB taxonomy): domain Bacteria; phylum Bacteroidota; class Bacteroidia; order Palsa-965; family Palsa-965. The sequence continues at coordinate 4,384 of CAYMZV010000013.1, forward strand.
AAACAAGTGAAATATCCTGCGACATTGATCACAACCGGTGATCACGATGACCGTGTTGTTCCTGCGCATTCTTTCAAGTTCGCCGCAACCATGCAGGAAGACCAACAGGGCGATCAACCGATCCTGATCCGTATCGATCACAATGCCGGACACGGTAGCGGAAAACCAACCGAAAAACAGATCGAGGAATTTTCCGACATCTGGGCGTTTGTGTTTTATAATCTGGGAATGACTTATTGAGATTCCAAATTCCGGAATTTCAGATTCCAAATCGGGTGACGGTTGGAAAGTTCGCGTGTTTCAAGAATACATTACAGGAAACCGTACAACTTTTCAACCTTCAGGCTTTCCAACATTATTGATTATCTTTAATAGGATAATCGCCAATGAAAAAAGTCTTTCTTCTCGCCGCTTTCCTTTTACCGCAATTCATTTTCGCGCAGAATACACTTCATGACATTTCCAACGCGGAGAAAAAAGGATTTTCAAACGAAAGGATAAATCCCGCTTCCCAGGCTATCGACAATTCCAACTTCATTTATCAACGCTGCGAATGGAACGTCAATCCCTCGGTTGATTACATCAACGGAAAAATCACCACTTACTTTATCCCGAATAGTGTTATAACACAACTTCAATTCGACATGTCGGATTCGTTGACTTGTGACGTTGTAAAGTATCACAACACCATCATTCCTTTCACGCAACTTCCAGGCGATATCCTACAAATCGATTTTCCCTCTTCACTCCCCGCCTCCGCTGTCGATTCGGTTTCCGTTTTTTACCAAGGACGGCCACCGTCAACCGGATTCGGATCTTTTGTTGCGGGTACGCACAACGGCGCGCCCGTATTATGGACGCTCTCGCAACCGAACGAGGCAAAAACATGGTGGCCCTGCAAACAGAATCTTTCCGACAAAGTGGATTCCATTGACGTGATTGTCACTTGCGATTCCGCCTATCGTGCGGCAAGCAACGGGTTGCTCGTGAGCGAATCCATTTCAGGAAACAATCGCATCGCACATTGGAAACACCGTTACCCGATTGCAACGTATCTCATCTGTTTTGCCGTTTCAAATTATTCGATTTACACGGACCTCGTTCCATTCGGAACCGATACCGTGAAAGTGTTGAACTATGTTTATCCCGAAGATCTTGGAGTCGCGCAATATTCAACACACGACATTGTGCAGCAAATGCAGTTGTACGACACGCTGTTCGGCGCCTATCCTTTCACCAATGAAAAATACGGCCATACCGAATGTGGTTTCAGCGGAGGAATGGAACACCAGACCATGACTTTTGTCGGTGGGTTTTCCTACGAATTGATTTCGCACGAACTCGGACATCATTGGTTTGGCGATAAGGTCACGTGTGCATCATGGCACGACATCTGGCTCAACGAAGGATTCGCATCCTACCTGAGTGGATTGTGCTATGAACATTATACGCCGAACGTTTATTGGATGCCTTTCAAGCAAGGAAGGATTTCCTACATCACAAGTTTGCCCGACGGTTCCGTTTATTGTCCCGACACGCTGAATGTGAATCGGATTTTCGATGACCGTCTGTCGTATGCGAAAGGTGCAATGATCCTGCACACGATGCGTTGGGTGATTGGCGACAGTGCATTTTATGCGGGTGTGAGAAATTATCTCAATCAATTCGCATACGGTTTTGCAACCGCCAATGACCTGAAGGCAAATCTCGAAGCGGCAAGCGGACAGAATCTCACCTGGTATTTCAACGATTGGTATTACGGTCAGGGTTATCCTTCCTACACTATTTCATATGGTCAGGATGCTAACAATCTTGTTACATTCACCGTCAATCAAACGCAATCCGATCCTTCCGTTTCATTTTTTGAATTGCCACTGCCGATTGAATTCAAGAATGCAACTTGGGATACGATTGTAAGGGTGAATCACACTTTTTCCGGACAGACATTTTCCATTCAGCTTCCATATCACATCGACAGTTTATTGTTTGATCCGCAATACTGGATTATCTCGGCGAACAATCATGTGGCGAATGTGAATCAATATGCGATCGATAATTCGGTTTCCATTTTTCCTAATCCTGCAAGCGGACAATTGTTCATCCAAACCGGAAATGGTTTTACGGGAAATGCAACTTCAAGAATTTACGATGCGGAAGGAAGGTTGGTTTTGAAAACTGATTTTCATTTCAACGGGGCCGCAGCACAAAATGAAATCGATGTTTCTTCGCTCGACAAGGGATTTTATTTTATCGAGTTGAATGTCGACAGCAAGAATTACATGCTGAAATTCGTGAAAGGGGAATAGCCACAGACTTCACTCATTTAGCAGATGGATTCCATTTATTTTTCTTGTCATGTCAAACAGTAGGGCGTACCCCCTTCGGGTCGGGGGACAAACGGCGTTTTTCTTTCAGACAATTACAAGTCAAATTGAGTCCTGTTGAGTGTCAAGGCAAATATAGAGATTTTCTTAACCCACCAAAGATGATGGGCTTATTTCTTTCCGAATGCCCCATTATTGGGGTAAATGAAGGATGAGTTAAAGAAAATCGGCAAGAATATCAAACGAATCAGGGTTAAGAAAGGTCTTACCCAACTTGACCTTGCTGCTGAATGTGGAATGGAAGAATCAAATATCGGTCGCATAGAAAACGGCAATACAAATCCAACGGCTAAAACATTTTTGAAAATTGCAAAAGCATTGAATGTTACTTTGTCGGAGTTGGTGCGGTATAAATAACCAATTTTTATTTTGGCTAATTACTTATCCTATCGAAAATTTTACTTGACGCCCTTCAAGTTTTTTGAGTTCTTGAAGTAAAATAGAAGAACGTGTTTGTATGTATTCTCTATATTCATTAGGGATGTTATCGGTGGATTCAGCAATAGAAATGAAACGATTCAATTCTTCTATAAAATCAGCGAGCGATAATTCATCATACTCATAACCAAACGCCCCATGTGAAAGAATAATAAGATTGTGTCTTGATGCAATTGGAGTCCAAATATTTTCGTACACATCTTGCGTAGAAATAGGAATATCGTGATTAACGATTTCTCTATCTATTGATTTTATAAAAAGAGATACTGACATAAATTATTTTCCATTTTCAGGCATAAAGTCAATTCCTTGATATTGATCTTTGATAGCGACTGCAACTCTAATAATTGGTTCCCACAATCCAGATTCGCTATTCCATTCAGCACCTCCCCATCTTTTGTCAGTACGAAGATTTTGTTTGTTAGAAAGAAGTGTTTCTTTTAATTGGCGTGAAATTTCATTTAGTGAAATTTCAAAAGAAATGGTTTGTTTGTTTTTAAAATAGTAATACCAAAATATATGATTAACAACCGTATAAATATTACAATCAATATCGGATTTATCATTAAGCAAAATGGCTAATGCAGAAGGAATTGTTTTTGCGAGTATTTCACTATTGGTTTTCGAATATGGAATAATTTCTTGTTCCCAACAAGCGAGATAATCGTTTGGTTCATTCATATCAGATCGTCCAATTACTTTGTAATCATTCACTCCCTTTAGAAATAATGGGAGTTCATTTCGGTCGATTGCAGTTTGTATTTTTTTCATTTAAAATCCATTATCGGTTTTGCACCTAATATATTTTCGATTTTATTTCCGTGAGGTATGGAAGCATTATCTAATACAGCTTCATTATATCCTCCCGAAGTCTTACCTCCAGGCGTCCAAAGTTCATTTACTCCTCCTTCGCTTCCATTTGGCATTTTAACTTTTGGCTCATCAATAGACAAAACATATAATTTTTTCCCTTTCAATGAACCTTCAGGATAACCAAGAGCTTTTTCCAAAATATCTGTGTTTTTACTGAGTTGATATTGCTCAACAATTTCTTTCATGTCAGACGTTAAGGTTACATATTTTTTGGGGTTAAAAGCTTTATAGATTGGATTTCCAATGTCTTCCTCTGTAAATACAAAAGCAGCTCCCTCTTCTTCAAATTTACTTAAATGGTTCGCAATATATTCTTTAGATAAATATTTCGAAGGTTCTAAAACTTCGCCAAGTGGTTTCAATCTTTTAACCTCAGCAATTACTGATTCTTTGGTGTACCCATTAATGAATGCCTTTTGTAATACCGCTTCTGCTTTTTGAATTTTTGCCAATCGCTCAAAGTCTTCGGAATATTTCACAAGCCGTTCCTCTTTCCCAATTGCCCTACGCATACCATTAATAATTTCAAAAAGGATTTCTCCAGCTTCACCAAGCAAATCGCAAATTTTGGTTACCCATTTCACTTCCGAAAAAACACCAGCAGTAAATATTGCCAACACGATTTCGGCAACAATATATCCAATCACTTTACCACGAAATTCTACTTTGTCAAATCTGTGTTCATTTACAATTAATTATGTTGCTTATATTTTCGTCGGGTCGGGCTATCCGCTGCAAGTCCTCGCTGCGCTGTGGGCTTTTCGCTGCTATCCCTCACGCAAGGAAATTCTCACCGAAACACAGCGACACAAAAAAGCCTCACTGGATCAGCAAGGCTTTTATTTTTTTCAATCGCCAATCGGCTCCCGAAATTTCGGGACAACAAATCGAAAATCCTTTTTCTATTCCATCGTCTTCAATTCCGCCACCAATTCCGTCAATGCTTTTTTCGCATCGCCGAAAAACATCGAACATTTCGGATTGTAGAAAAGCAAGTTGTCGATACCGGCATATCCGGCCGACATGGAACGTTTGTTCACGATGATATTCTTTGCAAGATCGACTTCGAGAATCGGCATACCGTAAATCGGTGAGGAAGGATCCGTTTTCGCTGCAGGATTCACCACGTCATTCGCACCCACGATCAACACCACATCCGTATTCGGGAATTCGGCATTGATCTCATCCATCTCCACCAACTTTTCATACGCAACATTCGATTCTGCAAGCAACACGTTCATGTGACCGGGCATGCGACCCGCTACAGGATGAATTGCATATTTCACTTCCACTCCGCGTTCCTCGAGCAACATTTCCAATTCATGGATCACGTGTTGCGCCTGCGCCACCGCAAGTCCGTAACCGGGAACGATCACAACTTTCTTGGAATAATTCATCAACACCGCAAGATCACTTACACCGATATCCTTGATGGAACCTTTCGTCGTATCCCCACCTGCCGCCGCTCCACCTCCACCGAATGCACCGAAAATCACATTGCTCAACGGGCGGTTCATCGCCTTACACATCGCAAGTGTCAACAATGTTCCTGCCGATCCAACCAGAATCCCACCGGTCAACATTGCATAATTTCCATAGAGGAAACCGCCGAATGCAGCCGCCAAACCTGTAAATGAATTCAACAGGGAAATTACAACGGGCATATCAGCACCGCCGATTGGCAAGGCAAATAAAACACCATAAACAATTGCAGCAGCAAAAAGCAAATACAGGAACATGTGCGCATGAGGCGTTACGACACTTTCCAAGGAATCGGAAGCGAGTTGTGCAAATGCAGCGTGATTCATTCCAGGTCCGCAAATCATGTATCCTGCAAATGCAAGAACGCCCAACATGAAAAGATTGTTGATCACATTGTAGGCAGGAAGGCGAACAGGTTTATTCAATGTTCCATTCAATTTCAAAAACGCAATTACGGATCCGGAAAAGGAAACGCTTCCTATCACAAGTCCGGCAATGATCGGAATCAGGGAACCGACATTGCTCAAGTTGTGTTCATATTCCATCAAGCCGATCAGGGCTGCACAGGCGCCACCCATTCCATTGAAAATGGAAACGAGCTCGGGCATTTTTGTCATCTGCACTTTTTTCGCGGTCATCCAACCGACAATCGTTCCGAGAGCAAGTGCTCCGGCAATCATTCCGTAAATCATTCCACCGACTTGATTGTCGTGTAGCAGAATGGTTCCGAGAATGGCAACCGTCATTCCGAAAGCTCCAACGAGATTTCCACGGCGGGCGGTTTTTGCATTGCCCATCATTTTCAATCCGATAATGAATGTTACCGAACCGATGAGATAGCAGACTTCCAATAAATTGTGTTTCATAACGGATTAAGATTCCAAACTCCAGAAAAAACAGGTTCCAAATCGGGCACTATTATTTTCTCAGTTATTGTTTTTGATTTTAGAGCGTTTAATGATTATGGCCGAAAAAATTCTTTTCAATTCATCAGCTTCCTGAATAAGATTTTGCCTTTCCAGTTCCAATTCATTTTTGTTATCGATTTCAAGCAAGCGAATCCAATATCTGGTCTCTTTTGCCTCCCGCCTTGAAATCCTTATTTTCATCAAGAAGTCTTTTTCTCCCAAAAACTCGTTTGCTTCAATATAATTTGCACCGACTGACGCAGAGGAACGAATGACCTGTTTACTGTATTCCTTATTCCAAATCGACTGATCAATTCCTTTCACAAAATCACGAACTCGTTTTGCAAATTGAAATCCCCGTTCCTCAAGATCCTGATAATTACCACCACCTTCTTCAACAAGGAATTCATCCGAAACAATTTCTGTGTCTAAATATTCTTTCATAAAAATATTGGAATCTGTTTTTCCGGAGTTTGGAATCTTCCCCTGCTTACTTTTTCTTTTTGAACATTTCAAGCATACGATCGGTTACAACAAAACCACCGACCACATTCAACGTTCCAAGCAACACGGCAAGGAAACCGAGAATCAGTGCGAGTTTGTTGGATGGGTCGACGTGCAGCATGACGTGGATGGCACCGACGATGACCACACCGTGAATGGCATTTGCGCCCGACATGAGTGGCGTGTGAAGAACAGTTGGAACGCCACCGATGACTTCAATACCAACGAAGATGGAGAGTATGACAAAATAAAGCATCTCTTTATTGTCACTGATGAATGCCAAAATCGTTTTGGCTATGTCGTGGATTTCATTCATAAGAATATTTTTTAATTAGGCTGTAACAGGTTTTGCAACTGAAGGATGAACAGCAACACCATTGTGAACAATCAGTGATCCCTTTGTGATTTCCTCTTCCATTTCCCATTTGAAATTATCCTTGTCGGCAAGATGCAAAAGGAATGTGGCAATATTTTTTGCGTAAAGGTCGGACGCATTCATCGGCAACAAGGAAGGAATATTTCCCTCTCCGATAATTGTCACGCCATTTTTTACAATCGTTTTATTCAATTCGCTTCCCACCACATTTCCACCCGACTCCACTGCCATGTCCACAATCACAGAACCGAATTTCATGCTGTTCACCATTTCTTCCGTCACCAACACCGGCGCTTTTCTTCCCGGAATCAATGCGGTGGTGATAACGATATCAGCTTCCTTCACATGTTTACCGACAAGCTCCTGTTGCATTTTCAGGAATTCTTCGGAAACGCCTTTCACATAACCGCCTTCTATTTTAATCGATGCATCGCCTTTCACCTCAATGAATTTTCCACCGAGCGATTCCACCTGTTCTTTCGTTTCAGGACGAATGTCGGTCACTTCCACAACGGCGCCAAGACGTTTTGCGGTTGCAATCGCCTGCAAGCCGGCAACACCCGCTCCGAAAATCACAACTTTCGAAGGGCGAATGGTTCCTGCGGCAGTGGTCATCATCGGGAAAATTTTTCCGATGGTATTCGCTGCCATGATCACCGCTTTGTAACCGCCGAGATTTGCCTGCGAACTCAGCGCATCCATTTTTTGTGCGCGTGAAATTCGCGGAATGGCGTCAACAGAAAAAACGGAAATCTCCGCCTTGCAACACGCATTGATCAAATCGGGACTTGTTGCAGCCCAAACAAAAGACATCAGGATTCCACCTTTTTTCATTCCTGAAATTTCATCGGTGGAAGGTGCGTTCACTTTCAAAACAACATCGGCTTCGGCATATAATTTTTTCGCATCGCTCACGAGTTGTGCGCCTGCTGCGGTATATGCTTCGTCTGAAAAAAAGGAATTCATGCCGGCCCCTGTCTGCACGGTCACTTCAAAACCTTTTTTTACAAGGTCTTTTACAACGTCGGGAGTGAGGGCTACACGGTTTTCCTTGAGTTTGGTTTCCTTTGGTACTGCGAGTTTCATGATTGTTTGGGTAATTTTTCCTCTATGAAGGAGTGAAAAATGAAGGTCGAATTTACAGAAAAAAAAGGAATCGGTGATTTGCCTGTGTGCAAATTCACCGATTCCCTTTTTACCATTCGGTTTTACTCCTTCACAAACTTCTTTACCGCTTCATTTCCATTCGAAGAAATTTTCAGGAAATAAGTGCCTTTTGCCAATCCTGAAATATCAATTGGAAGTAAATTTTCCCCTTTCACGACATTATATTCTTCCTTCGCCACATATTCTCCAAGCATATCCACAATCTCGATTTTCACTGCATCATTTTTTTCAGCCGAAAATTTGAAATTGACCGTTTCGGAAGCGGGATTCGGGTAAATGAAATCTTCTCCCAAAATATTTGCATCAGCAACAGCTGTCGGAACTCCCGGACTGAATTTCAAAACACCAATGTCATTGTTGTCGACTCCCACCACAAAAATATTATTGTTCGCATCGTTGCAAATACCGTATGCTTCATTATCGGTTGCATCGCCATAATAAGTCGACCATCTCATGGAATCATTCACATCAAACCACGCGATGAATTTATCATTGAAGTTCCCCCCATCACCCTGAACGGATTGATAATAATTATTGTCGATCGGTTGATGAAGCGGAAAATCGGTTGACGCCGTATTTCCACAAACATAAATCCCGACATTCAAATCGAACGCAATTGCAAATCCCATATCGGGCGCGGTACCTCCCAAATAGGTAGACCACTTCCGGGTTGTTCCCGTACTGTTGCACTCCATCACAAACGCATCGTGCGCACCCAATGCACCCAGCGTACTGTCCACATACGCGCCGCCGAATGGATTCGTGATCGGGAAATCTGCCGACAAAGTATATCCTGCAACAAAAACATTTCCACCATTGTCAACTGCAATTCCTTGACCGAAATCGGCATCCGTTCCACCGCAGAAAGTGCAAAATTGAACAGCCTGCGAAGACGACATCTTTACAATGAAAGCATCTTCGTAATTGTATGCATTTGCATTTGCCGATTGGAAAACTCCCAAGGTAACGGGAAAAGTTCCTGACAAAGCGGAACCTGTTACATACACATTCGCTCCTGTTGCGTCGAGACAAATGGCTCTTCCCTTGTCTTCGTCATCGCCACCGAAAAAAGTGGACCACTGCAAAACCTGCGAAGCATCCAGCTTCATGATGAATGCATCATTACCCACTCCTTTCGAAGATTGAATGGCGAGATGAGTCGGGAATGTTGAAGAATTCGTATAACCGGTCACGTAACTGTTTCCTGCGCCATCGCATGTGATTGCATTTCCATAATCATTCATTGTTCCGCCACGCCAGCTTGCCCATTGGCGAACACCCGTTGAATTGAATTTCACAATCATCGCATCGTAAGTTCCTCCACCGAAATTCGCCTGCAATGAATTCAAGACGGGAAAATCGGACGAGCCTGTTGTTCCGGTTACATAACAGTTTCCTGCATTGTCGGAAGCGATTCCTTTTCCCTGTTCAAAATTCGATCCACCATAATAAGTCGACCACAATCTTGTTCCAGCAGAATTCAAACGCACAACCACCATGTCCTCGAATCCGTTTTCAAATCCCTGATAGGCATTGAGAACGGGAAAATCTGTTCCATCACTTTCTCCTGTCAAAAGCACATCACCGCTTCCATCGTGCGCAGCGGAAACGGCATAACCATAATCGAAATTCGTACTCGCTTGCGGCATTGTCCATTGCAAAGGCGGATCGATGACGAGCAAATCAGTTATGTTGTAATCTCCGAGGGAAAATGAAAGGTTGTTTTTATTGACGGAAAATTTCGCCGCAATATTTTTTCGGGAATTCAGTTCGAACACATTCAGTCCACCCTCCACAATTTTTCCGTATGGCGAACTGATGGTCAGCAATCCGTTTTTCGCCAATGAAATATTTTCATTTTCACCTTTATATGAAATTTTTATCTGATCCGGATCGGCACCCGGGTGAACAACGAAATCGTGCGATAGGCCGTTTGCATCATCTGCATTCAGTACCCAATCGATCCCGGGATAAATGTTTTTTATCGTGACCTTGTGATAGGATTTCACTTCGAGAATTCCTTGCGGACAATGTGCATAATAAAAATTCGAATAGCCTTCCAACGCATTTTCCATCACCACATTTTCTTTCTTGATAGTCGCACCTTCCAAATTCATTTCGAGCTTCGACCAACTCAACGGGTTGTGCTTTTCGTTTTCCGCCGGCGCAACCGAATTGTATTGGTGAAAAACATACGTCAAACCAGAAGTGGTGACAAAAATCTGCGGACCGGTTCCGGAAGATTGGAACAAAACATTTGAAAGCGAGTTTCCCTGATGATCTGCAATCTGTCCCTTGTTTTCCACAAATCCTTTATGGGGGTTTGCATTTTTCGTCTGCGTAACGGAATTGGTTTCCTGCGCGATTGAAATTTGCTGAATGCAAAAACAGGTGATAAGAAGGGCGTAGATTTTTTTCATGATTGAAAATGTTTCATGCAATTTAATTATAATCAAGTTCATTGCATAACCAAATAACTTAGAAATGCTCTAATTTTGCCGAATGGGTCTCGCCAAATTCCGTGAAGAAGCCGCTTCTGCAAAAAAGGAAAATGAAAAGTTTTTCGAAAAGCTGAAACGCGACAAGCCAAATGATCTCGACGACACGATGCATCAATTGCATGACGAGGTTTTTGAAAATACGAATTGCATGGAATGTGCGAATTGCTGCAAAACCATTTCTCCCATTTTCAAACAAAAAGACATTGAACGTGTTGCCAAGGCAATGCGCATGGGTCCCGGACCATTCATTGAAAAATATTTGTTCATGGATGAAGACGGCGACTTTGTGTTGAACACGGCGCCCTGCCCTTTTCTCGATTCACAGAATTATTGCATCGTCTACGAAGACCGACCCACCGCCTGCCGCGGATATCCGCACACGAACAGAAAACGCGTGCATCAAATACTGGACATTACGATGTTGAATACAATGGTTTGTCCCGCAGTATTGGAAATCACAGAGCGGTTGAAGGAAATCTATTGAAAAATGTACGAATTACTCTCTCTCCAATTCACCAATCATCTTTCCACGCGAGAATTTCAATGCGTCGGTGGACTCTTTTATTTCGTACAATTGAATCCGTTGATGATTGAATGTAAATGCGTAAGTGACTTCAGTGGAATCATTGTAAAAGGAAATTTCATCCGGACGTGAAGTTGGATTCTCCTCGACAGTGGAAACGGAATATCTTTTGTACGCATGGAAATTTTTCACCCTCCCATCACCGGAAAATGAAATTGTCTGTCCTGACATTTTCCAATTGCCCTCGAACAGGTTCTTGTTCACGAAATATTCCATCGCTGTCAAATGGACATCATCTGTCTCGGGAAATTCCCGGAACTGATTTCGAAAACGGTTCGTCACTGTTTTTTCGCCGTCGTTGATCGTCAATAACAAAATCGTGTCTTTGCCTTCAATCGAATAATTCAACAGCAGGGATTCATCCAATTGATTTCTATCCTCCTTTATTTTCATTCCGGTTTTTCCATCTGTCCTTAAATAAAAGACAACATCAAAGCGTTCGCCTTCATGGTAATTCAATCTTCCCATCGCATTGATTACCGTATCGCCATTGATGTTGGAAATGTCAAATGCCATCTGTTGGCGCGGCAATCCATGAGTGGCGGCAGCCATTGGAGAAAAAGTTTCCCTGAATGCGGAAATGTATTCTTCATTCACCCAACCTCCTTCAATGATTTTCAGCATTCGCTGCTTGGAAGAATCGGCAAGGAAATTCCCTTTTGTACCCAAGACATTGACAACCGGTGATTTTGATTCCGAATGGCAACTGACGAGGAAGAGAAAAACGATTGGAATGGAAAATTTCACGGGCATGAATTATGGTGGATGCTAAAATACGAATTACGAATCTGCGGATTTTACAACCGAAAAATGTATTTGCAGATTCCTGGATTCGCAATTCGTTCCCGCCCTTTTTTCCTTACATTTATCATTCACACAAGACTTGCTCATGAAACAATTTTACATTCTCGCTGCTGCCGCGATGCTGGCCGGTACTGCTTTCTTTTTTCTCCCGCATCAGAAAAAAAACAATTCGGAAAAACATTTGGGTGATCCGATGGAAGATGATGCACGTGAACGTTTGGAATGGGAATACAAAAGACTGGTGGGACCGGACGGAACAATTCCCGATCACATGCGTGAAAAGGAATTGGCTTTTTCAGCAACGCTTCCCACAAACATTTCACTTCAACAAAATAGCTCCACCTCACGCATGCAGTCGCAGGCAACGTGGAATGAGCGTGGGCCTTGGAATGTAGGCGGGCGTACACGCGCGTTTGGAATTGACAAATTGAATGAGCAGCATTTCATTGCGGGAACAACCAGCGGAGGAATCTGGTCGAGCAATGATGCAGGGACTTCCTGGACAAAATTGACACCAAGTTTGAATTACCATGGTATCACCTGCATGCAACAGGATACACGCTACGGTCACGAGAGCACATGGTATGCGGGATCGGGCGAACCCTATGGACAATCCGCTTCCGGTGGCAGCGCCTATTTTCTTGGCAACGGAATGCTGAAGAGTACGGATGATGGCGCAACGTGGCAACCGCTTGCGTCAACGGTAAACAATTCGCCGCAGAGTTTTGTTTCATTCTGGCAGATGAATTGGGATATCGCACTTGATTTGCATGATACGACAAACGATCTCTTGTATGTTGCCAATCTCGGTGGAATTTATAAAAGTGTAAACGGTGGAACTTCCTGGATAACCGTGCGCGGTGGAAACCTCAGCAATTATTCTTATTTCACCGATGTTGCCGTTACTCCCGATTCAGGAATTGTTTATTCAACATTGAGTTCGGATGGTCCGCAAAAGGGAATCTGGAGAAGTGCGGATCAAGGAGTGACGTGGGCAAAAATTTCAACCGCCCCTTTTGGTGATTCACTTTGCAACCGTGTTGTCATTGGAATAAATCCTTCGAATCCGAAAGAGGTTTATTTTCTCGGTAACACAAATGGAATCGGAATGGCGGATACTAATTTTCTCGGCGATATTGAGTGGGATGTTTTGTGGCGCTACACTTATTTGAGTGGCGACGGTTCTGGAAGCGGTGGAATGTGGGAAGACCTTTCGATGAATTTGCCGAACAGCGAACACTTCGGTTCATTCGGGGATTTCAACGCACAGGGATCGTATGACTTGGTGGTGAAAGTGAAACCCAATGATCCGAATACGGTTTTCATTGGCGGCACAAACATTTACAGGAATACAAACCGTTTCAATGATACCACAAGTACGACTTACGTTGGCGGATATGTTCCGTACGCAGCTTTGCCCGTTGTGCTGAGTTATCCGAATCATCATCCCGACCAACACACCATGACATTCCTTCCTTCGAATCCGAATGTGATGTTCAGTACAAACGATGGCGGGATTTTCCGTACGAATGATTGCACGCAAAATAATGTCACATGGAATTCGCTCGACAACGGCTATATCACGAGCATGTTTTATACCGTTGCGGTTGATCACGCCACTGCAGGAAATGATATTGCCATCGGTGGTGCGCAGGACAATGGAAGTTGGTGGACGAACAATACGAATCTGCAAACACCGTGGGTAACCCCGAATGGCGGTGATGGCGCTTATTGTGCAATTGCAGACAATCAGAGTTCCTATTATTTCTCGATTCAGAATGGGAAAATGCGGAAATGTGTGTTGGACGGAGCCGGCAATGTCACTTCGTTTGCACGCATAGATCCTATCGGAGGAAAAAATTATCAGTTCGTCAATCCATTTGTGCTTGACCCGAACAACAACAACATCATGTATCTCGCCGGTGGAAAATACCTGTGGAGAAATGATAATCTTTCCACGATTCCGATGGTTGGAAACTGGGATTCGATTTCCACCAATTGGGTGCAATGGCAGGACTCCGTTCCGTATGCGAACCAAACCATCACTGCACTCGCCTGTTGCAAAACACCTGCTAACCGCGTGTATTATGGAACGAGTCAGAAAAAAGTCTATCGCGTTGACAATGCGAATGTGGGAACACCGACTCCCGTTGACATTTCCTACAGCTTATTTCCTGCAACCGGATTTGTAAGTTGCGTTGCCGCCGATCCGAATAATGGCGATCACGTGTTTGTCGTGTTTTCAAATTATTCCGTTTACAGTTTATATTATTCCGCCAATGGAGGAACAACATGGACAAAAGAAGCGGGAAATCTGGAAGCCACTTCCACAGGAAGCGGAAATGGCCCTTCGTGCAGATGGCTTTCCATTCTACCGGTGAGCGATGGAACAATTTACCTGATGTCAACGTCCACCGGAATTTATGCAACGGATTCCTTGCAGGGATTGAATACGGTTTGGGTGCGTCAATCCGATTCCGATGTTGGAATGGAAGTTTGTGACATGACCGATGTGCGCATTTCAGATGGATTGGTTGTACTTGCAACACATTCCGCGGGAATTTATTCCACACACCTCACGAGTGTCAATGATATTTCAGCGGTTCACGAACAGATCATTTCATCGCTCAACACCAATGTGTTTCCGAATCCGACGAATGATGAATTGAATATTTCCTATTCGCTGAATTCGAATTCCGATGTGGAAATCATTTTGCTCGATGAGGAAGGCCGTCTTGTGCGCACGATCGCGCATGGGCGCAAGGTGCAGGGTGCGTATACGGAACAGACACACGTGAATGATTTGCCTTCGGGCGTTTATTATGTGCGCCTGCAAGCGGGAAGTGCGGTGGAATCAAAAGCGGTTGTGATCCAGAAGTGATTCAGGAATTCAAAGATTACTCGAATAATTTTTGAATCTTTGAACTCTCGAATTTTCAGATGCACATCCCCGACGAAATCATCAATTACGTTTTGCTTCCGATCCTGATTTTCTGTTCACGGATCTGTGACGTTTCCCTTGCCACACTCCGGAACATTTTCATCCACAAGGGTTTTCGCACCATTGTTCCCATCATCGGATTTTTCGAAGTGCTGATCTGGTTGGTGGCAATGAAACAAGTGATGAATCGCGCCGACAATATTTTCTGTTATCTCGGTTGGGCCGGCGGATTCGCAACGGGTACGTATGTGGGCATGCGCATCGAGGAAAGGCTTGCGCTCGGCATGCAGGTGGTGCGCATCATTACTGCGGAAACAAGCGAAAAACTGATTCAGGCCCTGCGCGATTCCAATCACGGAATGACAATCGTTGAAGCCGAAGGCGCAAAAGGTCCGGTGAAAATGATTTTTTCAATCGTGCAACGCAAACACCTCAAGCAATTGATTTCAATCATCGAGGAGAATCAACCGAATGCATTTTATTCCATTGAAGATATCCGCAACGCACATCACGGTGTTTTCCAGCCCGGCTCAAGAAAAATGTCATTGGTGAAACAGGTTTTCCAGTTGAGAAAGGGAAAATGAAAAGATTTTCGATTTAATGATTGCCGATTTCCGATTGCCATATTTTAATCGAAAATCGGAAATCAACAAATCGTCAATCCCTTTCAGTTTGATCTGGCTTCGATATAATTCGATTTCACCAGCACCTTGGGAATAAACCATTTCCCTTCGTACAATTCCAAATCTATTTTTCTTCCGGTTTTATCCTGCCAATTTCCCATCGCATCCTTTTTGATCATCACCAACTTCCCATCCCTCACTTCATTCAGGATTGTCTGTTCCAACGAAATTTTATTTGACGAAGTGTCGTTCACGAATTTTTTCCCGATTTCAATTCCTGAAGAATCGTTTTTCAAATCCATCACACACATCATCGAATCGGCACGAAGTGAGTCTTCCTTTTTCCCATGGAGAAAATCAAGATGATTTCCATTTTCATGTGCAATGCCCAACTGCTCCGCCTTGCGCGAAGAAATTTTTGTCGCCAGCAACGCCATCCAATACGTGTGACGGAACGCATCGAGCTGTCCGCCATTGCCATCTTTCAGAATCCCTGCTTTCCCCAATGAATCCGTCACGAACCGTGCGCGTTGAGTAAGGCGATATGATTTTTTTGCAATGAACAGATGTTTCATCACCCACACTTTCTCAGGACGCGAAAGTGTGTGAAAAGATTTTGTTGCCGATTGGGAAAACAGGAAAAGGGGCAACAACAAAAAAGAAAGAAAAATATTTTTTTTATTCCCCATTGCAACATTCGCATTTTTCTTTTCAATCAATTCCCTTTCTCACCTGTCACTTGCCACCTGTCACATTCATTTATCCGGATCGGGATCATCGGGAACTTCCAATTTCTTTTTTTCGATGGCGAGAAGGTTGGAATAATACGCTGCCTTTTTCGCGTCGTTATGTTTCTGGAAATAATTCGCCAGCAATTGCAAACGGTCAATGTCTCCCGAATAAACCTTAGCCGCATTTTCCAAAGCTGCAATCGCATTGGCGGAATCCTTGCAAGAAAAATAAACCGTCGACATGGAAACCCAAGGCACTTCCGATGTCGGTTGGTAATGTGCAGCCAAACGCAAAAGTTTCAAGGCGGAGGAGGAATCCTTTTGGGTCAGCATGATGATCCGGCTGAGTTCCTGATACGCTTTTACCGAAGTGGAATCGCAGCGGATGCATTGATCGTATGAATAAACGGCCGAATCTTTTTTACCAACCATGTCATAGGCTTTTCCAAGATTGAACCATGCAGGCGAAAAATCCGGGTTCAACGATAACGCTTTCCGATAGCAGGGAATGGACGCTTTCGGTATGCCCTGCATGAAATAAGTTGTTCCCATACTCGTCCATGCCGGATAATAATTTTTGTCGAGCGCAATCGCCTTTCTGTAATACGCACGCGATTGGAAAAAAAGATTCTGCGATTCTCCCGCCTTTTGCTGTTTTTGCACCAAGTCATTCCCTTTCTCCGATTCATATTTCGCCTGCAGCGCATCCATCGAAAGCAATGTTCCCTGGAACATCATTTCCTTGATGGAATCCCGCATGGCGATCGAATCGTTTTTCAATTTATTTTTCTGCGCATAACCCGGCAACACAAACAGGATCGCGATCACAAAGAGGGTTTTCCCAACCGAACAACTTTCAAAAAATGATTTCAGGCAATTTTTCATGTCACAAAAGTAATGCATTCCTACCCACATGCTTGTGCGTGTGACAAGTGACAAAAACATCTCCTCGAATTAACATTGCTGAAACTTGCCTCTTGTCATCCGCCACTTGTCACTTTTCAGCTTAACTTTGCAATCCAAATTTCTTACCGAAAATGATTACAGTTTCCAATCTTACACTTCAATACGGCAAGCGCGTTTTATTCGATGAGGTAGAACTCAAATTCACGCCCGGAAATTGCTACGGCATTATCGGCGCGAACGGTGCAGGCAAATCCACTTTCATGAAAATCCTTTCGGGGGAAATTGAACCGACAAAGGGATCGGTTGCCATTACACCCGGACAACGGATGTCGGTGTTGAGC
Source organism: uncultured Chryseobacterium sp. (assembly GCA_964394965.1). Taxonomy (GTDB): domain Bacteria; phylum Bacteroidota; class Bacteroidia; order Palsa-965; family Palsa-965. The sequence continues at coordinate 21,946 of CAYMZV010000013.1, forward strand.
CAGAATCACTTTGCATTCGACCAATGCGTTGTTTTGCAAACCGTGATCATGGGAAACAAGAAGTTGTTGAAAGTGATGCAGGAAAAAGATGCCATTTATGCGAAGGAGAATTTCACCGACGCCGACGGAATAAAAGCATCTGAACTCGAAGCGGAATTTGCGGAAATGAACGGATGGAACGCAGAAAGCGAAGCGGCGGATCTGTTGAGCAAACTTGGAATCGGGGAAAATCTGCATTCGAAATTCATGAGCGAATTGAACGGAAAGGAAAAAGTCCGCGTATTGCTTGCACAGGCTCTTTTCGGAAATCCGGATATTCTTTTGCTCGATGAGCCGACAAATGATCTGGACGTGGAAACCATCACTTGGCTTGAGGATTTTCTGGCGGATTACAAAAACATTGTCCTCGTCGTTTCCCATGACCGACATTTTCTCGACACCGTTTGCACCCACGTGTGCGATATCGATTTCAAGAAGATTTCGCTTTACACGGGAAATTATTCCTTCTGGTATCAAGCATCACAATTGGCCAACCGTCAAAAAAGCGATCAGAATAAAAAGACCGAGGACAAACGAAAAGAGCTGATCGATTTCATTGCACGTTTTTCGGCGAATGCTTCCAAGTCAAGACAGGCAACCAGCCGGAAAAAATTATTGGAGAAACTGAATATTGACGAGATGCCGCAGAGCAACCGGAAATATCCCGCGATCCTTTTTAAAATGGAACGCGAACCCGGTGACCAGATTCTCAACATCGAAAACATTTCCAAAACCGTTGACGGTGTCCAGCTTTTTTCGAACATCAGTTTGCGTTTGAAAGGCGGCGATAAAATCGGTTTCATTTCCCGCGATCATGTTGCGCTTTCAAAATTCTTCGATTGTCTTGCCAAAGAAGATCAACCCGATTCCGGAAAAATAGAATGGGGACAAACCATACAAACCGCTTACCTGCCGAATGACAACCACAAGTATTTCACCGACAATGATGACAGTCTCGTGGATTGGTTGCGTCAATATTCGAAGGACAAGGACGAAACTTTCATTCGCGGTTTTTTGGGCAAGATGTTGTTTTCAGGAGAGGAAACGCTGAAAAAAGTTTCTGTTCTTTCCGGTGGGGAAAAAGTGCGTTGCATGGTTTCGCGCATGATGTTGAACGGGGCGAATTGCATTATCCTCGATGAACCGACCAACCATTTGGATTTGGAATCCATTACCACGATGAATAATTCCATGAAGGATTTCAAGGGAATTGTATTGTTTACCTCGCATGACCATGAATTGATGCAAACCGTAGCGAACCGAATTGTGGAAATCACACCGAACGGAACGCTGGATAAAATGATGACGTACGACGAATACATCAACGACGAGGAAGTGAAAAAGCAACGCGAGGCGATATACAATGCGAGCGGGAAAACGAAAAAGGTGAAGGCTTGAAATGATTTGCTGATTTGCCAATCCGGCATTTGTAATTTCGATAATGTCCGAAAACAATTCTTCACGTTTCAGGATTCCGCGTTGGGCAAGAAGACTGCTTTATACGCTGGTTTTTATTCTTGCCATTTATTCATTCAAGGGAAGCATTTACAGAACGTGTGTGAGTTATGAGCTTTATCGGCCACGGAACCTTTCATTCAATGTAAAAAACTCCATGGATGAAATGTGGAATAGGTCCGATTCGATTTTATCCCTTGCGCTTGACAGTGGGAGATTCAAGCCCCTAGTCGATGAAAAAATTGTAACTGAAATCATCGATCGTGAGCTTGACAGCACTTCCGGATTATTGGAATTTACAATGGGAGGGTGTTCTACAAAAGCGGAATTTTTACGAAAAGGTGGGAAAACAAATTGTGTTGGCTATTCCGATTTATTTGCGGCACGCTGCAATTCGGATTTTGAAAAAAAGGGGTTGGGGAAAAGATGTGAAGCCGTTCCCTATATAGCGGAACTTCATGTTTTTGGTTTCAACATCCATCAATTATTCAGCAATCCATTCTGGAAAGACCACGATGTTGTTTTGGTAATGAATCATACCAATAGGGAATTCATTCTTGTTGACCCAACCTTATATGATTATTCGGGAATTGGAATTGTCAAGCAGCGTTGATTTCCCCTCCATATTTTTGCACCTCCGCGCTAAAAAACCGATTTTCACATTTGCACATTTTTAATTTGCACATCCCTTTTCGCTATCTTTATTCTTCCCAGAAAATCATTTTCCCAATGAAGAAAATCCACTTCCTTCTTATCGGTTTGTTTGCCGTGACTCTTGTCCATGCCCAGTCTTCGGCTTCCTCCGGAAACATGCAAATCCAAGCGCAGAATTCCAGGAGCGATACGTTTGACATTCTGCATTACACCATAAAACTCAACATCACCGATTTTGTTTCCGACACCATCCGCGGAGGAACAACACTGAAATACACACCGAAAATAAACGGACAAACAGAACTCGATCTCGACCTGTTGCACATGACGATTGATTCGGTTGTAGAAAACAATACGCTTCTCACGCACACTTACTCCGACACGTTGCTGAAAATAAATTTACCCGCAGCAATGAATATCGGCGACACTTCCGACATCACGATCTGGTATCACGGAAAACCGCAACTCGATCCTTCCAATCCGGCTTGGGGAGGATTTTATTTTCAGAACGGTTACGCTTTCAATCTCGGTGTGGGTTTCGCAACAAATCCACATTCTTTCGGACGGGCATGGTATCCGTGTTTCGACAATTTTGTGGAGCGCGCCAATTACACTTTTGTGATGGGAACGAACGGTGGAAAAATAGCTTACTGCAATGGGAATCTCGGTGCGGATACGACAGACATGAATGGAATCCGCTGGAGAACATGGAATCTCACACAGACAATCCCTTCCTATCTCGCTTGTGTTTCGATTGCAGATTATACACAAGTCAATTGGTCACACACCGGAATTTATGGAACCTATCCCATTACACTTACGGCTTTGGGCACTGACACGACCAACATGAAAAATTCTTTTGTGCATCTCAACAATGCGCTCGATGCTTTCGAAACACGTTACGGTCCTTATGAATGGCCGCATGTGGGTTATTCGCTTGTCCCTTTCAGCAGCGGTGCCATGGAGCATGCCACCAACATTGCGTTTCCACAACTCGCAGCAAACGGTTCGCTGACTTACGAAGCGAATATCATGGCGCATGAACTTTCACACCATTGGTTCGGCGATTTGGCAACGTGCAACAACGAAGGTGAAATGTGGTTGAATGAAGGATGGGCGACTTACTCGCAATATATTTTTACCGAATGGGTTTACGGACATACCGCTTACGAAAATGGGATCCGTGACAACCACGATGAAGTGATTCACCTCGTGAATTATCGCGAAGGCGGTTATCGCGCAGTGACGGGTCTTCCACACTCGCTCACGTATGGCGATCATGTGTACCTGAAAGGTGCGGACGTTGCGCATACCTTGCGCGGCTATATGGGCGATTCGCTTTTCTTTTTGGGATTGCATTACCATTTGCAACAGCGTCAATACACGGACGTGACGAGCACACAATTCCGTGACGATTTGATTGCAGCGACAGGTTTGACTTACCTCAATGATTTTTTCAACGATTGGGTTTTCAATGGAGGATGGCCGCATTTCGGAATCGATTCGACAGTGGTGGTTCCGAATGGGCCGAATTACAATGTGACGGTTTATGTTCGTCAGAAATTGACGGGTGCTCCGAATTATTTTACAAATGTTCCGCTTGATTTTTCATTCCTGAAAAGCGATTGGAGCAAAACGACTTTCCGTGAATTCATTTCGGGACAATATTCCAATTTCACTGTTACGCTTCCTTACAATCCGGTGATGACGGCGATTGACATGGATGGAAAAATTTCGGATGCGATAACGGATGAGGCGCAAACGATCAAAACAACAGGCGCACATAATTTTATTTCAGGACGCGTAAACCTCACGGTGAACAACATTGTTGATTCCGCTTATGTACGCATCGAGCACAACTGGGCGGCACCCGATTCCATCCGCAACAATCCGAACAATTACAGGATTTCCAGTTTGCGTTATTGGAAAATAGACGGGATTTTCCCTTCGACATTTTATACGAAAGCAAGATTTTATTACGATGGCAGAACAACTTCCACTGCAGGTCCGGGCGATTATCTGGATCAGGATTTGACAATCACGAATGGCGACAGCATTATTCTATTGTACCGCAAGGATGCTTCGGATGAATGGCATGAATATCCGCATTACATCAAAACGGTTTCGGGAAATCACCTCACTTCGAAATACGGATGGATGGATGTGGATTCGCTGGTGAAAGGGGAATATGCTTTTGCGTGCGGACATTCAACGGTGTTGATCGGTGTGAATGAAGTGGCTGCGCCTGCACCCGAAGTGACCGCTTATCCGAATCCTGCAGGAAATGATTTGACGGTGGAATGGCCGGGTGCCGGCGCCGACCCGGTTCTGCTGAATATTTATGATGCGAGCGGAAATATTGTTTTTTCCGAAACGGTAAATGCGGAACAGGCAAAATTGGAAACGTCGAGATGGATGGATGGCATGTATGTGGTTGAAGCTATTCAGAAAGAAAAAGTTTTGGGAAGAAAACAGGTGATGATTCTACATTGATGTTTTATGTTGATCAGGATCAAAAAAAAATCGGGGAGAAACCAATTGGGTTGTATTCGGGAAGATGGAAGTTTCACTTCTGCCGATCTCGGACCCGCTCTTCCTTTTCATGACATTGCACATTTTGTGGCTGAACAGACTTTCAAAATCGAAAATGGTTTTTACGGATTGATTTCAAAGGGATATTCCATTGATGAACTTTCCGATCCGGTTGTCATTAAAAAACTCGGTTTTGAAAGTTGGCTCGCAGAAATCCTCACACGCGGATTGCAAACGTTGCTGTCAGGTGCATGCACCCTCGAACAATTCAGTTGGCAAGTGACATCCGAAATCCATGCGATGGATGAAAAACATGTTCCTGATCTCAATGAAAAAATAGTCGGTGAAATGTTTCAGCATTATAAATCATTGATTGAAAAATGGGATTCACTTGCCGATGGGGAAACGCTGGAATTGCATTACATGACATTGTCACATGCCTGATTTTAATTTCCAGATAAATCCCGGAAAAAGCATTTCTGAAAAATTTCTCGAGATTGGAATTACGGATTTCATTTCCGCTTCATCGTTTGTCAGACAACTTCCCTACAGGAGAAATACCGACAAATATGACTTGATGAAAATTTTCCGGGAAAATTGCGGCACCTGCAGTACCAAGCATGCCTTGTTGAAAGAACTTGCCAACGAAAACTCCATTCCCGGAATAAGACTCATGCTGGGCATTTATAGGATGAACGAACAAAACACTCCCGACATCGGCAATACACTTTTGAAATACAAAATGGATTTCATTCCTGAAGCGCACAACTACCTTCGAATTGAAAATGCAATTGCAGATTATACGTTTGAAAAAACGGTGACTGAAAATTTCGAGCGGGAACTGTTGACTGAAATGGAAATTACGCCGCAACAGATCGGTGAGTTCAAAATCAATTTCCACAAAAAATTTCTCCTGAATTGGCTTGGGGAAAACAAATCCGTAAACTTGAGTCCTGTCGAGTTATGGTCCATTCGAGAAGAATGCATTGAAAAACTTTCTGAAACAAGATAACGGCATGAAAACAATCGGTTTGGTCGGCGGCATTTCCTGGATTTCCACGCAGGATTATTACAGATACATCAACGAAGGTGTGAATGAAAAACTGGGTGATGTGAATTTCGCGCGATTGATCATCCATTCGATGAATTACGGCGAGATCAAAAAAAACAATGATGCAAATGATTGGGATGCAAATTTCAAATTGCTTTGCGAAGCCAGTGAAAACATGAAAGCGGGTGGTGCGAAAGCAATTGTGCTTTGCGCCAATACCATGCACCTGTTGGCCGATCGGCTGGAAGAAAAAATCAAGCTCCCCGTCATTCACATTGCAACGGCGACGGCAAATGAAATCAAGAAACAAAGCCTGAAAAAAATCGCATTGCTCGGAACGAGGTTTACGATGGAACGGAATTTTTTCACCGATAAGCTGACCGCCCAAAACATTCAAACAGTCATTCCCGATGATGCCGATCGCGATTTCATTCACTGGAGCATTTTTGAGGAACTCGGCAGGGGGATTGTAAATCCGGAAACGAAATCGAGATACATTTCAATCATCCGGAAATTGGTAACGCAAGGAGCGGAAGGTGCCATTTTGGGTTGCACTGAAATACCGATGCTCCTGCAACAGAAAGACCTGGACATTCCGGTTTTCGACACGACACGCATCCATTCGGAAGCGGCAGTGAAATTCATGTTGTCGGATATGTGATTGCTGGAAAAACCCATACGCGTTCCCTAATTCGCAATCCTTTCCCTCGCCTGTCCCCTATTTTTTTATATTTGCTTATGGCAAAAGCGGCATACTATTTGCCTTTTATTATTGCAGAAACCCTATGAAACAGCTATACCTCCGCATTCTTTTTTTCCTGTTGCTGCCACTGATCCCTGCCACTTCCTTTTGTCAAGGTTTCGGTTTGCCCACCGGATTCGAATTGAAAAAATTCCAGGCGAATGAGGATCAGGCCTTGTGGTTTTTGCAGTATGACAGCGCTTATCAATTCGTCGCCTCTTTCGATCACATCACTGCCGCCAAGGATTTTATCTGTTACCCTTATAAAAACGGATGGAGAGTGGTTGTCGGAACCGTTGATTCATCCGGATTCAAGGATCCTGCATTTTATCAGGTGGATGCGAAAAATGTGGTGACCGCTTCACGGAAAAAATTCGACACGATTCAGGTTGCGAATATGGGAAGGGGATTATACAATGCAAAAATTGCGCTGGAGAAAATCAACAACAAGGTTACAGGTTGGCGAAAATTCGTGAAGTTGAATACGGACATGACCGTTGTTGTTTGGGCTTTCCCTGATATTGATGCAGCGGGAAATATCTGGTACGGTCCCGAATGCACTTGGTATTACACGCCTGACGGAAGAAAATTAAGCACCAGTAAAATCGTAAACAAGGCACCCGTCATGGCCGGAAAAAATGGATCGGTTTTGAATCTTTCCTGTCCGACAGATAAAATGCCAACGGTGGGAACCATCTGGCTTGCGCACAAATACAAATTGGTTTACAACGAAATCAATGTGACTTACAAGACAGGAACAAGTACGTTGCATTACAATCCAACTGAAAAAACGTACGCTTGGGATCACGCAGCGAATTGAGGCTTCGGTACGTTTCAAATTGACATTTGATTTTCTTGGAAATTTTTCCTGCTGAACTACTCAGTTAGGCATTTCTGTTCGAGCGGATCGAAGTCGAATTACAGAAGTCCCTTGATGATGTCTTCCACACTTACACCTTCGGCTTCGGCTTTATAATTCCTTACAATCCTGTGACGTAAAATCGGTGCTGCAACGGCGCGGACATCTTCGATGTCGGGAGAATATTTTCCGCTTACGACTGCATGGCATTTTGCGCCGAGTACAAGGTATTGCGATGCACGCGGGCCAGCGCCCCATGAAAGCAAACGGTTCACATCGACAGTTGCTGTTGCGGTATTCGGACGGGTTTTGGTTGCCAGCTTCACTGCATATTCCATTACATTATCGGCAACAGGAACACGGCGAACCAAATCCTGCAGGAATAGGATTTCTTCTGCACCCAAAACTTTTTCCAATTCAACGGAACGGTCGGAAGTTGTATTCTTCACGACCAACAATTCCTCTTCGTACGAAGGATAATCCAAAAGCACATTGAACATGAAACGGTCCAATTGCGCTTCGGGCAATGGATACGTTCCTTCTTGTTCGATCGGATTCTGTGTAGCCAAAACGAAAAAAGGTTTCGGCAAGGCATATCGTTTTCCCGCAGTGGTAACCGAACGTTCCTGCATGGCTTCCAGCAATGCGGATTGTGTTTTCGGAGGGGTACGGTTTATTTCATCGGCCAAAATGATATTGGCAAACAAGGCTCCCTTGATGAATTTGAATTGACGGTTCTCATCGAGGATTTCAGTTCCAATGATATCCGACGGCATCAAATCGGGAGTGAATTGGATCCTGTTGTAACTCAATCCGAGCGATTGTGCAATGGTGTTGACCAATAGTGTTTTCGCCAAACCGGGAACACCGACGAGCAGACAATGCCCATTGCTGAAAATGGAAATCAACACCTCTTTCACCACGTCATCCTGACCAACAATAACCTTACGGATTTCCTGTTGTAATTTTTTATGCTTGTCGCGGAAAAAATCTACCGCTTCAACATCTGATTTGAAATTCATAACAAAAAGAAATTAGTTGACTAAGATAATCAAGGCGATCGGCGTAATCATGGCAATTAAGGTAATTTGGGAATTGCAACCGACGAAAAGTACAATCCTAAATTACTTCAATTACTCTTCATAAACTCCAGCCAAGGATAATTGAATGTATATTTTTTATAACGGTCATCGATGCGGATATAAGTTGACGCCAGTCGTTTTCTCACCCAGGCATTGACAACCTCATCCTGTTTTTTCTGCAAGGCCAAATCCTGGATCATTTGATAATCATCATCCATATTTGCGCGATGGGGTTTGGTACGCAAACGCAAATACAATAATCGGTAACCCTGTTTTTCATCCCTGGTGGTGCAAGGGAACGGTCCTGCAATTTCCCCCTCTTTCATTTGATTCACTGTCAATGGGAATTGTGGATCGGGATCCAATTGGCCCAGCAAATCAACATCTATTCTGGAAATTCCCGTTTCAGGATTCTGGAACAATCCGCAATTGTATTTGCTGTCCACATCCATTGAATAAATGGAAGCGGCCTTGCAAAATGTCAATGAATCCTTTTTGATGAGACCGAGAACGGTATCCAGTTTCATCTTGCACTTTTGCAAATCGGCGGGATCGGGAGGAACGATTTTAAGGATATGGCGAATGGTCACTTCC
>CAYMZV010000014.1:0-28975 GCA_964394965.1 uncultured Chryseobacterium sp.
CGAACGCGGCTTTGATGATCAGTGGGAAACCAATTTCCTTCGCGGTCTTCAATGATCGAATGCACATTGAAATAATTCAAGCCCTGACGCGTATTGTAATTTTTCATAATTGCACGATCCAATCCGTCCAAACGATTGGTTGAAGTTGCGGGAGTTATTTTCGTTGCGCCACCGCCGATTGTTCCCACCCAGATATTCGCCTTGCTGTCTTCACAAATCGTTTCCACAAAATCGGAACCGAGTCCCTGATCATTCCTGTACATGTGCAATGTGGCGAGCAATGTCGGTGCATTCCTATTGACAAAACCGTTCGGCAATTGCAAAACGATCAGTCCTTTGTCACCCGTTCCCACCCACATTTCCGTTCCCTTGTTTGCCAGACCGAATGCCGTGATGGCATCGCTTGGAAATCCACGCGCTGCATTGAGTGTTACAAAAGATGCAGGAGAGCTGATGTCGCTTTTGGTATCGCAAATGGTAATACCATGATCCGTTGCAATCCACATATTCCCATTCTTATCCAATTGCAAAGCATACACATTCGAACTTGCAATTCCATCTTTCACATTCAACGCAAACATTTTATTTTTCGCCGGATCATAAATGAAAATTCCGGAGCCTTCCGTTCCGATCCAGAAAAATCCCTGTTGGTCTTCGGTGATGGAAGTGACAGTCCTGAAACGCGTGTACTCTTCCAGATTCAGACTTTCGAATTTTTTTGTCTTTGAATTGTAACGGCTCACGCCACCCGCCCAATGGCCAAACCAAATATCCCCTTTGGAATCCTTGTAGGAAACCGTGATCCAATCTTCAGCGAGTCCGTTCTTCTTCGAGAAATTGTCAAATGAAAGTCCGTTGTAACGCGAAAGTCCGGCGAGTGTTCCCACCCACAGATTCCCGTCGTTGTCCTGCACAAGCGATTGCACCTGCGACTGCACGAGTCCCTGCTCAACACCGAATGAAATGAAACTTGTCGTCTGCGCACTTAACTGAAATGCGAATGCGAGGAGAATAAAATGTAAAAGTTTTTTCATACACGTTTTAACCGCGTTTGTGTTTGAAGAGTTCGGCGTCATAGGTTTTTTCATCTATTTCAACGCCATCGTGGTAATAATATCTGCTGCCCCACCAATATTCATCCACACTGAAAGTTGTCCGTTTCCCTCCCGGCCAACTGATGACAGTGGTGAGTGTGTTGAGTGGAAAATTGTCTTCCGTTGTCACCACAATATTCGGTGAAGGGGAATAATTCAAATCCTGCGACGCAACAACCGGACGAAGGTGCGACGCGCGATCATCCTTTTCTATTTCGGCGGCGGTCATGATCAACTGTTTCAGATGTTCCGCTTTCACCTGCTGGTTGGCGAGTGTCTGTTTTTGGTGTTCCTTCATTTTCTCGATGAGAAAATCATTCTGCGCTTTCAGCTCCGCTTCCTTTCTCAATGTTTGGATGACGGAATTGGATTGTGCATCTTCCTTCATCCTGTTGAACTTCTGCAGATTGTTCTGTCGTTCACTTTCGGCAACCAGTTTCAATAAATTATTTTCGTATTGCGCGCGGATGTTCTGATTCTGCTTTTGGTGTTCCAGCTTTTCCTGTTTTTCCTTTTCCAGTTTTATCGCATCCGTTTCCATTCCCTGATCCGTTTCGGGATTGTCTTTTTTTTCCGGCGTTGTATTTGCAGCGGGAGTGGTTTTCTGGTTTTTCATTTCCTCCTGCTGTTTTCTTTTGTCCTCTTCCTCTTTCGCAATGCGCTGGCGTTCCAATTCATCCTGCTGCGCTTTTTCCTGGGCTGCCTGTTGCGCTTTTTCGTCCGCCTCCTTTTTTGCGAGTTCGTCTTTTTTCTTTTGCTCCTCCACCGGATCCTTGAAAATCTCATCGATGAAGCGGTAAGTCGGATCATCGTGAAATCCCTTGTCACCGTCAAACACAACTTTTATGAATGGTTTTTTTGCAAACAATTCCGTTTTCACTTTCGGGTCATTCGCAGCGAAAAAAGGGATTTCTGCAGCGTAATCCGGATACACCCATGCCTTGTCGGGAGGCGTATGCAAATCCATGATCATGTACATGCTTACACAACCGGGCGCGTAATAATTTATCCGATAGGTATGGCCGACATCAATGGTGAATTTGAATTTCCCGTTTTTGCCTGTCGTAAGATTGATGATTTCCTTGGAGTCGTCCATGATCACCGTGACTGTTGCGCCTGCAAGCGGACTGCCGTCTTTGGTTGCCGTTCCGAAAAACCGCATATCGCCTTGCGCTTTCGCTGCAAATCCGAAAAGCAACAAGGCAATCACCAGAAAAAAACGGGAATTGCATGTTTTCGGTGAAAGGGAAAATCCGGATGTCGAGGGCATTTTGGGTGAATCGAGTAATGACTAAAGTTAGAAAATTTTTCTCTGCTGTAAGCCGTCTTTTTATTCGGGGATTCCACCTGTTTTCTCGAATGGCGAAAAGCGAATTCCTATTGCCCTAATTAAAAAATAATTCATTCGGGCAAAGGGAAAACGTACTTTTGTGCGTCGCAAAAATGGAATGGCAATGACTGTTGGGAAATTATTTTCTAAAACGATTGTACACGTTAACATCGTCCTGTTGCTTTTCGTGGGTGGACAACAATTCGCTTATTGCCAGGGTTCCAATTCAGGCAACACAGAAAACCCTTCATCCGAAAAATCTTCCGCATCGGTATTGGATAAAAAATATTCAGGCGTGAAATTTTCCGTGGAAAACGGTTTCAATACCGCTGCCAATCATTTGGATTTCATTTTCGTTTCTTCCAACAACATTCTTGTAAAAAGGGAAATGCTCCTGTCCAACAATGTTAGCAAATGGATGGGAATAAATTTCGGATTGGATTATACGGCGCGGAATGGATTGTATGTCAATTGCATCAATGTCGGTGGGAATTTTTCCGGCAGCCATACACCCGCTTATGTGCGATTTACCACCGGAATCGGCTATTCTTTTTTTATCGGTGACAAAAAAAGATTGATCATCCGTCCCCATGTGGATTTTTTCTTCCAGAGTTTTGATTACAGCTTTGGAGGTTACGATTCAACCGCCGCATTTGTCGTAAACGGACAAAATCAGAATTTGGGTTTCACTTCGGTAAAACTCGCATATATCAATTCAATAATCGGAACAACTCCGTCGGTTGATTTTGTAACCCGGATGGGAAAAAAACATGTATTCGATTTGTTAGTCGGGTTTGGATGGAATCATGTCCTTTCCTCACAGGAAAAAATCACCATCGGTCTCGCGAATTTCAATTTGCAGAATCAAACTTTCCTGAATGATGATCAGGGAACGGTTTATGACAGGAACATCATGACCCTGAAAAGCGTTTCCGCCAAAATCGGTTTTGTCTGGGAATTTTAAATCCTGTGCGAAAAACGAACATTGGCAGAATTTACACCGGCAATAATTTTGAATTGGATTCGCAGTTCGTAGATTCGGATTTTATTTGTAATCCGTTCCCTCCAAAAAAACAATCTCCTCATGGAAATCAACTTTAAGGAAATAGCCACTGCCACAATGGTTCTGTTTGCAGTAATCGATGTGGTCGGATCGATCCCGGTCATTATCGGATTGCGTCAGAAAGTGGGCGACCTGAACGCGCGGCGCGCCTCCTTGGTTTCATTGGCAATCATGGTTGGATTCCTGTTTGTCGGTGAGCCGATGCTGCACCTGATTGGCATAGAAGTTTCCGACTTTGCCATCGCAGGTTCGTTTGTCCTGTTTTTCCTTTCACTCGAAATGATTCTCGGCATCCGTTTGTACAAGGACGAAGTTCCCTCAACCGCATCGGTGATGCCGCTTGCATTTCCGCTTATCGCAGGAACGGGAACGCTCACCACCTTGCTTTCGATGACAGCCGATTATAAAATTTCAAGCATCCTGATTGCGATTGTCATCAATGTCATTGTGGTTTATGTTGTCCTTAAAAACATTTCGCGACTGGAAAAAATATTGGGTGTTGGCGGTGTGGCCATTTTGCGGAAGGTGTTCGGAATCGTTTTGCTTGCGATTGCCGTAAAATTATTCCGCACACACACGAATTTCTTGCCACCGGCACATTAAACATAATTACCAATGCGCAATTACCGATTGCCAATGAAAGTAGTTTTACTTCCAATCAATTGGTAATCGGTAATTGGGCAATTTGTAATTTGAATTCCATACAATAAATCCCTCTCTGAAACGTATCTTTGGCGGTAATCGCTCCCCCCATGGTAGATATTTATTCGCGTAAACAACAATGGAAATGGTTGCTGCTTCTCGCTGCCTTGGGAATTGTTGCGGCTTCGCTTTGGTATTCGAGCAGATTGGTCCACAAGATTTCGGTGAGTGAAAAACGCAATGTGGAATTGTGGGCGGAAGCTGTGCGCAGAAAAGCGCTGATGATGGAAGCGACCAATCAACTGTACGATAAAATCAGGCACGAGGAAAAGAAAAAAGTGGAAGCGTGGGCGGAAGCGAACCGTTTGCTTTCGCAGGTGGAGGACAACAACATTGCACTCGGATTTGTTTTTGAAGTGATTCGCGACAATGAAACGGTTCCCGTAATCCTCACCGACGACAAGGGAAAAATTCTCGTTTCCCGCAATCTGGATTCCACTAAAGGAAAAGATCCCCAATACCTGAAACGCGAACTTGCCGAAATGCGTCTTCAGCATGATTCCATTCCGATTGACGTGAGCAACAGCAAAAACAATCCGAATTCGAAACCGAAAATGAATTACCTGTTTTATCATGATTCACAGATTTTCGAGGAGATAAAAAAATCGTATGAGGACAATGAACGTTCATTCATCAAGGAAGTGGCTTCCAATCCCGCATCCGCTCCGGCCATCTACACCGATTCCTCTTCGCAGCACATCATCGCTTCGGGAAACCTGGATTCGCTGAAATTGAAAAAGGATTCCATCGGTTACATGGCAAACCTGAAAGCGAATGGCGACACGATTGTGGTTTCGTATTCGGGAAAAAAAAATATCATCTATTATATGGAATCGGCGCAAATACAGCAGCTGCGTTATTTTCCCGTGATGATGTTCATCATTGTGGGCATGTTCATCATCGTTGCGTATTTATTGTTCAGTACGTCGAGACGTTCGGAACAGAATCTGGTTTGGGTGGGAATGGCAAAAGAAACGGCGCATCAATTGGGAACTCCGCTTTCGTCGCTCATTGCATGGCTGGAATATTTGAAATTGAAAGGAGTGAATGATGAAATGACGCAGGAAATTGCGCAGGATGTGAAACGGCTGGAAATGATTACCGAACGTTTTTCCAAAATAGGATCGCAACCGAAACTGAATTCGGAAAACATTGTCGAAGCATTGAGACTTTCCGTCAACTACATGCAATCGCGTTCACCGAAGACCGTTCAATTCCATTTCAATGCGTCTGGTGAAATTTCCGTGCCGTTGAATGTTCCGCTGTTCGCCTGGGTCATTGAAAATCTTTGCCGCAATGCTGTGGATGCGATGGATGGCAATGGGGAAATCACGATCGAGGTTTCCGATGTGCAACAATACGTTTACATTGACATTACCGATACCGGAAAAGGGATTCCGCGATCCAGCCAGAAAACAATTTTCGAACCGGGATTCACCACCAAACAGCGCGGCTGGGGATTGGGACTGTCGCTCTGCAAAAGGATCATTGAGCAATACCACGGAGGAAAGATTTTCGTGAAACGTTCGGAGCCCGGAAAAGGAACGACGTTCAGGATCGTGTTGGAGAAATGATTCTGTTGTCACCTGTTTTTTGCAAATAAAAAATGGGGCGTGAATTTCTTCTCCGCCCCATCACAATCAGTTCATCTCTTTTTCATTTGTGCCAAACGGAAATGATGATGCTCATCACCGTTACTCCAACCACATGATAACCTCCGTCGATGATCCAAACCTTGAATGGTTTCATCAGATAAAGGTGGCTCATCGCAAGCGGAATGGCGGCAACAACGCCGAGTGCCAATCCCAACTTGATTCCCGACATGCACATGATTGAACCAAGTGCCATCACCAACATTCCAACTATGATTGCCATTGCAATGTTCATCAGCAATCCCAATCCCATCACTTTCGGCATTTGTTTTTTCATCTGTTCCTGCGCTTCGGGTGCAGTGGGCATTTGAATATTGTGTCCGGCCATCCACGGTTTGCGGAACAGGACGGAATACCAAAGGGCGCCTAAGGCGAAATAAGCGAGGGCTGCAACCCCAATTGCAAGCCAATTCGCATGGGAGCAAAATTCTTTTAGTAACATGGTATAGCGGTTTTAGTTTAGATGAAAGATACTTCAACAATTTATTAAAGCCAAAACCATCCCTCGAAATCAATCAACGGAGAAAAGTGGACAACTGTCGAGAGAGATTACGGATTTTACGGATGTACAGATGTTTTTTTGAAATCCGTACATCCGTAAAATCCGCAATCCCCCCATCACAATTTCACACACACATTTTTTGCTTCGGTGAAAAATTTCAGTGCTTCGAATCCACCCTCCCTTCCCACTCCGGAACTTTTCACGCCGCCGAAAGGGGTTCGCAAATCGCGCAGCAGCCAACAGTTGATCCACACAATTCCGCTTTGCAATTTTCCCGCCACACGATGTGCACGCGTAAGGTGCTGTGTCCACACCGAAGCAGCCAATCCGTATTGCGTGCTGTTGGCCATCATCAATACTTCCTCTTCCGTATCGAACGGTGTAATGGTTACCACCGGTCCGAAAATCTCTTCCTGATTTGTTCGGCAATTGTAAGCGAGACCTTCAATTATGGTCGGTGCAATGAAATATCCGTCTTTCAATTCTCCTGTCAATTCAACACGTTTTCCGCCGAGTAAAATTTTTCCGCCTTCTTCTTTTGCAAGCTCAATGTAGGAAAGGATTTTTTCCATGTGCTGTTTTGAAACCACAGCGCCCATGCGTGTTTTTGGATCGGAAGGATCGGCGGGAATCAATTCCTTTATTTTCCCGACAAACTCATGCTTGAATTTTTCATAAATCGGCCGCTCCACAAAAATCCGAGAGCCGCACAAACAGATTTGTCCCTGATTCATGAACGACGACTGTGTTGTGGTTTTCAGCATCTGTTCGAAATCGCAATCGGCAAAAATGATGTTGGGATTTTTCCCACCGAGTTCAAGTGAAATTTTCTTGAACACGGGAGCCGCTGTTGCCGCGAGCGCACTTCCCGTTTTTGTTCCGCCGGTAAATGAAACCGCTTTTATTTCCGCGTGTTCGACAATTGCCTGTCCGGCTTTTGGTCCGAGACCATGAACAATATTCAACACACCCGCAGGCAATCCGGCTTCGATGCAGATTTTCGAAAGCATGAATGCCGTCATGGGTGTTATTTCGGATGGTTTTGCAACAACACAATTTCCCGCTGCAAGTGCGGGCGCAATTTTCCAGCTGAATAAATACAGTGGCAAATTCCAAGGGGAAATGCAACCCACCACTCCAATCGGTTGGCGCAATGTATAATTCAATGCGGAATCTTCCATTGCATGCGTCTCGGTTGCGAAATGCAAAATTGCCGTTCCGAAAAATTCGAAATTTTCTATTGCCCGCGGAATATCGAGTATGCGAGCGAGATTGATCGGTTTGCCATTGTCTTTCGATTCGGCCTGTGCAAAGATTTCGAGATCGCGCTGGATGAGCGATGCGATTTTCAAAAGTATTTTCGAGCGTTCGGATGCGGGCGTGACAGACCATTTCGGGAAAGCGGCTTTTCCGGCTTCAACCGCTTTTTGCACGTCGGCGGCATCGGAATCGGGAATGAGCGAGTACACTTTTCCGGTGGCGGGATGAAAATTGTCGAGGTATTTTTTTGATGATGGTTCGACGAGATTTCCGTTGATATAATTTTGGATTTTTTCCATGGCGTATGAAATACGGATTGTTGCGAATCTACGAACTGCGAATTTACCACATTGTGGCCACTGTGTGGCGAATTAGGAATGGGAAGGGACTTTAATGAACCAAGCGGTTTGATTTTCCAGCCCGGGGCGAAACGGAAAGCCCGAAGTGCGTGGGCGGAACCAGAAAGGCTTTGCATGGGAAGCGTTTGGAGAACCTTTCGGATTTCCCTGAGGGAAGACGGACTTGGAGAGCAGCACCGGAGCGAACGGAACTTTGCTGAATGACTGTTTCGCTCCCAACGATCGTGAAAATATTTCTTGACATCAGTCACATGCCACCTGTCACTTTTCTAAGTACCTTCGATGCAACATTTCTCAGGAACTATGCGCTTTTCGCAATTATTGGCAGTTTCAACTTTCAGCATTTTTTTCGCAGCCTGTTCCTCTGCTCCCGACCAGAATAAACAAATCGTTTCGCAATTCCACGGCCTGTTGCCGGAGATGATGCAAAATGATGCCGGACTGTTTCATGGAATTTCATTGGGAATGACGATGGATGAAGTGAAAAAAAATGTTGCGCCGGGCGACAGTATGGGAACCGAACAAAAGGATTATCTGGAATTCGAGGGAAAATTGGCGCCGCAGAAATTGTACGATTACGATTGCAATTTTGACGAGAAGGGCTTGAAAGACATGACGCTTGACATCCATTTGAAGGATGAAAAAAATGCGGATTCGCTTTATCTCGATTTCAAGAATTATTTCAGCAAACGATACGGTGCCCCTACCGAAACCGATGGTACAACGATGTGGATTTCGAATGAGGGGAAACGTCCGGCGAAAATCATTCTTGAGGAAGAGGAAGATTATCTCTACGGAAAACTGACCATCACTTTTTTCGACAAGACTTTCGATCCACCTTCCAACATGTCGGATTCGTTGAACCCCATGTCATCGCCCATTCCCTGATTTCATGTTGGGCGAATTTCTTGCCCTGAATCAAAATCCGAATTCCATATTTTGTCTGCTCCAGCACCCTCATCTTTGCCGATGGTGACGGTGAAGAAGCCCGGGTGGTGAGGAGGTTCAGGTAATGGTTTTTAGGAAAATTTAAAAATTCATCCTTTTCATTTTAACATTTATCAGAATCCTTTTGTCCTCTGTCGTCATCACTTGTTGTGTCGATGCGAATGTGTATTTTTAGCCCTCTATGGAAAGCACTGTTGTGCATCCCGAAACTGCAAGTTCAGCAACCGCCCAATCGGGTGTTCTGCTTGAGGTGCGCAACCTCGTGACAGAATTCCGAACGGAGAATGAAACGGTGAAAGCCGTGAACGACATTTCGTTCGTGATCAGGGCCGGTGAAACGATTGGTATTGTGGGTGAATCGGGATCGGGAAAATCGGTTACGGCTTTGTCGACGATGCGGTTGATTCCAAATCCTCCGGGAGAAATCACCAATGGGGAAATCCTTTACAGTTCACGCGAAGACGGGCTGATCGACCTCACCAAAATTTCCGAAAAGGAAATGCGCAAATATCGCGGCAATGAGATTGCGATGATTTTCCAGGAGCCGATGACTTCCCTCAATCCGGTTTATACTTGCGGCGATCAGGTGATGGAGGCGATCCTGCAGCACAAAAAATTCCCTGAAATTTCCAAGCTGGAGAATTTCCTTGAAATCTGTTTCCGTTGGTTTTACCGCTTGCTGAATTTCATTGCACCGGTTTTTCTCCTTTTCCACCATTTTGCTTCCATCACTCATCCCCTTTCCAGACATTATTTCAAGATTGATGCAATAACCCGAATTGGAAAATCGGTGATGCATCTGGATGGAAAACTTTTGGTTGCATCCGTTTCAATCGGCAATCGACTCATTCATTTCAACTGGGCTTTGGTGGTTGATTTTTTCATTGCCGCCTATCTTTTGGTGTTGCTGGTCGTTTTCATAAAACGCAAACGGAAAAAAATAATCAACCCCTTGCGTTTCTATACCGGGCGGGAAAAGATTGCGAAGGAAATGGTGATCAAACTTTTCCAGCAAGTGCAACTTCCCGATCCTGACCGGATTTTCGACAGTTATCCGCACCAGATTTCCGGCGGACAAAAACAGCGTGTGATGATTGCGATGGCCATGTCGTGCAATCCACAATTGCTGATTGCCGATGAACCGACTACCGCACTTGACGTAACCGTTCAGAAAACAATTCTCGAATTGATGAAGGATCTTCAAACGGAATTGAACATGAGCATTATGTTCATCACACACGATCTTGGGGTAATTGCAGAATTGGCCGACCGTGTTGTGGTGATGTACAAGGGAAAAATCGTGGAGATGGGAACGGTGCTCGATATTTTTTCCAATCCGCAACATCCGTATACAAAAAGCCTGCTCGCTTGCCGTCCACCGCTGAACAAGCGCCTGCACTGGCTTCCAACGGTTCAGGATTTCATGCATACGAATGAAGAGGGTGAAATCATCGAGAACAACAGGTCGGTTCTTGAAGTGACAGGCAGCCTTTCGCAAACCGCCGAAGAACGGAATGCGGAACATGAAAAACTTTATGCGCGTGAACCGATCCTCCAGATTACAAATCTGAAAACACATTTCGTCACGAAGAAAAACATGCTCGGAAAACCGACGAAATTGGTGAAGGCCGTTGATGACATTACGCTTGATGTTTATCCGGGAGAAACACTCGGACTGGTGGGAGAATCGGGTTGCGGAAAAACAACATTGGGAAGAACCATTCTCCGATTGATAGAACCCACATCGGGAAGAATCATTTACAAGGGGAAAGACATCACCGACCTTCCATCGCAGGAAATGCGCATGTTGCGCAAAGACATCCAGATCATTTTCCAGGATCCCTATTCTTCACTCAATCCAAGAATCACGATTGGAAATGCAATCATGGAACCGATGCAGGTGCATGGAATTCTCGCCGACAATGAAGCGCGGAAAAAACGTGTGATTGAATTGTTGCATCGCGTCAATATGAATGAATCGCATTTTTACCGTTATCCGCATGAGTTTTCGGGTGGACAACGCCAGCGGATCTGCATTGCACGTGCGCTCGCATTGAATCCGCAATTCATCATTTGCGACGAATCCGTTTCCGCACTTGACGTTTCCGTTCAGGCGCAGGTTTTGAATTTGCTGAATGAATTGAAAAAGGAATTCAACTTCACCTACATTTTCATTTCCCACGATTTGAGTGTGGTGAAATTCATGAGCGACAGGATGGTGGTGATGAATGGTGGAAAAATAGAAGAGATGGGAGACGCCGATAAAATCTATAACAATCCGCAGAAAGAATACACGCAGAAATTGATCAACGCGATTCCAAAAGGTGAATTGGATGACATCCGCGCATCCATGTCACGAAAGCGTATGCGTGCGCAGGCTTTTTGAGTTGGGAGTTTTCAATCGCGATTCGGAGAGAAAATCCAACCGCTGCGAACTCCAAACTGACCGCTCCTAACCAATCACTCCAAACCCGAATTGAAACAACAATGAGAAAACGCTGGCCTTATCTTTTTTTTCCCGGCATGTTTCTTCTGCTTCTTTTTTTCGCGTTCACTTCCACAGGAATTTATGATACGGGCGACGGAGTGATGCATTATCTCATTGCACACTATTCATTCAGGCATCCCGAATTGTTGCTGCACCATTGGGGAAAACCGCTTTACACATTGCTCTCCTGTCCGTTTGCCGATTTCGGTTACACGGGAAGTGTCGTGTTCAACATTCTCTGCCTGTGTTTCAGCTCCTGGTTTGCATGGAGAATTGCTGAACGTTTGAAAATCCCGTTTGCATTTCTTGCCGCACCGCTTTGCATTTTTGCACCCATCGCATTGCCTGTTGCATTGAGCGGATTGACTGAACCGCTTTTTGCATTGATACTCATCGCAGGCGTTTATTTTTCCGTCGAGGGAAAATTCGGGATCGCGGCAATCATCATTTCATTTTTGCCATTCGCACGCACGGAAGGTTTTTTCCTGGCTGTACTTTTCGGAATTTATTTTTTACTGCGAAGGAATTATTGGGCAACCTCTTTCCTTGCCATTGGAACGATCCTGTACAGTGTCATCGGTTATTTCCATTACCACGATATCCTTTGGGTGATTGATGAAAATCCATACAAGGGCGCCGAATACATTTATGGCCATGGTTCCTTCTGGCACTTCATTTCACTCAACGAATTCATTTGGGGATGGGCGATTACGGGATTGTTGGCTTGCGGATTATTGTTTTATGTCTTCGCACATAAAATAAATGTTTCCATCTCAAAAGCGGAATCCATTCTCATTCTTGGAAATTTTCTGTTGTTCCTGTTGCTCCATTCCGTCTTTTGGTGGAAAGGATTGTTCGGCTCGCTCGGATTGCACCGTGTCATGGCGGCAACAATTCCATTGGCTGTCATCATCGGTTTGCGCGGCCTGCAACTGATTTTTGTTGTCGTGAAAAATAAAACCGCAAAAGTCGCGATGGCATTCGTGATTGTTTTCCTGCAGGTTTACAATACCTACCGTCAACATCCCTTGCCATTGCGTCCCGACCGGGAACAGAAAACAATTGATGAGGCGACGGCATGGCTCAAACAGAATAACAAATTATCCGAAAAAATAAATTCCGCTTATCCGTACATCGCGATGACTTGCGGGAAAGATATTTTCGACAATAAGCAATGGGGCGATTTGTGGGGAACCGACCAGCAACATTTTGAAAAGGGTGAATTGATCGTGTGGGAATCGCATTTCGCGGAATTCGACAATCAGATTCCGCTTGTGAAAATGGAAAACGATTCACGTTTCAAGGAACTCATCCGCTTCGGTGAATTGCCCGCGAGCAAGGAAGATGAGAATCAGAAGTTTGCCTTGGTGATTTTTGAAGTGAATTGACCGCACTACACTTTTCCAAAATACACCCAATCCCCTTTTACATTTTCGCAGGAAAAATCTTTCATGGGAATGACCGAAGTCAATTTTTCCTTGGTTGGAAAAAAGTTCACGTGTTCATCGAGCGTGTAATAAAAATAACGCTGTTTGGGTGTAACGATAAAAACCTGTTTTTTCGCAATGCGCACGAGTTCGGAAATGCATTGCTCCAATTCAATGAGGTGTTCTATGGTGTGACTGCAAGTCACCACATCAAATGATTTATCGGGGAAAGGCATTTTTTCGATGTTGCCTTTTACATATTTATAAATGTTCCCGTTTTCATCCTTATCCTTGATGTCAAAACCGGTGAGTTCGAGTTTCGGGAATTTTTCATGGATCTTCTTCAACAGAAATCCATTCCCGGATCCGACGTCGATCAGCGTTTGTGCGGAAGGATCAATGCTGTTCAAGATGAATTCGATGCTTTGCCTGTTGAGATCGGTAATCCTGTTCCGCGAAATCGTATTGAGATTGTTGTAGAATCGATCGTAATCTTCCGGCGTGAAAGAACGGACGCGGCTTTTGAAATCCATCACTTCCCGGATATTCCTTCCGCGATAGGCGAAATAAAAAAACGGATACATGAACCAACGGCTGTTGCGGATGAACGGGGGAACCCACTCATCCATAAAATACCGAATTACGTTGGTGACGTTTCTGTTCACGATTGAAATTTTGAATTCTGGATTCTAAGTTCCGATTTGAATGCGAAAACCGATTTTGAATCGAGTGTACGAATGTAGATGTATTCCCTTTAATTCAGAATTCAAAACTCAGGATTCAGGATTACGCTTATCATACTTCCCGCGAAGATGATTCAATTTGATCCGAAAAAGATCTTTCAACATTCCCGGCGCATGTTTCATCAGGCTTACACTCGAGTCATCGTGTGTGCTGCGGAAATGAACGGGCAAACGCTTGATGTCGTAATTCCTTTTCAGTGCGACATAAAGCAATTCAACGTCGAACGCGAATCCGTCGACGGTGGCAACGGAAAACAAATCATCTGCAACTTTTCCCTTGAACCCCTTCATTCCGCATTGTGTATCTGAAAAACCGGTAGTGACAAACCGTCCAACGAAAAAAGTGAAAATGTTGCTCCCCAATTTTCTCGCTCCCTTGATCTGTGAAAAATATTTTGATTCGGGAAGTCGACGGTCGCCAATGCAAATGTCAAATTCCTTGTCTTTCAGATAATGAAGGAAAATCTCAACCGATTCGAAATCAAATGGAATGTCCGCATCGGTATACATTTTATAATCGCCCGTTGCCGCCAACATCCCTTTCCGGACCGCAGCGCCTTTTCCGGAATTTTTTTCCAGACGGATGAATCTGCAATTGTTTTCCTGCGCCACTTTTTCCGTCGCACCCCCGTCATTCGATCCGTCATCCACCACAATGATTTCAAAGGACATGTTTTTCCCTTTCATCCACGACAAAAATCCGGGAAGCTGTGAACGCAACACATCCGCATTTTTGTAAGAGGGAAGGATTATGCTGAGCATCATTTCTGCGGAAAATAAGTCCTGTTGTTTTTGAAAATGGCATTGCCGTTCACTTTATAAAGATCGGCATTAGCCGGACGAATCAAAAGGTCATCCACTTCTATTTTGTCTTTCTTTTTCATTTCATAATTCCAAAGGGTGATTTTCAAATGCGCATTCGCAACAGGAATCGTAACGGGGAATTCCACCAATCCCCAGTTGCCGTCAATTACTGCCAAACGCAACGCAACATTCGTGAACAAATAATACGGTTGAACTTTTGACGTTGTGTCATTGGCAAAAATTTCCATTTGCGTTCTTCCATACACGTCTTCGCAAATATTGTTCATCCAGAAAGAGACAATGTAATTTCCGGGTGTTGGAAAAGAGGAATCGAAAAGCGGATTGAATTCAGTGATGTTCCCGGAATAGCTTGCTTTTCCGTGATAGGGTTTTCCACTCAAATCGTCGTACGACATAAAAACAAACGGCGTAATGGAATCGGAAGAGAGATATTCGCCGGCAGGAAATTTTTTTCCCGTATCCAAACTCACTTTTACGGAATCATATTCATGCGCAACAATTCCTGCAAGCGTGGAAGGTCTTATTGAAAACAATTCATAATCCGTACTTGTTGCAAGCGGAGTGGCCAACGAAAGTATCCTGCGCTCATTCCTGTCGAGCGTTTGTTCGCGCACCACAAGCAGGAGCGGGCGATCGTCAGGCAAATCTTTCAGCACGGGAATCGGATTGAACGGTTCCTCGGCAATCGGAAGCATTTTTCTTGTTTGTCCAAGTGAAACACGCGCAGAATTCACGCCCATCATGGGCAATCCGGTTTTCAGTGAAACAATATAACTGCAACGAACAATCTGTGAATCGGTTGTGACCTTGCAAAGATTTTCCGAGCCCATGTGGAAATAAGGCAACGGCAATATTGCCTGGTAATCGGATGTCTTGAATTTTTGAAGCCACACATCCTGCGGTAAATTATTCTGTCCATCTTCCAATTCCGCAATCCTGTTGTTGAACAGATCCTGATAACCGTTGATGTTGTAATACATGTCATAGAAAAGAAAAATGGTTATCGCGGACATGACAACGTAGGAAAGGATTTTTTTCTGTTTCACAACACGATACAAACGGTAAACCGTGATGATGTTGATGCTGTAAAAAAACGCCCACGTAAATCTTCCGATCGCGCGAAACTGTCGCAACGGTCCGAGATACGGCAGCCAATCCTGATGCCCGTCGATGAATGGATGTCCGAATGAAAACCACAGCATCGCTAAAGAAGTCCAGAAAAAAATATTGAGCACTTTATTTTCCGTAACCGAAAGCAGAAGGATTATTTTCCTGCGGAAAATCTGCCAAATGCTTTTCCACGATTCTTTAACCGAAAAAACAAGTTTCACTTTTTCCCTGAAGAGCCGCACGAATTGAATCACGACAATTGAAACCAATCCGAAAATTCCCGCCAATCCTACATAGGCAGCACCTTCCATCTCCACTGTATCCGGTTCGAAAGAAGGTCCCAGCTTTGTCAAAAAGGAACGCACCAATTGTTCGTATGGTTTTCCAAATGGAAAAAAGATTCCCGTTTTGTTGGAATGATAAACCAAGTATCCATACGGTGCAACAGTCCGGTCGGTGACATGATCGGACATCATCACCAATATTTGCAAAACAATTACCGGAAGCAAGAATTGAATGCAAATATGTTTCAGCACAAATGAAAATCTTCCGAATCCGCGATCGCGTGTGATGAATAAAATCGCCCAATACACGCCGCCGATTCCCGCAAAAAAAGCGAGAAAATAAAGATGTGTTGACGCGCCGAGAAAAACCAATGCCGCAATCAGGAAACTTTTTTTCAGACTCGGATAATCATAAAACCGAAGCAAGAGATAGAACATCATCGGCAAGAGAAAAACCCATTGCAATGAATAATGCTGTTCATACATTGTCATCATCTGCGGCGAAAGAAACGCGATGGCTGTTGCAGTGAGTGCGCCATAAAGCCACGGCAAACGGAGATGGCGGAAAATCGCATAAAGGAAAAGTGCGCCGATGACAGGGGAAAACAGCATCATCAGATTGATCAGTCCAATGCCGGATGGTGCAGCGGAAGGGCCGAATATTTTTACGATGTTGTTGACGAATGGCATTGCGCCGGTGAAAAAAACACTTTCGCCATACGGATAGTTGATGCTTTTCTGCCGCCAGAATTCGGTGTCGTATTTTATGTGGTAAAACGATTCATAATAAATCTGCATCCCGTCACCATTCGATCCGAAATAAGTTGTGTTTGGATGCAACAATAATTTTCCGTAGAAAACGAAAACGATCGAGAGACTCAATACGAGTGTGAGCAACAATCCGCTGTCGCTGAAAATCCTTTTTAACCGGTGTATGAATTTTCTCAATTCGATTGATCAGTAAAAATTGCAAATCCACCTCCACATCGCTGCGGGGTTGAAATGACATTGAACATCATTTCAGCGGGAAATAGGTTCGGTCATTCCAATAAATCGTGTCGCCATTCATTTGAAAAATATCTGCGTTCACCGGACGAATCAGGAGATCATCGGCTTCGAGCAAATCCGTTTTTTTCATTTCATGATTCCACACCGTGATTTTCACATGCGCATTCTCAACGGGAACCGTAATCGGGAATTCCACCAACCCCCAATTGCCGTCAATTGCAGCGATGCATTGTGTTGCGCCATTGAGAAAATAATACGGTTGCACTTTCTGTGCCGTATCATAAGCGAACGCCTCGATCTGTGTTCGCGGATAAACATCGTTTCCAATCCTGTTCATCCAGAAAGACGCAATGTAATTTCCCGGCTTGCGGATTTTCCCGTCGAACAAGACATTGTTTCCCACGATTTCCCCAATGTAACTTCCTGCCCCGTGATACGGCTTCCCTTTTACACCATTGAACGTGTTGTATGCAAATGAAACAGCCGAATCGGAAGAAAGATATTCAAGTGCAGGAAACTTTTTCGCCGCATCGAATTTTGTTTTTATCGAATCATATTCATGCAACGCGATGCTTGCAATGTCGGATGGCAGGATGGAATAAATGCCATACTTATCGGAAGTGGCGATGTGTTTGGACAGGGAAAGAATCCGTTTTTCATTCGCATCAAGTGCGTCAGGACGGACAACCAACAGCAACGGGCGATTATCGGGAAGATCTTTCAGGACGGGAATCGGACGCAGGGGATCAAGGACGATTGGAAACAGTTTCATGGTTTCTCCAAGGGAAACACGGCCGGAAACCACACCCATCATCGGCAAGCCGGTCTTGAGCGAAACAAGATAACTGCAGTTGATGATTTCCAAATCGTGCGGTTGGCGTGTAAGATTTTCCGAACCCGAATGAAAATAAGGCAATGGAAGAATCGCCTGATAGGTTGATGCGTTGAAATTTTTCAGCCAGGCATCCTGTGGAAGTTCGTTTTTTTCATCTTGCAATTCAACAATGTGATTGTTCAAACTGTCCTGCACATCGTGAATGCTGTAAAACATATCATACAATAACATTCCCGGAATGAAAAACAGCACGACTGCCAAAATATACTTGTTGTGCTGCGCCACCTTATACGACCGATACACGGCAACAATATTCATCACGTAAAAAAACACCCACGCAAATCTTCCAATCGCCCGGAACTGTTTCATCGGACCGAAATAAACAAGCCAATCCTCATTGCCATGCAAAAAAGGATTTGCAAATGAAATCCACAACAGGAAAAGTGAAGTCCAGAAAAAAATGTTCAGCACCTTATTGTCCGTGACAGTAAGCACCAATCGGAATTTCAACCGGATCAATTTATAACACTGGATACCGATGATGGTGAGGAGTCCAATGATGGCCACCAATCCGACATACGCCAATCCTTCAAACTCCACATCGGAATGTTTCCATATCATTTCGAAAAGTCCCTGATACGGTTTGCTGAATGGAAAAAAAACGCCGGACTTGTTCGAGTGGAAAACCAAATATCCCCATGGATATTGTGTCCGGTCTGTTACATGATCGGACATCTTCACCAAGAATTCCAAGATGGCAACGGGAAGTGCGAATTGAATCCCTGCATGTTTCAGACAAAAACCAATCCTTCCGAATCCGCGGTCATTCGTAAAAAACAAGGCTATCCAATATGCTATTCCCAATGCAAGAAAAAAAGCGAGAAAATACAAATGCGTTGTCGCACCGAGGAAAACAACAAAGGCAATCAAAAAACTCCTTCTGACGTTTGGAAAATCATAAAAGCGAAGAAGCAGATACAAAAGTGATGGAATGAGAAAAACCCACGAGAGCGAATAATGTCCCGTGAAGCGCGCGAGTTGCGGTGAAAGGAAAGCGATGCCGCATGCACAAACCGCACTGTAATGCCAAGGCAATCGAAGGTGCTTGAAAATCGCATACATGAAAACAGCTCCGATCACGGGGGAAAACAACATCAGCAGATTGATCAGTCCCACACCGAAAGGTCCTGCCGAATGCCCGAAAAGTTTTGCGAGGTTATTGATGAAGGGCATTGCACCCGTGAAAAAAATACTTTCGCCGTAAGGATAATTGATGCTGCTTTGTCTCCAGAATTCCGTGTCGAACTTTACATGATAAAGTGTTTCGTAATAAATCTGCATCCCATCTCCGCCTGCACCGAAATAAGTTGTGCAAGGATGCAACAATAATTTTCCGTAAAAGATGATGAGAATGGTGAGACTTAATGCGAGTGTGAGCAACAATCCCTTGTCACTGAAAATCCTTTTTAAGGTGTCTGTGAATTTTCTCACTTCACTTCAGGTGACGAGTATCAAAAATATTGTACCGGAGAATGCACCATATCGCACGGAAGCCGTCTTTCCATCCTATTTTTTTCCCTTCCTCATACGTGCGTCCGTAATAGGAAATCCCCACTTCATAAATCCGCACATTTTTTATGCGTGAAATTTTTGCCGTCACTTCGGGTTCAAAACCAAATCGGTTTTCTTTCAGCCGCAGCGATTTCACCATGTCTGACTTGAACAGTTTGTAACATGTCTCCATGTCGGTCAGGTTCAGGTTGGTGAACATGTTTGACAATTTCGTCAGGAAATTATTTCCGATGGTATGCCAGAAAAACAAAACGCGGTGTGGTTTGCCTCCCATGAAACGCGAACCATAAACCACATCTGCAAATCCATCGAGAACGGGACGCAACAGGATATTGTATTCCGCAGGATCATATTCGAGATCGGCATCCTGAATGATGAGGAAATCGCCGGTTGCAATTTCAATTCCCTTGTGCAAGGCGGCGCCTTTTCCCTGATTGTAGGGTTGATTGAAAAGGCGAATGTTCACTTGAGGGTGTTCCGAAATATATTTTTCGATCACCTCTTTCGTTTCGTCCTTTGAAAAGTCATTGACAATGATGATTTCCTTTTCGATTCCGCCCATGAGTTCCACAGCCAAAACCTTATTCAAAATCAAATGAATGGTTTTCGCCTCGTTGTAGGCGGGAATGACAATGGAAAGTTTTTTGTTTTCTGCCATATTGAAAATGCCCCGAAAGATACTACTTCGTCAAGAATTTATTGTTGTAAAACTTCGCCCTATTCTCTCGGATTTTCCCGTGGATACGAAAGCAAACGCAAGGCAACATTGTCCATCAACACTTCTGTTTTATCCGTATTCCAGAGATAAACACGGATTTTTTTTGTCCCGGGCGGAACGGGACGTGTCCATCCGGTAATCGACCATTCCTTGGGTTTGACTGACAATTCCGAAATGTGCATGCCTTCCCACGATTTATTATTCCCGTCGTCAAAAGAAAAAACGAGAAGTGCGGAAGTATTGTGTGTGTAATAATATAATCTGCAATTCAACGTCGCAACAAGATTTTCGGTTTTCACGGAATCGGGAATGACAAGTGGAATGCCGATGCTGAAAGGGCGAATGCCTCCCGCGAAAGTTCCCTTGTTGCCAATGAAAACGGAATCGGTTCTCAATTCGAGAAATGCATCCTCGTGTTCAAAATCCTGCCAGACTTCGGTAACGAATTTCAATTTCGGCGGATCATAACTGCGATGCGGAACATAAAAAAGAAAAGTTCCCGAAGCCGGAAATTCACCGACCACTTCCGTTCTTCCTTTCAACTCGTCCATTCCTGCTGCCGAAAGATAATAGTAACTGCAAAGCGGAACATTTTCCTTTCGCGCAGCGTGGCTGAAATTATCCATTCCCAAACGCATGCGGTAATAATTGATTTCCTTTTCAAATGGCAAATCGGTGCAAATGATGTTGGCGAAACAATTTTCGGCAATGGGAATATTCTTGCTTTTCAAAAGCATCATCGCATTTTTTACGTCGGACTGTTCGCGCCAATCGTAGAAAAAATGTGTGTTCGCCACCAATGAAAAATGCAAAACTGAAAAAATACCGACAACAATCACCGAAACGTCTTTCAATGGTTTCGGAAAATAGAAAAGCAGGGAAAGGAAATTCATTGAAAGCAACGGCAAATAAAAAATCGCTGTCCTGCCCGAAAGGAAATTCGATTTCATCAAGATGTGTTGTGCGATCGGTCCTGCAATGCAAAGCAGCAATAGCATTGTTATGAAAGCCATCCATTTCCCCTGTTCACTTTTCAGCGACGGGAGATTGCGCGCAACCAATAAAACGGAAAAGAGGGAAACCGCAGAAAAAAGTATGGTGACAACAGGAACCAATTTCGCGGAATAAAATGCATTGTAAAGCGAACATTGTGACAACGAAAGAAAAGTGTCGGCGGGAGATTTGCTTTCCTCGCCGTAAAAAAAGGCTCCTGACATTTTCAGCAGATGCACGTAGGGAAGAAAAATGGCAATGGCAATGACGGGAATGAGCGTAATGAAAAACGAGAAAAGTGCCGGACGATTGTTGCGATGGAAAACAAAGCGGTTGAAGACCAACAAAATGGTGATCGCGATGAGGAGATAGATCATCGTCAGGTTGGCGAGTATGGCACCGACGAGAAAAAGTTGCGCAAAAATTACGCGCTTGATTCCATTTTCCCCTCTCACATAATGCTGCAACTGCACAAGCGCACACATCATCAGCGCGAGTGAAATTCCATAGCCGCGTGCGGTGCTGAAAAAATCCAGGATGAATGGATTCAAGGTCAGGAGAAAAAAGGCGAAAAGGATTTGCCATTTCCTTTCAAACAATTTTTCCGCAATTTTCATTGACGCCAACAGGTAAATTCCACCGGCAATGACATTGGGCAAACGCAAGGCGAATTCACTTTCACCGAAAAGCGCAATGGAAATTTTCATCAGCCATGTATTCAGCAAATGATTGTTCGCCGACATGTAATTGTATTCCTGCGTAAACCAATGTGGCGTGCGTACATATTCGAAAAAAGTGTTGGCTTCGTCCCAAGTGATGGAAAGCAATTTTGCACGGATGACGATATACACAAAAAGAAAAATCGCCGGTAAGATCAGGTACCAGCGATTCAGGATATGTTCATGAAGGAATCTTCGAAACGATTTTGAGAAATTTCCCTGCATGGATCAAAAATTCAAAGATTCAAGAATTCAAAGATTAATTCAATCCAAAATCATTTCGGGAATTTCCCCTTCGACAACCAATTTGCCTTTAGTCGCTTTTATGATTTCGTCCACAGAAACTCCCGGTGCTCGTTCGAGCAACTTGAATCCTTTTCCGGGAATCACTTCGAGAACGGCAAGTTCGGTCACGATTTTTTTCACGCATTTTACACCTGTCAATGGCAATTCGCATTTCGGGAGCAATTTCGATTCTCCTGCCTTATTCACATGTTGCATGGCAACGATGATGTTTTTCGCCGCTGCAACAAGATCCATCGCACCTCCCATTCCCTTCACCATTTTTCCGGGAATTTTCCAATTCGCGATATCGCCGTCTTCACTCACTTCCATCGCACCCAAAATCGTCAAGTCGACTTTTCCTGCGCGGATCATTCCGAAACTCAATGCGGAATCGAAATACGCAGTGCCGGGAACTTCGGTGATGGTTTGTTTTCCCGCATTGATCAGGTCGGCATCCTCATCGCCTTCGAAAGGAAATGGTCCCATGCCCAGCATTCCGTTTTCGGATTGAAGCGTTACATTGATTCCTTTGGGCAAATAATTCGCAACCAAGGTTGGAATCCCGATTCCGAGATTCACATAATATCCGTCACGAACTTCTTTCGCGATGCGTTTTGCAATTCCATTTTTGTCGAGCATGATTCTTGAATTAATTTTTTTACCGTCTGTTGGCGAGAATCGAAAAACGTTCCTTGAAACGGAGAATTCTTTTTTCGAACAGCTCATAACTCAGCACGGAAGCCAAAAGTACGAGGACTATGTAAACCAACCAAAAAACAAAGGCATTCTGTGCTCCCCATTTATAAAGCAGGCGTTTGATCATGATCGGCAAAATGATATTGTGAAAAACGTAGATGCCGAATGAAATCTTACCGATATAATGAAGAAAATTCTTTTTCGTGAAAATCGCGATTGCAGAAGGGTTGAACAGATAGTTCAGCAGGATGAAAATAAAACCCGCCAGGAAAAAATATTTCGCGAATACAAGCCCGAAAAGTGAATTCGATGAAATGCCCTGCAGGAGAAACATTCCAGCGACAAGAAGAATATAAACAAGTATTCTCACCCAACCGGCAATATGGACCGTAAGCGGTTTACGATGATGCAGCCATGCAAGAAAAGCACCTGCAATTATTGCATCGCCGCGCGACAGCGTATCGTATTGGATAACCAACATCGGATTCGCAGCAACTGCAACAACAACCAGTTTGTAAAGCAAGGCTATCAATGCCAATGCAATAAAAATGTTGGGCAACTTTTTTTCCGGAACAAAAGCCAGCACCAGCGGCCAGACAAGATAATACTGCTCTTCAATGCTCAGTGTCCAGAAATGGACGAACGGATAATCCATGAATCCCAAATGTATCGTCTGGAAATTATTGACAAAAAACAATGTTCCGAGATAATGCGGCGAAGACGAATCGGCGAGTTTGCAGATTAACGGCGTGCAGGCGATGACCAAAAAATAAAGCGGCCAGATGCGCAGGATGCGACGAACATAAAACTTGCCGATTGCGATTTCCCCTTCAGATTCTTTTTCCATCAGCAACAGGTAAGTGATCAGAAAACCCGAGATGAGGAAGAAGAAATCAACTCCGAGGCTGAGGTTGGAGAAAAAATGTTCCCACAATTTCCCCGAAAAAGGATTTGTCATGAATGTCGGTTCATGAAACCATCCTGAATAAGCCAGTTGTCCGTGA
This sequence comes from uncultured Chryseobacterium sp., assembly GCA_964394965.1. GTDB lineage: Bacteria > Bacteroidota > Bacteroidia > Palsa-965 > Palsa-965. The sequence continues at coordinate 23,618 of CAYMZV010000014.1, forward strand.
AAAACAACGACCATGATAACAGCAAGGGCACGAAGAATGTCGAGGTTGAAGAAATGGATGGGTGGACGGTTTGCTATCATTCTGCCTTAATGAAAAAATTTGGTCAGGCATTGCCACAACGCGCAAACCTTGCGTGTTGATTCCTGCATTGGGTTTATTCTTCGGATGCGGCAGTGTGCCCTTCCATTGGCTCATGCTTGATGTTGACAGAGCCTCCCGCGTTCCAGTCGATGTTGATTTTGATTATTTCCAATCCTTCCAGCGAAAAAGTGTGTTGCACATAATTATTTCTTGCAACATGAAAATCCAATGCGTTCCCTTTCCGTTCCAATACAACACCGGTTGCCTGCAAATAACGCTTGCTCACTTTCCTGCAAAGGATGAAATAATCCTGTCCATTGTGGTTTTTCACACCAACCTCAAACTTATACGGATCGACGGATTGTGGAAGCGATAGTTTTTCTCCGTTGAATTCGATGAAAGGTTGCATGATGGCAGGGATTGCTAATTGTGATAATTGAGTAACTGGGAAATTGTGATTTTATCCACATCACTTTTTCCTTACGGTTCGTTGTTCAATTCTCTTCTCGAATTTTTCACCTTTGAAAATGCGGTGCACATAAATTCCGGGAACGTGAATGGAATCGGAATCGAGTTGACCGGGCTCCACGATTTCCTCCACTTCCGCAATTGTGATTTTTCCGGCCATTGCCATCGGCACATTGAAGTTGCGTGTCGTTTTCCTGAACACAAGATTTCCATGCGTGTCGCCTTTCCATGCCTTTACAATGGCGAATTGTGCATTGAAAGCGTATTCCATCAGGTATTCCACACCGTCGAAATTTCTCGTTTCCTTCCCGATGGCAACTTCCGTTCCCACACCCGCGCGCACAAATACTGCGGGCATTCCGTACGCGGCCGCAAGACAACGTGTGGCGAGTGTGCCTTGTGGAATCAAATCCACTTCCAATTCACCGCTCAACAATTGCCTTTCGAATTCTGCATTTTCCCCAACGTAAGAGGAAATCATTTTTTTCACTTGGCGTGTTTTCAGCATCAATCCGATTCCGAAATCATCCACACCGGCATTGTTGGAAATGCAAGTGAGATTTTTTACGCCTTTGCGCACCAGCGCCGCAATGCAATTTTCCGGAATGCCACAGAGACCGAATCCGCCGAGCATGATGGTTGCTCCGTCCTGAATATCACGGATTGCATCATCGGCATTTTTTACAGTTTTATTCATGACTACGAATATACGAATGGGTTGTACGAAATACGAATTTTTGCGAATCTACGAAGTACGAATGACTAATACATTACCGTTGATTCAATTGGAAAAATAAAAAATGCGAATGAATATAAATCCATTCGCATTTTTAAAATTCTGAGCTCCTTACAATCCTCAATTCCCGTCATCACCGAAAATGGAAGTCCCATTCGGGTCAAGTCCATTGTCCGGATCATCGGAATCCAAATCCTTGCAATCGAGATTCATCATGATTTTCTTATTCGGCCTGTCGAATGCGCCTTTGGAAATTTTCAAGGATTTATCGGCATACACTTTTTGGAAAAACAATCCCCATATCGGCAATGCCATTGCAGCACCTTGTCCCTGTTCCATATTGTCGAAGTGAACGCTTCGGTCTTCACCGCCCACCCAACATCCTGCAACGAGATCGGGTGTCAATCCCATGAACCATCCATCCGAATTATTTTGTGTCGTACCTGTTTTTCCTGCAATGGGATTCATCAGTTTGTAGGTTCCGCGCAAACGTGTTCCCGTTCCGAAATCCACAACGCCTTGCATGAGGTTGATCATGATGTATGCTTTTTCCTCACTCATCACTTCCTTGCTTTTCGGAACGAAATCTTCCAGCACTTTCCCATTCTTATCTTCAATGCGTGTGACGAAAGTCGGTTCAATCCATGTTCCCTTGTTCACGAATGTGTTGTTCGCTCCCACCATTTCATACAGCGAAAGATCGGCTGTTCCCAAACACAACGATGGAACAGGATCAAGCGGCGAAGTGATGCCGACATTTCTCGCGAATGCAACTACTGCGGCAGGACCGAATTGTTTCATGAGGTACGCGGAAATATAATTGATGGAAAGCGCCAATGCCTTTCGAAGCGTAATCATTTTCCCTTCGTATTTCTCGTCCGCTTTTCCTCCGGCATTGTCCGGACACCATTCTGTTTTTCCGTCTTCACTCGGAATGCAAGTGCGGATGCAAGGCACCTGATCGCAAGGCGAATATCCTTCTTGGATCGCGAGTGCATAAACAAAAGGCTTGAATGTGGAACCCACTTGCCGTTTGCTTTCCTTCACGTGATCGTATTGGAAATGGCGGAAATTGATTCCTCCCACCCATGCGCGTATATAACCGGTTTGCGGTTCCATTGCCATAAAACCGGTTTGTAAAAATCCCTTGTAATAACGGATGGAATCCATCGGGGTCATTGTTGTATCAATGTCTCCATTGTAGGAGAAGACGGACATTTTCACCGGTGTATCAAAAGCCTTGTCGATTTCCGCATCGGTTGCCCCTCCTCTTTTCATGTTGCGGTAACGGTCGGTTCGCTTTTTTGCGGATGACATGATCTGGTCGATCTCGTCTTTTTTCAATCGCCAGGAGAATGGTCGGTTCCTTTTGTTTTTCAATTCCTTGTCGAATTGCACTTGCATGGATTTCATGTGCTGATTGACCGCTTCCTCTGCATAATTCTGCATGCGCGTATCAATTGTGCAATACACTTTCAATCCATCGCGATACATGTCGTACGGTTTTCCATCGGGCTTGAGGTGTTCGCTGCACCATTGCTTGAGAAATTTATCGCGGAGATATTCGCGGAAATAGGGAGCCAATCCTTCGTTGTGACTGTCGGGATTGAAATGCGTCACAACAGGAAGTTCCTTCAGTGAATCGTATTGCGCTTTGGTGAGGTATCCGTTTTTTTCCATTTGATACATCACGATGTTGCGTCGCTTCTTTGCATTCTCGGGAAATAAAATCGGATTCCACAGGGCGGGATTCTGGCACATGCCCACCAACACGGCGGCTTCTTCCACTTTCAATGAATCCTGCGATGTGCTGAAATAAACTTTTGCAGCAGATTGGATTCCAACTGCGTTATAGATGAAATCGAATTTGTTCAGATACAATGCGGCAATTTCCTCCTTGGTGTAAAGTCGTTCCAGTTTTACTGCAATGATCCACTCTTTCAATTTCTGGTAACTGCGTTGCAAAAAAGTGGCATGCTGCGATTCTTCCCTGTGGAATTGCATTTTCGCCAACTGCTGTGTAATGGTTGAAGCACCGCCACCGTGTCCCATCCGAAACAAGGCACGACCCAAACTGCGCACGTCGATTCCGGAATGTTCGAAATACCTTTCATCTTCAGTCGCCACCAATGCATGAATCACATCGGGATCAATCTGATTGTAATGCACATTCACACGATTCTCGGCATAAAATCTTCCCAGCTCTTTTCCATCGGAAGAATAACAAACGGTAGCGAGATTGCTTTCCGGATTCTGCAATTGTTCAATGTCGGGCAGATCGGCAAAACACGCAATGCCGATTACCAATCCGATCAAACCGAAAATGGGTGCAAGCAAAAGAACCCAAAACCAGATGATGATGCGTCTGTATTTGGATTTCGGTTTCCCTTTTTCCCTTGAAACAGGAGATTTTTTATCGGAAGGATTTTCTGCTGACATATCGGAATCAAAAGTAAGGAAAAAGCAATGTCCCTTAAGGAAGAAAGGACAAGTGTTTGGGAAGTTTGAATAAATGTGTGGGACAGATTACAAAGCGTGCAGACAGACAAAATAAAAAGAACGCTGCCTATTGTTATTGCGTCTGATTCGGATTCACCAAAACGCCATGTGCATATTTCGGCAAATTCTTATTCCCGAACATGAACGTTATTCCCGCTGTTGCCACTCCCGTTCCCGGCACTTTCCAACTGTCGAAAAGGTTTTGCCCGGTGTATTGCCCTCGGAATTGCGCCTCTACAAAAAAGTGGAAATGTTGCCATCCGAAATTCAATCCGAGAAAAACTTCTGCAAGTGTGGTATATCCCTGCCGTGGATTTACGCTTTGTTTTTCTCCCGGAATGAATTGGCCTTCATGCAAAGTATCCATTGCAAAAAATTGTGTGTTGTAACGGAATTGACTGCAATTCAGGAATTCGAAACGTGTTCCGGTATACGCGGAAAGTTTATTGTCGAGTCTTGCGCCGATGGAATATTGGAAATAGGTGCCGTGCCATTTTGCATAAACATCATACAGCATATAACCCGGATCCTTTCCGATTCCGGTTATTCCCAACCCTGTTGCACGTGTCCTGTAATTCTGATATGTGCCGGCAGCATACCCGGCAGAAAATCCAATCAGGAAAACATCACGGTCATCGAGTTTGTGTTTCCACCAGCAATTCGGTCCCGCCAAAAAATCGCCGCTGTGCAATCGCATTGCATTGGCCTGTGCCTGTACACCCAAAAAATTCGTAAGTGCAAAAGAGGTTTGCATTTGCAAGCCCGCATTCCCATTCGCATTTATTCCGAATTCCCCTTCATATTTATCGCGCAACTGGGGCGCATATACAACTGAGGGCGCGTAAAGATTTCTTACGCAAGAAGAAAAGAGAAAAGCGGCTGTAAAAAAAGTGGTTGTGGACAGCAGGAATTTTCGAAGAAGCGATTTTGAATTGACGTTGAAGAATTTTTTCATCGTGACTTTTATTCTTCAGATTGTGAACTATTCCACTGTAGCTTTTTATTGTAGTTCAACTTCACCAATTATTTCAACGCAGCTTTTCAAACTGCCGCGGCTGCTTTTTTTCTGCCGCCCACCTCTGCATGAATTCATTTCGGTTCCGTCTTTTCAATCCGGATGCCTGCATTCAAGACTCCGGGCAACTGTTCCATGCGCATTGCCTGCACCACCTCCATGTGATATTTTCCTGCAAGCGGAAACCTTACATTTTTCCTGAAAATCAAACGGCAATCGTGCACATCGCCTTGGCCTTTTCCATACCAACGTCCATTCTCATCCGCCAAGGGAAATTCAACCGTATCATTTCCCATTTTTCCATTGGGGAATTTTGTCTTGAAAAAAACATAAATGTTGCTGTACGGATAATCATCGGTGTTGCGCACATTGAAATAGAAATTGTATTTCGTTGTGGTATCGGGAACATCAAAATCAAAAACAAGGTGATTGCTGTAATCCCAAAGCCCGTCCTTGATATCGCGGTTCTGATCGTAAAGGCTTTTATTGTCGCAGGAAGAGAAAAGGAGGGGCAGCAAAAAAAGCGGCAGCAGCAGTAGACGGAAAATGCTTTGCCTGG
>CAYMZV010000015.1:0-28899 GCA_964394965.1 uncultured Chryseobacterium sp.
AGGATTTTGCAGGGAAAACAATCGACGACCATGGATTCGTACATCTCATCCGTGGGGTGAAATAAGTGCTGTCCTGATTTTTTTTCAAAGAATCAATCATGCCGTTCAATTGGCATAATTGTATTTCTTCATGAATTCCGCTGGCGTTTGTCCACTCTCCCTTTTGAATAGACGCGAAAAGTAAGACACGTCGTAATAACCAAGCTCTCCTGCAATTTCGGAAATGGAAAGTTGTGTTTGCGCCAACATTCTTTTAGCCTCAAGCATAATCTTGTCCATAATCAAATCGGAAGTGGTTTTGTTCAGGCATTCCTTGCAGATCCTGTTGAGGTGCCTTTCACTCAGGAACATCATTTTCGCATAGGCTCCCGGAGATTTCATTGTTTTGAAATTCTCTTCGATCAAATCTTCCAGCCTTCTCAGCTTCGAGAGAAAGCCGTGATTCTGCGTTTGGGTTTTAATATCCGGTAAGTACACCCGCGACAGATCGATGTAAAGTAAGTCAATCAGGGAATATATCTTTTGGAATCTCATGAGATGGTCTTCCTTGTATTCTTCAACGATTTCACTGAAAATGGATTCTGCTTTTCCCATTGGGTTTTTGTTCAAGTGGATAAGCGGGGAATTGTACGTGGAACAGAAAAACGGATATTCCTCCACCTTCTTGGAAGGAAAATGCAGGTTGAAAAAACTTTTTGTATGAAAAAAAATAAATCCATCCGCATCGTCCGACACATTCCAGCTATGTGCCTGACCGGGAGAAAGTAAAAATACCGCACCCGGTTTTACCTCGTAATCAACAAAATCGATTTTCTGTTTACCCGAACCTTTCGTGCACAATGCGGCAAAGTAAAAATTATGCTTGTGCGGCTTGAAAATGAATCCGTACTTCTTTAAATGACCGCTCAGTGTGTTCGCATAAAAATCGTCTTCCTTGCCGAAATGCTTGAACTGTTCAATGTCAAAAACGGGCAGAGGGGGTTTTGCCATGCGCTAATATAGAAAAGTCTGAAAAGTCCCAAAAGAAACGTAATCCCTTATTTCCACAGGAAATGCCCGTTGGAACTTTGCTTAAGAATTCAACGACCCTTTTTGTATTGCATTTTATTGTCCGTCTTATTTATAAACCATTAAACGAATTTTTATGAAACCGATCAACGCTTGTGTTGTGATTGATGATGATCCAACAACAAGCAGATTAAAGAAAAACGTTCTTGTTCAATTATTGGAAGAGAAAAACATTTCCGCGTTTGCCAACGGAAAAGATGCGCTTGATCACATCGCAAAAAACCTTTCAGCAAATACCGACAGCAAAACACTGCTTCTCATGAATGTGGATCTGCACATTTCGGGGTCGTGCAAATTCATGAAGGATTTTTTTCCGCTGTATGAAAAAATAAAGTGTCGGATAAAAATTGTCGTTGTGTCGTCCACGTTCGCCATGCGGGAAATAGAATTCATTTCCGTCAATAGCTATGTTACAAAAGGAAATGCAAAGCCCTTTGACATCAATTCGCTGAAGGAAATCCTTGGGGATGTTGGTCTTCAAGAACCCGAAGCGCCATCGGCAAAACGAAAACCGGAGAATCTGTTTTCTGTTTTTTTAAAGAAGATTGAAAAATCAAAAAAGAGCCTTTCGCTAAAGTTGCGCCTGCTTTTTTTCTTGGCGTTTCTGCTGTTGAATCATACATTTTTGATTTGTCAGCAAACAGGATCCGGGGATTACCGATTGGGAATAAATGCCGAAAGTTTTCTTTCCGGAGACGGGCATGGAACTTTTTTTTCCGGAAATCTTGTTCTTGCCAATGACAAAAATGTTTGGGGAATCGGTCCGTGCCTGCAAAAACGTTCGATGAAAATGAGATGTGTGGATTTTTATTATGAACATGAATTGGCAGACAACAACGGAGAAGAAAACAATTCCGCTTTCAAGGATTGCCGCAACGGAACAATCCAATTGGATTGTTTTTCGGAATTGCAGTATGCGAATAAATTGCCGCTGAGTTTTAACATGGCTCGACTGGAACAAACCGCAAACCAAGTAGAAGGGAAAAACTGGAATCAGATAACGCTCTCCACAATCGAGCTCAGTGCAGGTGTTGGCTTGAATGTAAAATTGGCAAAACACCTGCAATGGAAAAACTTCATTGGCATTTGTGTCTATTATCACACCAACTACATTCCCGGAATGTGTGAGGATAGAATTGCCCCGGTGTTGACAATAGGATCCGGATTGAATCTTTTTTAATCGCGGCTGTTTTTATTGTTGCGCAACGAACAACTCCTCACTTCGTAAGTTTTCCTATTTTACTGTACACCTTGAAAATTTCCGAAAGGCTTTTATACATTCCATAAAGTCCGACAATGGGCGCCGCCACAAGCAGGAAAAAAATGATGCCCGCATAGGCAAGCGCAACGGAACCAATGATTCCCCCGAAAAAAAGCACGGCGCTGAAAACAAAAAGAAAAATTCTCGAAGAGAGGGTTTTCCTTTTTATTTTTTTCTCATACTCGGGAATCAACCGGATGCACTGGATTGCCGCGTAAAGCATGACGATTGTTTTTGTGCGGTCTTTTGTTTGGGAATATAATTTTTGTCCCGCTTCCCCACAGTCAAAAGATTCTGTGAATTCGTTGATGAAAGTGACAAGCAGTTCGCCTCCGACGTTTCCGTCTCCTTTTGAATCGTTGCGCTCTCGGGCGAAAACCCACAGGCAGGAAATCCGAAATCTCTCCTGATCAAAATTTTCCCGCGCGTATTTCCTCAGCGCAATGACGATACTTTCGTTGTCTTCCCTTCGCGCAAGCAGTTTATCCGCCAATTGGCAATAGGCAAGATAGTCTTCCTCTTTTTGTTGCTGTTCCGGCATAACATCTTGAAAACGTTATCGCACAATCACCATCTTGTCGTTGCCCAACTCTTTTCCATCGGCAATGAATCGGCAGAAATAAATTCCGTCATTCAAATTCTCCTCGTTAACGGAAATGTTTTTTTCTCCTGCGGAAACATTCAGCGTACGGACCAATTTCCCGGTCGCATCATAAATCTCCACTTTGCCATTATTGCCTGAAAATGTTGACAATGAAAAAACCATTTCCCCGTTATTCGGATTCGGGTAAACGGAAAAGTTGTTTTTTATCGGAACAGAAGTTGTATTTGAAAGCAACGTGCTCGCCGCGCAATAATCCGGAATCCCATAGCCTTTCAAAGAGTCGGGGGCGTTCCATTGGCTTGCACTCATCTGGATGCAATGGCGCAATTGCATGGCCGTATTTGTCGGCGACGATTGCCACAAACATGCGGCTCCTCCAGCGGAAAGCGGTGTTGCAAATGAAGTTCCGCTTGCCGTAGTCACACTCGCACTTGAATTTACAACAACGGCATTCACGCCGTCTGCAGCAATGTCCGGTTTTATTCTCCTGTCATACGACGGGCCGCGCGAAGAGAATCCTGCGAGATTTCCATTTACATCAACGGCGCCAACCGCCATGACAGAATCGGCATCGGCAGGAGAACCGACATAAAACCACGATGTCTGTCCGGAATTTCCTGCGCAGGCAAACGTGAGCATTCCCACACGCGCAGTGAACACAGCTGCAATTGCGCATACGGTTGTGCGTCCGTTCATGTCTGCATACGTGTGATTCTGTGTCGCATCGTCAAACTGTGTGTAATAAAGCGATGTTGATATAATGTCTGCGCCAACACTGTCTGCAAATTCCGCTCCCGCCACCCAATTGTCTTCTTCAATGATATATTCCGTCGTCGCATCTTCCGTTCGCAACAACCAATAATCCGCTTTCGGTGCCGTTCCCATAATTTGTCCCGGAAGATAAGACGCCATATCCGACAGGCACATTGTTCCGTGTCCGCCAACAGCATAAACATCCTGCACGCCCGCAACAAAATCCCACGTGCCGAGAATCTGGTTGTTCAGGCGAATGCTGTCGAATGCATTGATCGTATTCACGCTGTTGAATCCATCATCCAGCACTGCAATCACTTTTCCCTCCCCGTGGTAACCCATATCATGCAAACAATCCACATTGATTTGATGAACCTGTCCGTACGATATTCCATAATTATAAAAACTCGTTGTCGACGGATTTCCATAGCGTCCATTTTGCAAATCCGGATTTTCATTGGGCTCTTCCGAAAAATCGTGCGAATGCGCCAATCGTTTTACCGAGTCAACGCTGGTTACAAAAGGAAGTGCGTGAATGGCCGCAAGTGCTGCAGCGTCGGTTGTGGTAATTGAAATCGCATTCAGCCAGCGCGACTTATAGTTCAACGTCACTGCGCCGGTGGCGAGCACTTGTGTAACATAAGATGGATTCACGGGAAGATCATACCATGTAACCGGAATGTTCTGATTCGCGCGCCGTTGAATGGAACGCGCAGAAAGATATGCCGAAGGGTTTCCCGTTGTGTAAGGTGTTCCGTTTTTATCGGTAAAGGTGATCCAGTATTTGCTGTAGGCAAACGCATCGGAAACAATTGCGGTAAAAAGCAAAATCGTAAAAATCTTTTTCATGGGAATATTTTCTGGGAATGGAATAGCAAGTTACTTTTTTTTCAGCAATGGCAGAAGACCGGAATCCGTGAATGGGATTCAAATCCAAAAAGCAGGCTGGAACAAAATGACTTCGGAAATTCTCGGTGCGTTCGTGCAATTAAAGTTATTGTGCCGGCGGAGGAGGAGTCTCTTCTACCTTATCCGGACCTTTTCCGAAAATATAGTGCGCCGTGAATTGCACCACCATATTGTTACCGTTATTGAATGTGTAACGGACAAAATAACTCTGGATGGAATTTTTTTTCAGTGCGGGAATCAATCCGTTTTCATAGCGCAATCCAAAATAAAATTGCGGAGTGACGATGTAATTTATTCCCACAAGAAGGCTCGCTTCGGTTTTATTCACATTTTCCGCTCCGAAAGTCTGGGAATAGTTATTGACCTTTTCGTTGAAATGGACAAGCCGCGCAACGGCAAATCCGCCTTCCAGCTGAAAACGCGTCACGGGTTTTTTCTTCACGTTGAACTTTATGTCGTGGCGGAACACAAATGGAACCTCGAGATAATTCAAGGTTAGCTTGTAATATCCGTTGTTGGCAGAATCCGGAGGGGATGTCGCTCCCTTGGTGATATAATTTATTTCAAACTGAAAGGAGTTCCCTTCGCTCAATTCCGTGTGCACAATTCCCCCTACGGAAAAACCAAGGTGGTGAAAATCCGCATCGTCATCGCGCGTATCCGTACCCAATACATCCGACGCAAGCGGACCGAAAGAAAATCCTGCGCGGAAATGGCTTTGCGCATGCAGGCGAAAGGAAAAAATCAACAGGGAAAAAATCGTGAAAAGAAAAATCCTCTTCATGAGAAATTGTTTTTTGTTTAAGGGCGGCTGACTGCATGTAAATGTACAAAGTTCGAAATGATTTTTCCTTTTGTACAGGACAAGAAAAAAGCGCCTCCGTTTCAAAGAGGCGCTTCCGTTTTCATTTGTTCCAACCAACCCTTCCGTCTTCGCTGCCACATAAACACCCAGCTCCCGATTTCAATGATTGCAGATACCAATCGTCAATCTTTTTTTCCGGTTCGTCTTTCTCCGGCGGATTGTTTCCCAGCGCCACAGCCAACTCGTCGTCTGTTCCCGCGTGAAGCGAAACATTTTCAATCTGATTCGTTCCAAGGATTATTTTTTTCAATTCAAAACGAAGGTTTTTCCCGTTCCCGCTTTTTGCAAGAACATACGCTTCTTCTCCCGCAGGGTAAGACGCTTGCTGTTCGTATTCTCCGTGTGTAAATGAATAATCGCCATTCGGTCTTTTGTAGCCATTGATGAAAAGATTTCTTCCCGGAACAATCAGTGTCGCTTGAACATCGTCGTCTTTCGTTCCATCAACATGCACATTGAAAAACATTGGCGTTGCATTTCCGCCGCACAAACGATCAACATTCGCCCAACCCAATGTTTTCATCCCGAAAGAATAAGATGCATACGCAGGGTATTTTTGGTCGAATGCATGGGAAGACTCCCGCACATTTTTCTCATAATTTTCAAGCGCCTTTTCCCTTGCGGCATCCAACGCAGCAACCGTATTCGGATCGGCAGGATCAACTTTTCCCTGTTTCATTTTTGCAAATTGGCGAAACAGGTCCGCAAGTTCACATCCCGATTTTTCAAGCGAATCAGCTGCTGCATTGTCGCTTTTCCACAATGCTCGTTGTGGATTTTCGGTGTAACATAAAATCAGTCGCGAATCGCAAGCCTGATTGATGAAAGGAATTCTCGAACGGAATTCCGCCGTTGCAATATTCGTGTTCTCGAATTTTTTGTCGGCTAGGTTTACCAACTCGGTCGATTTTCCATCGGCAGAAGCAACGGCAACAATATTTGTATCGGACGTTGCTCCGCTTCTGTCGTTGACCCATCTGTGATTTTTAACATCCCACCATTGCTCCCATAAATATTCTTTGCTTCTTAACATTATTACGTTGTCTGTCGATTCCTGTTTTTTTTCAGCCTTGCCTCCAGAATTTTTCTCCAGCGAAATCGCAGGAACAGGGCGAAGGTTTTCTTTCAGCGGCTGCGGGTTTGTCCACGAAACGCTTCCATCTTTCTGCACAATGCCGTTCCACAATTTCATTCCCGTTTTTTTATTGTCGGTCGGAATTTCAACATCCAGTTTTTTCCCGTCCGCCAATTTCAGCGAGTCTCCGTTTTCAGAAAAAGCATTGATGTAAATCATTCCTCCCGTTTCAAGCGGACCCTGATCGCTCATTGTACCGAGATTCATTTTAATGATATCTGCATCCTTGATTCCCTCCACGATTTCCATTTTCACTTTTCCATTCACCACATTTCCATTCGCATCCTTGAACGCATTTTCAGGAATCAAAACCATCGTTCCCGATTTTCCAATAATCACTTGTGATGATTTCGGATTGATCCGGAAATCCTGTTTCATCTTTTGGGGAATGTTGAGCGCAGTGAAGTGCGGAGAAAAACCAGTATCGGACGAAGCTGCGAATGATCGTGTTGTTTCTTTTTGCGTGACGGGAATATGTGCTTGTCCTGTTGCAATAACATTCGCGCCTGTTGATTTTTCTTTCATGAACGGTTGCACGCACGCTGCAATGAGAAGCAATGCGGCTGGAATAATCAGCTTTTTCATTTTCTTATCGGTTTTATTTACCCTTAATGCCGATAAGACGCAAAAGGTAACAGTCGGTTGCGAAAAAATATTTTTCTTTTTTCGGGTTACCTTTCCGCTTCCAAAGGAATCAACCGTCAGATGACAGAATTCACCAATGAGAATGAGCTCTTCGCCGGATTGCGCCGAGGTGATTCTTCCGCTTTCCGGAAGGTGTATGTGCTGCACTTCAACATGATAAAATATTTCATTATCAAGAACAGCGGAAGGGAAGAGGACGCCCACGATATTTTCCAGGAGGCGATGGTGGCGCTGTTTGAGCAGTTGGGTTCGGGAAAGTTCGAACTGAAATCGTCACTGAAAACATGGATTTACGCTGTGTGCAGAAACAAGTGGATGAAACAATTGGAAAAACAGAAAAGGAATGTGCGTCTCGTAGATTTTGAAACTGTCGATCCTGTTGTTTTGCCTGAAGATCTTGCTGCACAAAATGAAAAGTCCGTTTCGTTGAGGAAATGCCTGGAACAACTGGGAACACAATGCCGGAAATTGTTGCTGCTGTATTATTATTTCAAGAAAAGCATGGAAGAAATTGCCATCGACTTGAATTATACGAATGCAGACAATGCGAAGTCTCAGAAATACAAATGCCTGCAGAAACTGAAATCAATTTATTCATCCACGCAGAAATAAATGGAATTCAACGAATCGACATACAACTTTTTCGACGATTACCTTTCCGGGAATTGTTCGGAGGGCGACGAACGTGAATTTGAAAATTCTCTCGGGGAAAACGATTCCTTGCGCGAAGAGTTCGCATTTTATTCTTCTGCCGTAAATGCAATCCAAATGTCGGGAAGCGGGATTTTCAAGAAACAGGTGGCGGAAATAGGCCGGGGGATTCCTGCGGCGGCTTTCGAAAAGTATTCCCCTTCCATCAAACCGGAAAATTTCTTCCGGAAATATTGGTGGGCCCTTGCAACCGCTTCGGCTATGGTGATTGCTTCGGGTTATTGGTTTGTATTAAAACACAACCATCCGAATGAACAGAACGATGAAAATGTTGTGCCGATGATTGATTCCGTGAAAAAAACGCATGACGACTCCGTTGATAAAAACACTGCCGCTGTTTCAACTGCCGATTCCTGTCCGACAGATTCGGAAAGCCCGAAAGGGGGAAAGCCGAATGGCGCAATCCTATTTGCGGAAGACGGTTGCCGCTCTTTCCTGTTGCCGGTTTTCGAGGACAAAAAAAACCTGTTCGATCCCATTGATGATTCGGCAAAGTCGAATGAAATCTCTGCAACTTCTTCATGGAATGATTACACATTGATCACGGTTGATTTCTGTCCGCAAAATTCGCGGACCGCATTTTATTCTTTCTCCGGCGACATCAGGCTTTGCGCTTCTTATGCCGATTCCTCGAATATCCGTTTGTATAAAAAAGGAAAGGGAACGATAATAATGACGGACGGCAAGCCCGGATTTTTTACGTTGATTCAAGGCGCATCGGAAAAAGTTTTGGTGCGACAGTCTTATTCTAAAAACAAAAAAGAGAATCGCAGGGCTGTCCCCGAATCGATCGACATGAAAGTGCTTCCTCAGAAAAAGGGTCGGGGCTGATTCCCTTTTCCCGAATTATTTTCTTCCTCACATTCACCGTATCTTGGCGCAGATTTTTCAATGAACGATCTCGCCGAAAATAAAAAACCCCTTCATTTTGTTCAGCTCGATGCGCTGCGGTTTCTTGCCGCGTTCATGGTTGTGTTCGTTCACGCTTTCGACGGCTGGTGGGGCTGGTTCGGCATTCCGAAAAAATTGGCGAGTCCGACAAACGACAAAGAGTGGTCGTGGTTCGGTGGATATATCCACAGTTTCGTGCACAATTTCAATTTCGGCGTCGATTTGTTTTTTCTCATCAGCGGATTTCTCATCACCTATTTATTGATCAAGGAAAAAACCGACAAGGGCAAAGTGAACATTCCCGCATTTTTCCTGCGGCGCATCCTTCGCATCTGGCCGCTTTATTTTTTCATCATCGGCATTTGTTTTTTCTGGTTTTGTCCGTGGATGAATGTAACGTATGCACGGTTGGGAATTGTACCAAGGGATGTTGATTACAAATCGGCGATTTTCTTTTACAATAATTTCCATACCATCTCCACCAAGAGCTGGGATTTTCCATTTGCACATTTCTGGTCCATCTGCATCGAGGAACATTTCTATCTCGTTTGGCCTTTTCTTGTTGCCTTCGTTCCAATGAAGCGGTTACCCGTTGTTCTTGTCACCATCATTCTCGGAAGCATGAGTTTCCGCGCATGGGCATTTTATCACATTGATGAGTGTTGGTTTACGCTCGACCTTCATACGTTCTCGCGCATCGACGCACTTGCGTTGGGCGGACTTGCCGCGTGGGGACATTTCCACCGCCCGTTTTCCTTGCGCATGCCTTTTGCCGTGCGATTGCTTTTGTTGGGAATCCTGATTTGGTCATTGTGCGTGGATGATCTCAGTGATTGGTCAAACATTTTTATGGTTTGCTGGAAACGGATGCTCTATCTTCTATTGGCGGGATTGCTGATGATGAATTTCGTTTTCAATCCGGAAGCGAAATTGCGTTGGGGTCCGAATCATATTTTCAATTATCTCGGCAGATGCTGTTTCGGAATTTATTTGTGGGGAAACATCCTGTTGCAACTTATCATTTACAAGATTTTTGAATCGGATCACAAACCGATTGCCGATTGGATGATCAATCACATCGGTTTCGGAAAAACATACTGGATCATTGTCCTTGGTTTTTCTCTTGTGGTTCCTGTCATCTCGTACGAGCTGATTGAAAAACCGTTCATGAAATTGAAGTCGCGATTCGCGATTGTGAAAACGCGCGTATGATTTTCAGACTTGTCCTTTTGGCGGATTGTCGATTTGAGGATGTCTTGATCTTTTCCTGATCAGCTTTTTTTGTTTCCGCGCATTCTTCGAGGAGTTTGCCTTTTCTTTTGTGTCCAGGTCTTTTTTCGCCGCGCGGTTTTTCCGGAACAGGTCTATTTTCTTTTGCAATTTCGTTTCGCTCTTCTCTTTCTTTTTTCCCTTCTCCGCTTTTTTTGCAGACCGTTCCGTCTTCTTGTCTTTTGGAACGAATCCGTCTTGGCCCTTCGCCTTGCGTTGTCGCCTCGAAACGTGTTTCCTTTTGGAGTCTCCCGATTTGTTTTCCACGCCGCCCGAACTTGCTCCCGGACACGAAACGGGGGACTGTGTTTCACGGCAGGAGAAAATAAATTGAAAGAGAAAAAATATTCCCGCCAAAAAAACCGTTTTCGAATTCCCTTTCATTGCCTTGGCTAAAATGCCGTACAATGAAGATAGGACGGAAAAGGAAATCGTTCAATAACCATTTGTTTACAAATGGGGTTGTGGCGATAAAAAATACTGGAAAGAAAAATTATCCGACGAGGGTTCCACTGTTGCTCAACAGTTCCGCTCCCACAACATCGTCAATGTTGATCATCATTCCGATTGAGTTCCCTCTCATGTTGCGGTTGAAGCGTTCACTCAGGCTAGCGAAATAATAAGAGCTGCTTCCCGGCTGTGGCTTTTCCCAGATTACTCCAAACACTTCTTTTCCGGATTTCATCCGAAAGCGACAGGGCTGATCGTTGTACGCCCGAAATTCGGCGTGGGTCATAGGATGGGGGCTTTTCTCAAAGTTCATTATTAAAACGCGGAAATGACAGCTCTTGTTACCTGGATTTTTGAACAGACCGCTCGTTTCTGTTAATTGTTATGAACAACTTGTCGGAAAAAGTTCATTCCGGTTGGCGGCGCTTCTCTTTTCCGTTTGTTCATTTTTGTTTTTGTGCGTTCGCAAGCCTCTTCATTGCTTAACTAATTATCTTTGTCGCTCATAAAAACCACCATGAAAAAATCTCCCGCTCTCCTTTCCTGTCTCGTTGTTTTTCTCGCAGGATTATTTTTCACATCCTGTTCTTCCGAAAAAAACCTGATCATCGAAAAGCGCCATTATGGAAATGGCTATTACGTGCACGTCGGAAACCATTCGGACAAAAAGGAATCTGTTGCTGAAAATAAAAAACCGGTTTACGCCCCAACCGTAGAAACCGTTTTGCCGGAGCAAAAATCTGTTGCAACAAAACAGTCTGCACAAACAACCCTTTCCCCGTCTGTCAATGTGCCAATGAAAACGGCTGTTGCAAAAACAATTTCTCCTTCAGGAAAAAATGTTTTTCAAAAAATTCAACACAACGACCCTTCACACAATAAAATCGATTCGCCAAAAACAAAAATGAATGTCTTGAAGCCGAATGCGAAACAGGCCGAGGATTCACTAACGCTTTTGCTTTACATCATTCTCGCCATCATTCTTGCTCCGCTTGCCGTATTGCTCAAAGAGGGTGTCACAAAAAGATTCTGGATTGACCTTCTCTTGTGGTTGATTGGTTTCGGTGTGGTTTTCGCCTCTTTCTTCGGAGGGCTTATCGTTCTCCTGGCCATCGTTTACGCCATCCTGATTGTTGCCGATATTATCTGATTTTCATTTGAAAAGGAAAAGGCGGTCATCGGAATGATGATCGCCTTTTTTATTGAAACAATTTGTCGGTCGCGAATTTTATTTGATCCCCTTCCGCTCCCGCCACAATTGATTGAATGATTTTGGCGCAACGCCCGGCAACTCCCTTCTTTCGCCCCACGACTTCCTGAAAAATTGCCGCATCATGAAATTTTTCAGCTTTGCCCCACCCTTGTCCATTTTGCTCCGCTTCAACATCGCGCCCTTCCAGAAAAACCACATCATCGTTTCCGTTTTTGTTACGTAACCGGAAGAAATTGCATCGCGTCGATTGAAAAGCAAGAGTTTGTGAATGTCGATTTTCACGGGACAAACTTCGGTGCACCTTCCGCAAATTGTTGATGCGTAACTGAGGTGCTTGTATTCATTCATTCCTCCCATGTGCGGCATCAGCGCAGCACCAATCGGTCCGCTGTAAACCGATCCGTACGCGTGCCCGCCAACACCTTCGTATACGGGACAGGCGTTGAGACAAGCGCCGCAACGGATGCAATTGAGTGCGCGCCGCTGTTCCGTTTTTGCAAGAACAGTTGTGCGTCCATTGTCAAGCAACACGAGATACAGTTCTTCGGGACCATCTGTCTCGTCGTTTTGTTTTGGTCCGGTGATGATGGAATTGTAAACCGTCATTTGTTGCCCGGTTCCGTGTGTGGCCAAAAGCGCCTGAAACAAATCGAGGTCCTTGATTGATGGAATTATTTTTTCTATTCCCGTAACAACAATATGGATTTTCGGAAATGCCATTGACATCAGCGCGTTGCCTTCGTTTTCCGAAATGGAAATTGACCCTGTATCGGCCGCAAGAAAATTCGCACCCGTAATTCCCGCCCCTGCGGTACGGTATTTTTCACGCATGTGCTCGCGTGTCCATTGCATGATTTGCGCAGGGGAAAATTCTGCCGGTGTTCCCTTTTTTTCATGAAACAATTTCGCCACATCCTCTTTCGACTTGTGCATGGCGGGAGTGACAATGTGATAAGGCGCTTCGCCATCGAGTTGCTGGATGAATTCCCCGAGATCCGTTTCAAGCGATTCGATTCCCTCTTTTTTCAAATGTTCGTTCAACCCGATTTCTTCCGTCGACATGGATTTTGACTTGACAACGGAAGTGACATTTGATTTTTTGAGAATACCGGAAATTTCCCTTACCGCTTCTGCCGCATCCTGCGCCCAAATGATTTTTCCTCCGCGCTTTAAAAAATTGGATTCAAACTCGATCAGGTATTTGTCAAGATGTTCTGTCGTTTTGTTTCTCAGTCCGGCCGCGCGCGTTTTGGCGAGTTCAAGGTTTGAATACTGCAGTTTTCCCTGCGCAACCTTTTTGTCGTATTGTGTCGTGTTGAATTGGAGTTTGCGGCGATGCTCTTCGCTGAAAACATTTTTTTCCGCTTCGGTAAAAAATTTTGTTGCTGCATCCATGGTGTAAATTTATTTTTTGTCTACAACAAGCCGTTGGTCCCTGTTTGCTATTTCCCACGCATCATAAAAAACAAGCCGTGCGCGTTTTTCCATCAAAGGAAAATCGATTTTGGAAACCTCGTCGCTCACCTGGTGATAATCCGCGTGAACCCCATTGAAGAAAAATGCAATCGGAACATTGTTTTTCGCGAAATTATAATGGTCGGATCTTTGATAAAAATTATTCGGCTCGTTCGGAACATCAAAACGATAATCGAGTTTCAATCCACAATAAGTAGCGTCTTCCGTTTCATTGATCGTTTTCAATTCGCTGCTCAATTTGTCAGAACCGATGACATAGACATATTCCGAATCCGTTTTGTGTGCATCGTCAATCCTTCCGATCATGTCGATATTCAAGTCAACAACCGTATTTGCCAATGGGAAAATCGGATTGTCGGTGTAGTATCTCGAGCCGAGCAATCCTTTTTCCTCGCCCGTTACGCACATGAACAGCATGCTTCTTCGTGGGCCGTGTCCTTCTTTTTTCGCCTGCGCAAACGCCTGCGCCATTTCAATTACGGAAACCGTTCCGCTGCCATCGTCATCCGCCCCGTTGAAAATCTTGTCTCCCGTTTTCGAAGAGTCGATTCCAAGATGGTCCATGTGTGCGGTGACAATCACCAATTCGTTTTTCAAATCCGTTCCTTCAATGTAGCCAAGCACGTTTTCGGAATGAAGTATTTTCGAGTCGCGCAGGATATTTATTTCAAGCGAAAGCGGAAATTCAAGATGAATCGGTGTTTTCTTTTTTGAAATGCGGGCAACGATTTTATCGATCGTCTGTTTTTGATTTCCCGCCAACAACAATTCATCCGCCATTTGTTTGCTGATGTATAAAACGGGAATGTTGTCGGATTTTTTTTTCGACAGGTTCGGCTCGTACAAATCAAGTGTCGGTTTCTCGATATAGTCCTTGTAATCGTTGAATCTTTTTTGGTAATCGGGAACAATCACAAACAGCGCAATTGCCCCGTGGCTTTTCGCCTCATTTGTTTTTTTCCTCCTGTTGGTTGACCAGGCCGACAAATCCTTTTTGTGTGTAATGATCGAATTTCCTTTTTTATCGAGCGGCTCGTCTGCAACAATCATTTCCAATTTTCCTTTCACATCAATGCCATCGTAATCCTTATACAGGCTATCCTGAATTCCATATCCTGCAAAAACAATTTGTGTCGCATCCAATTTTGTATCCGATATTCCCGGCGTATAATAAAAATCATTTCCGAAAGAATATTTTTTTTCGTTGGCAGAAACGGTCCCGTTTCCCGGTGTCAATTGCAAAAGCGGAACGTCCTGATAATAATTCGGAATGGGATTGTCAAGCGGTTCTGTTCCGGGAAGCGGCGGAATTCCGAATGACATGAATTGTCGCGCAATATATTCCGCCGTCATGTGCTGTCCTTTTTTTGCCGTCTCCCTTCCCTCGAATGAATCGGAAGCGATAATGGAAAGGCGCATTTTCAAATCAGCTGCGGTAATTGTTTGCGCATAGGTTTTTCTCAGCGGATCCTCTTTTTCAACAAATGAAAAAAATGCTGTGCAGAAAATTGCAATCAGAAACGGAAAGAATAATTTTCTCTTCATGTGACCTTAACAAAGATAGAGGAGGGCGAGTGAGATGAAAGGGAAAGCGGCAAAAGGTTTTGCACAGGGGAAATGTTAATAGCCACAGATTGGCGCTGATGTGCGCTGGTTTTTTTCTACAGATGTACCCGGGGATTTTTGGAAAGAAGATTATTGGATGATGTAACGCAACGAGAATGTGCGCCCGGAATATGCATTTACTGTCACGGAATATACTCCGGCGTCAAGGTGATATTTTTCCAAATCGAAAACGGACGAGGAAATATTTTCCTCCGCTGCAACAATTCTTCCGGTCATGTCGATGATCCTGAAACTGTATGAATTTTCGTTTTCAACTTTCAGGACAGAATTTCCATTTGACGGATTCGGAAAAATTTCCGCCGAAGGATTGTTTGCCGATTCGGAAATTCCTGTCTGCGCCAACAGCAATGGAATGTCGTCAAGCAACTGGATTTTCGAATGTCCGAACCAACCGTACTTCCTGAACACCATTCCATTCGGTGCAAGCAAATACGCATTGTTCGGTGCGGGACCAAAAGTTTCCCAATAATCATTTGCGGGATCATCAACCAAAACGGGAACGGCTAAATGAAAACGGCGCGTAAACTGCGATGCCATTTTTTTCCGCAAATAATAATTTGTTTCCTGACGAATCAGAATGCTGTCCTGATAATTTACCGTCGTTGTGTTTACCGAATTTGAATACGGTGAAAAATCCGGTCCGAGCGGATGCGCTTCAACAACATAAACCAATAAAATATTTATCTGTGATCCGTATTGTGCAACGATGGAAGGCAACACTGTCGTCATGCTGTTTCTTGAAACCGGACAGGAAAGTGAAACCGTTACCAATAAAACCGGTTTTCCCTGATTCAATATTCCGCTCAACATTGTCGGATTCCCAAGCGTGTCGAAAAGTGTGAAGTCGGGAACGATGTCCGTGGCATGAAAACCGGACAATATGAATTGATTGCTTGTGTCAATGTAAGACGGGATCGGCGCAATCTGGTCTGAATCGTGCGGAAGGTTTCCGTTATTGATGGAATACGGAAGCACAACCTGCGAAAACACAGGAGCTGAAATAAATACAAAAAAGAGGTAAATCAGCTTGGTGAATCGCATCTTGATTTCGGGGGGGCGATGCAATTTAGAAATAATTCCCGCAGGAAAATATCCGGCGAAAACTAAAAATCAGACACTTAGGGGTATTTTGTTCACCCTGTTTGCATGCCGTCCACCTTCAAAAGCGGTATTTAAAAAGACATCCACACATGCTTTTGCCTCTTCAATGCTGATGAATCTGGCAGGAAGGGAAAGGATATTTGCGTCATTGTGCATGCGCGCCAATTTTGCGATTTCCCTTGTCCAGCAAACCGCCGCTCTTATTCCCTTGTGTTTATTGGCCGCCATGCTGATGCCGTTTCCGGATCCACATATAAGTATCCCATAATTTGCCTTGCCCGATTCCACTTCATTGGCAACCGGATGCGCATAATCGGGATAGTCGACGCTGGCTTCGGAATTGGCCCCAAAATCCTTTACTGCATGTCCAAGTGACTTTACATATTCAACAATTGCGGATTTTAACTGAAAACCGGCATGGTCGGCACCGATTGCAATGGAAAGTAGAGCCATCTTCTTGTTATTTTTACAGTGTGATACAAAGGTAAATCAGAATATGCCCGATTTTTTGGACAAAGGTGTTTTTATTACCAAATGGATTTCAACATTGCAAACATTGTCAAAAAAAATAAGGCTTGAAAATAAGGTGATTGTACATCCGTTTATCAACATGAAATCGGTTGAAAGATTTTTTTGTCGGTTGATTAATAACCCGAAACTATTCTTGGATTTCAGGAATGCGTTTTCCCTTAGCATAAATCAAATGCAAAAAGACGCATGTGGAAAAAATATAAGCGGGAAAAAACAAACAGGAATCCAACGCCTTTTTCTCGAAAAAGAATCAACAAATGAAATTCACAAATACAATTCACAGACTGTTGATAACGGAAAAAGAAATCACCTAATCAGACAATTATAAAAAAAAAGCTGTTCAAATCGTGTTCCCTATTTTTAATAACTCAACTCGTCAAGTATTTCAACGGATTGTTTTGCACCGTTTCAACAGGCTAGTAGTAATAATAGATTTTATTTAAAAAGAAAATATGATGTATAAGGGAAATGAGGTTCTCGAAAAAAAAGGAAATGGAATTGATCCGGACTTGGATATATTTGCTGCGATCAAAAAACTGAAAAAAGAAAAAAATGCTGTTCTGCTCGCGCATTATTACCAGGAAGGGGATATTCAAGACGTCGCGGATTTCATTGGCGACAGTCTCGGTCTCGCGCAACAAGCTGCGAAAACAAAAGCGGAAATCATTGTTTTCGCCGGAGTTCATTTCATGGCGGAAACAGCAAAAATCCTGAATCCGAACAAAAAGGTTTTATTGCCGGATCTCAATGCCGGCTGCTCTCTCGCCGATTCCTGTCCACCGGATAAATTTTCGGAATTCAAGAAAAAATATCCCGATCACATTGTCATCACCTACATCAATTGTTCGGCGGAAATAAAAGCGCTCAGCGATATCATTTGCACATCAAGCAATGCCGAACAGATTGTAAAACATTTGCCCGCCGACCAGAAAATAATTTTTGCACCCGATAAGAATCTGGGCAGATACATTTCAAAACAAACGGGAAGGGAAATGGTTTTGTGGGATGGATCGTGTATGGTGCATGAAATATTCTCCCTGGAAAAAATAACAAGATTGAAAACGAAATATCCCGATGCAAAATTCATTGCACATCCGGAATGTGAAGAGACCGTTTTGAAAATGGCGGATTTCATCGGCTCGACCACCGCCTTATTAAAATTTACTGAGAAAGATACTGCAAAAACTTTTATCGTCGGAACAGAAACGGGAATTCTCCACCAGATGGAAAAACAATCACCCGAAAAAACATTCATTCCCGCACCGCCAAACAACAATTGTGCATGCAATGATTGTCCTCACATGAAATTAAACACCCTTGAAAAACTGTATATTTGTTTAAGGGACGAAAAGCCCGAAATAACAATGTCGGCAGACCTGATTGAACGCTCTGCAAAACCAATCAGACGCATGTTGGAATTGTCTGCACAATATGGATTGTGAAAAATGAAATCAATTAGGTTTGTTTTTTCTGTTTTTGTTTTTTTGTTCAGCGTGACGATTGCATTTTCGCAAACACCACAAGCTCCAACGAATCCGAACGGCTATAATAAATTCTATTACGACAACGGAAAACTTTCGAGCGAAGGGCCAATGCGTGATGGAAAACCGGATGGTTATTGGAAAACCTATTATCAAAGTGGAAAAATAAAATCGGAAGGGAACAGGAAGGATTTTCAACTCGACAGCACCTGGAAATTCTATAATGAATCTGGTAAATTGACTTTTGAATACACGTATCGCGACGGAAAGAAAAACGGTCCGCTGAAAACCTATGATGAAAAGGGAATCCTGACAACAGAGGAAACTTTTGTGAACAACATGAAGCAGGGTCCGATGACAACGTACTATAAAAACGGCAAAACACAGGAAGTGACTCCGTTCGTTGAGGGAAAAGAGGAAGGAACGGCATTTGAATACGATACAACGGGAGCCATCATTACCATTACGGAATACAAGGCGGGATTCGTGAAAAATACCGAACGCCTGAATCGGCACGACGCAAACGGATTGAAGCAGGGAACATTCAAGGATTTTTGGCCGAATGGAAAAGTGAAAAACGAAGGACATTATCTGGACGATAAAAAAAACGGATACTTCAAGGAATACAATGAATTCGGAAATCTTACCAACGTTACCAAATGGGAAAACGGCGTGCTCGTGAAAAATCCTCCCGAGTTGGCGAAGATCGAATCGGTGATCACTTACAATTCAAACGGCACACCGAAAGAAATCGGGAATTACAAGGACGGGGTTCCCGAAGGTGTTTTCCGCGAATACGATACGACAGGAACAATTGTGGGCAGTGAAGTTTACAGCGAAGGAATTCTTGTGGGCAAAGGGCTTTATGATGCGAAAGGATTGCAGCAGGGACATTGGAAAGAATATTATGACACGGGTGAATTGAAAGGCGAAGGCGATTACAAGGACGGCGTGAAAATCGGCGATTGGAAATATGTTTATGAAAACGGAAAAACGGAGCAGGTCGGAAAATACGATGCGAAGGGAAGACCGGTTGGCGACTGGAAGTGGTATTACGAAGACGGGCAATTGTTGCGTGAAGAAACATATACGGATGGATTGCGCAACGGAACGGTAACCGATTACGATGAAAACGGAACGATCATTACACAGGGAGAATATGTTGACGGATTGAAAGAGGGACATTGGTTTTTTCAAATGGACGATTATCGCGAAGAGGGAGACTACACTGCGGGCGAACGCAACGGCGATTGGAAACACACCTACACGTCGAATGGAAAACAGCGCTTCGAAGGGAATTTCATCAACGGACAGCCCGACGGAAAACAAACCTGGTGGTACGAGGATGGAAAAATATGGCAGACCGGAAAATATGTTTATGGAAGAAAAGATGGCGATTGGAAATATTATGATGAGGACGGATTGTTGATTCTTACCATTACGTACAAGGACGATGTCGAAGTGAAGTTCGATGGCGTTCGTGTACAACTCCAAGATTCAAAAGACGACGAAGCGGCAACAGGCAGCAATTGATTCCCCCCGACCCGTGGAAAAAAATTACTCTTCGTGGAAAAAAAACGAGCTGATTGAAAAAATCGAACAGCTTGAAAAAAGAATCCGTCGATTCGAAACAACCGACCTCGATTACAGGCTTGACGTAAATGTGGATGTCAACGAACGCCTTTTCACTTCCGACGAACAATTGGTGAATGCGGTGTTGGGAAAAATAGAGGAGTTCGTTTATTACGTTGAAATCCATGAAGACGGTTCGAAAACGGTTCGTTATGTGGGACCGCAACTGGAAAAAATCCTTGGCCTCACGCGCGACAAATATTTGAACAATGCGATTTCCCTTGTCGACCGCTGTCACCCCGACGATCTTGAAGGGGTTTATGCAACGGCAAGAAGATTGCGCGATGAAAAAAAACCGCAAACATTCACGTATCGTTTTTTGCACGAAGAAAAAAACACTTACGTGTGGCTGGAGGAAACCGTCTTTCCGCAATTCGATAAAAACAATTGGTACAATGCGAATCTTGGAATCATCCGAAATGTAACGGAGCGTGTTGAATCGGAAAATGCATTGCGGGAAAGCAGGATGGCGCTGGAAAAAGTGCTGAACACCATTGACGAGGCGATTTACCACATCGACCTGAAACAGCCTTCGGGACAACGGATAAAATTTGTGAGCGAAAGCATCTTTTCCATTTTCGGAATTACCAAAGAGGCTTTCTTGCACGACAAGAATATTTTCCTCGAATATTATCACCCGGAAGACGTCGAGAAAATCCGGAAAACATCGGAGGCGCTTGAAAAGGAAAAAACGCCGAAAAATTATTATTACAGATTCCGCCATCCGAAAACGGGAAATTATATCTGGATCGAGGAACGCGTTACGCCTTGGTTCGACGAGAGCGGAAAATTGGTGGAGGTTTTTGGGGTGGCGCGCGATGTGACGGAAAGAAAATCGGCGGAAGAAAAACTCGAACAAAGCGAAGAGCGCTTCCGCGTATTGGCGCAAAACGCATCCGACATGATTTTCAGGTACACGTTTTTCCCCGAAGAGCGTTACCTGTTTGTCAGCCCTTCCGCAGAAACAATTACCGGATATTCCCCCGAAGAGTTTTATGCCAATCCGCATTTGATGGAGCAAACCACCTTGCCGGAAGATGCGCCCTTGCTTCAGAAATCAACGGAAGAGATTCTTGCTGGAAACCCGAAAGTGAATTCGCCAATGGTTTTGAGGAACATCCGCAAGGACGGAACAATCGTGTGGACGGAAACGCGCTATACACCGGTATATGATGGCAGCGGAAACCTATTGGCGATCGACGGGATAACAAGGGAAATTACGGCAAGCAAGAATTTTGAAGAACGGCTTATCGCCAGCCGCGAAAGTTATAAATCGCTCATTGAACAAAATCCGGATGGAATCATCATTGCGGATTTCAACCAGAAAATACTTTTTGTCAACCGCTCGGCACTGACCATTTCCCGCATTGCAACGGAAGGGGAATTGGTTGGACATACATTGTTGGAATATCTTTCCCCGGAACAGCAGAAACGGTCGGCGGAAAGATTGGATATGATTCTTGAAGGAAAAGAGGTTGGGTTTGAAATCATAAAAATCCAACACAAGAACGGAATGATTGTAGAGGTGGAATCGAAGCCGAGCATTTATACTTATCTCGGACAAAAAACGATTTTGGTTTTTCTCCGCGACATCAATGCCGAACGGCAACTTGAAAAGGAGCAGATGCGTGCGCAGGTTGCAGAAGAATCGACACGCAGATTGCAATCTGAAATCGAGGAACGGATTCTCGCCGAGAAAAAACTTTTTGCGACGCAGAAAAATTTGCGGTTGTTGATCGACAGTTCCATTGACATGATTTGTGCGTCGGACAAGGAAGGCCGCGTAACGGAATTCAACAAGGCCGCGCAACAGACATTCGGATATGCACCCGAAGAGGTGATTGGAAAACACGTTACATTCCTTTACAAGAATCCCGAACAGCGGATGGATGTGATGAAGGAATTGGTTGACGGAGGGGGATATTTTTCGGGAGAGGTGACCAACCAGAAAAAAAATGGAGAGACGTTCACGGCGTTTCTTTCCGCAAGTGTGTTGAAAGACGAGAAAGGGAATGTGGTGGGATCGATGGGCGTTTCCAGAAACATTACCGACAGGAAATTGGCGGAACAGGAGTTGCGCCTGAGCGAAGAAAAATACCGCGCCATTTACAATCAGGCTTATGTCGGCATTGCGCTCGTGGACACACACACGGATTCATACATTGACGTGAACCAGCGCCTGTGCGATATGCTCGGATATACTGCGGACGAATTGAGAAGCAAAACGGTTCACGATTTGCATTTGCCGGGAGATTTGTCGCGGCTGCCGGCGGGAAAAGTTTTCATTGAAAGGGGATTCGAAAGAATCATCGACGAACATTCCTACAAACACAAAAACGGAACAACGGTAATTGTGAACGTGACGATTTCGCTGGTGAAGAACAATGAAGGGAAGCCGCTGTATTTTGTTTATGTGTATGAGGATCTCACGCCGAAAAGAAGGGCGGAAGAGCAAATCAGAATTCAGGCGGCGAAATTGAATGCGGTTTTTGAAAGCAGCACACACATGATCTGGACGCTTGACAGGAGTTACAAGCTCACCTCTTTCAACCGCAATCAGGCGAAATGGATCCAGCGGAGTTTTGGAGTCAACGCATACATTGGTTTGCCGATGGGTTCCGGAAAAATGATTTCTTCCGAAGAGCAGAATAATTTCTGGAACGAAAAACTGGAACACGTGTTTTCGGGAGTTCCTCAGAGTTTTGAAACATCCTTCAAGGACATGTCGGGAGAAATATCTTGGCGCGAAATATTTCTCAACCCCATTTTTGACGAATCGGAAAAAGTCATTGAGGTTTCCTGCATTGCCAATGACATCACCGACAAGAAACAGGCCGATGACAATTTGCGCTTGTCGTTGAAGGAAAAAGAGGTGCTGCTCAAGGAGGTTCACCATCGCGTGAAAAACAACCTTCAGGTTATTTCAAGCATTCTCAATTTGCAATCGTCTTATGTGAAGGATAAAAAAATCCTTGAAATCCTTCTCGAGAGCCAGAACCGGATCAAGTCGATGGCGTTTGTGCATGAAAGCCTTTATCAGACAAAAGATTTTTCAAACATCAGCTTCAGGGAATATGTCGAGAACATCAGCAGGAATCTTGTCCACTCCTATGCATCAACCGATTTTCCTCCCGACCTGAAACTCGATCTCGACAACATCCAATTGAATCTCGACACGGCAATTCCGTGCGGACTCATCATCAACGAATTGCTTTCCAATTCATTGAAATATGCATTTGATGAAAAGAAAAAAGGGAAAATCGAAATTTCAATCAAGCAAAAAGAAAACAGCATCATAATCACCATTGGCGACAATGGAAAAGGGCTTCCGGGCAACATTGATTTCCGCAATACGGAATCGCTCGGATTGCAACTGGTTGTTTCGTTGGTGGAGCAAATCAACGGGAAAATAAAGCTTGATAGCAAAAAAGGTACTAAATTCACAATCGAATTTTCGGGGTCTTCCCCCAACGCGTAATCACTATGTCAAAAACCAATATCCTTATTGTTGAAGACGAGAGCATTGTTGCGAAAGACATTCAAATGAGCCTTCGCAAACTCGGCTACAATGTTGTTGCAATTTGTTCCAATGGAGAAGATGCGATTCGCGCAGCGGAAGAGCACACACCGGAGCTTGTGCTCATGGACATCATGCTCAAGGGCGAGATGAGCGGAATTGAGGCGGCTGAACAAATCCGTTCGCGTTTTAATGTTCCCATCATTTACCTCACCGCCTACGCCGACGAAAGCACATTGAGCAAAGCGAAAATCACCGAACCCTACGGATACATCATCAAGCCGTTCAAGGAAATCGATTTGCGCACGTCCATTGAAATGGCTTTGTACAAACACCAAAAGGAAACCGACATCCGCAAGGAACGCGATTTCCTCTACAGCATTGTAGAAAACAAGGACAGCAAGGACATCATCTTCGTGAAATCGAATTCCCGATTGGTGAAGGTCCGCACAAAAGATATTTTCTACATCGAGGCATTGAAGGATTATGTGGTGATCAACACATCGAACGCACGTTACACCATTCACTCAACGATGAAAGACATCGAGCGGAAGCTTTCGCCGAATGAATTTGTGCGTGTCCACCGCTCGTTCATTGTGCGCATTGACAAGATCACCGCTATCGAGCCGCCGAATTTATTGCTGGAAGACGAAAAGAAACCGATTCCAATCGGAGGGTCCTATAAAGACGAGCTGACGAAAAAAATCAATCAGGTATAACGACGTGCAAATTTTTTAGCAGAAAAAGAAGTCTCGCAATAAGCGGGACTTTTTTCTGATCCCGACTTTCCTTGAAAAATCTTCTTGATTTTATGTCTTCACGGCAAAACGCAACACGGGAAAACGGCTCTGCAAATAAAAAGCGAGTAAATTAGTATTCACAATCTCACTCTTTTATTTCCAATGAAAAACACCAATCGGCTTTTATTCTGTTTCGCCATTTTTTCGGCAACTGCATTTCTTTTTTCATGCGGCGGCG
Source organism: uncultured Chryseobacterium sp. (assembly GCA_964394965.1). Taxonomy (GTDB): domain Bacteria; phylum Bacteroidota; class Bacteroidia; order Palsa-965; family Palsa-965. The sequence goes on from CAYMZV010000015.1 coordinate 24,117, forward strand.
GAGCAAATGAAAAAACTCCAGGAAAAGTTTTATGGTTCAGTCTGGACAGTTCCATTGCCGGAGAAAATTACCATTACAACGACAGCATTGACAGTCTTGTCTCGACAACCTTCATTGACAAAAACAGAATCAGGAAAAAACATTTTGAAATTCAAAAAAACATCCACAACAGGACCATTTACCGTTACTCGATTGATTTTGATTCTGCGGGAAGGAAAAGGGCGGAAAATTATTTCGACATGAGAACCACGAATTCCATCTCGCGTTTTTTTGACAAGTCGGGAAACCTTTATCATGAATCGATAACTTTTTTCAATGAAAGCTTCGGTGACGAAAACCTGATGGTTGATTATGACAATCATATTGTGAGCAATGTTTTTCTTTCCAGCCAGGGTTTTTACCAGAAGCAGGAATACGATTCTCTCGGGAAAATAAGGACCCTCACGAAACCCTATCGCGTGGAAGGCGCAACGGAAGACAGCACACGGTTTATCCTTTTCCTGACCGAAAAAGACAAGGCCGCCTTCAAGGACACGCTGTATGAACACGTGAATAAATTGGAAGGTGAATTGAAAATGCCAATGAAAATGTGACCGAAAAGAGGAGATTGAAAAATAAAAAAGCGCATACACAACCCGACATGCGTGCAATTTGGGGACCGATGATGGAGCTGTGTGATTTCCCGACGATGAAAGATTTGCCGGAATCGAAATCCTATTTTCCTAATTTCAAGGTTGTGAAATACTGAGCGCTTTCAAAAAGATCAGCAGCGCACCATCATCTTTTTTTCTTCCCTCTTCCACGGTCATTTCCTTTTCCGCCTTTTCTGTCTTTCCAATTTCCCGGACCGCCTTTTTTCTTTGGTGAATTCCAATCGTCCCTTCCCGATGTTTCGGAAAATTTTCCAGCATAAGGATTTTTTCCTTTTCCGCTTGCGCCACCTCCGCTTGCTCCGGCACCCTTTTTGATTTCTCCCGCCAATTCAAAATCAATCTGTTTCTTGATCAGGTCGGCGCTCTTGATCAGTACGCGAACTTCATCTCCAAGTGAAATTATTTTTCCCGTCCGCATTCCGCGCATGCAATACCTTTCCGGTTCAAAAACATAACGGTCGTCGTGCAGGTTTCTCACGTGCACCATTCCCTCGCATTTGTTTCCGACCAACTCCACGAAAAATCCGTATTCGGTTACCCCCGAAACAATTCCATCGAATTCCTGTCCGACCTTATCCTGTAAAAACTGCACCTGTTTGTATTTGATGGAAGCGCGCTCCGCCTCTGCAGCCGCTTTTTCCCGCTCGGAACAATGTTTGCATTCCTGCTCCATTTCATTCTGGTCGGGAATTTTTCCAACATTTTTTCCTGCATCGGCATCAATGTAATATTGCAATAAACGATGCGCCATCACATCGGGATAACGGCGAATGGGAGAAGTGAAGTGTGTGTAATAATGAAAACCCAAACCGTAGTGTCCGATATTTTCGGTTGTGTAAATCGCTTTTGCCATTGTGCGGATGGCGAGCGTTTCAATCATGTTCGCTTCCGGTTTTCCCTGAACGTCTTTCAATAATTTATTCAGCGACGAGGAAACCGACTTGTCGTTTCCGGAATTCATCCGATAGCCGAAGGTGGCGACGAAGGTGGAAAATTCCTGAACCCTTTCCGGACTCGGTGATGCGTGCACACGATATACAAAAGGACGGCGCAAATCGCTTCTGCGTTTTTCCTCTTCGCCCGCCTTGCGCGCAAGCGTCACATATTCCGCCACGCGACGATTGGCCAGCAACATGAAATCCTCGATGAGCTGATTCGAATCTTTCATCACCTTGAAATAAACGCCGGTCGGATTTCCATTTTCGTCGAGATGGAATTTCACCTCTTCGCGCTCGAAAGTGATGGATCCGTTTTTCATTCGGTCGGCACGCAGTTTTTTTGCAAGTGTGTCGAGCAAATGAATTTCCGTTTTGAAATCACCTTCTTTTCCCTCGAGAATTTCCTGCACCTCTTCGTATGTGAACCTTCTGTCTGAATTGATGATTGTCCTTCCGAACCACTCTTTTTTTATTTGTGCGTTTTCATCCAATTCAAAAACTGCGGAGAAGGTAAGTTTCTCTTCTTTGGGTCGAAGCGAACAGACATTGTTCGACAGGATTTCCGGCAACATGGGAACAACGCGATCAACGAGATAAACAGAAGTGGCCCGAGTCAAGCCTTCCTTGTCGAGAATGGAATTCGGTTTTACGTAATAGGAAACATCTGCAATGTGTACGCCCACTTCCCAGTTTCCATTCGACAACTTGCGAACGGAAAGCGCATCGTCAAAATCCTTTGCATCGAAAGGATCGATGGTGAATGTTGTTATTTTCCGAAAATCTTTCCTGCGCGAAATTTCATCCTCCGTAATATCCGTCGGAATCAATTCGGCAACGCGTTCCACGTCTTTTGGAAATTCATAAGGCAACCCGAACTCCACCATGATGGCGTTGATCTCGGTGTCGTTATTGCCGACTTCGCCCAAAACCTTTATCACTTCTCCGTGCGGCAAGTCGGAAAAATCTTCCCAATCCGTCATTTTGACCACCACCTTTTGTCCGTCCCGCGCCTTTCCGATTTTATCTTTCGGCACAATGAAATCGCGGAACTTTTTATTGTCTGTTGTAACAAAGGCAATGCGATTCTCGATACGGATCGTTCCCACAAATTCCGTTCTTCCCCGCTGAATCACATCAATCACTTCGCCCTCGTCACGACCATCATTTCTCTTGCGGGAAAAAACCTTGACTTTCACCTTGTCGCCATGCATCGCACCATTTGTGTTGTGCGGGGATATGCAAATGTCTTCCTTGTAATCGGGAGAGCTGACATAAGCCACGCCCGATTGTGTCATGTCCACGACACCTTCAACGATTTTTGCGGAATTTTTTCCACGGAACTTTCCGCGCTCGGGCTCTTCCAACAATCCTTTTTTGGCCAGGTCTTCAAGGAGGGCGCCTAACTGTTGCCGATCCTCGTTTTCAGTGACGTTCAGGGCTGCGGCAACCTGTTTATAATTAAAGGATTTTCCGGGAGCCCGACGGAAAACCTCGAGTATTTCTTCAAACAAAAAACGGCGGGTTGTCTTTTTCTTTTTGCTCATTATTTTCATTTCCCGCTTAAGGGAAAAATTTTATTTTTCATATAAGGTAAAAGTATCAAATCGGGTTGCGGGAGGAGGACTCTTTTTCTTATTTTTGTTAACAGCAAACAAGCTCTTTTTGTTGATTTTAAATAAAACGAGGATAATTGAGGGGGCGACAACTTTTTCACACATGCTAACAAAACAGGAAATGACAAAAAACTACTTTGCTTTTTCAAGACCAATCAAACTTGCCCTTTTCATCTCCATATTGTTTTTCGCTTCAACGAATATTGCGAAAGCCTGTCATGGAGTGGCGCTTGTCAATTTGACGGGAACGCCGGTTGCGGGCGGCATTCAGGTAGATGCAAGTTCCGATCCGTCTACGTGCGGATGTGATCCCTATTGGATGGAAGTTGAGGTTACCTGCAATCCAAATGGATTTACCGGCAACCCGCCAATTCCTTCAAGCGGATTATGGGGAACAGCGCCTTGGTATCACTCGAACGAAAACATCGCAAACATTTATAACGATCAGTGTGCGCTCGAGCCCTACATTTCCATCCTGATCCCTTATGCACAACTTTGTCCCGGAACGGTTTATTATTGGCGCGCACATGAATTTGTTGAAGGGGATAATTCATCCGGACCATGGTCTGGCGTGAATACATTCACAACTCCGGGATTACCGCCATCGGCAATTCTCAGTTCAACCTCTTCGGCATACGCGGTTTGTCCCGGTGACACGGTTCAATTGAATGCAACAGTTTCCGGTGGATGTCCAGGAGCAACATTCACTTATTCGTGGACACCAACGACCGGACTCAGCAATCCAACGATTGCAAACCCCACAGCAATAATTTCCACAGCAACAATTTATACTGTCACCGTTACAGGGGGTTGTTTTACAATTACCTCGAGCGATGACACGGTTGGAATTGCAATGGGACCAAACGTTGTGGCAGGGTCGGCGACAGCGACACCGGATTCCGTTTGTTCGGGAGGCTCCTCGTTGCTTGTGCTTACCGGCATGGGATCGAATATCATCCAATGGCAGGTTTCGCCGAATGGGATTTCCTGGTTCAACATTCCGGGAGCGACAAACGATTCCCTCAACACCGGAAGTTTATCGTCATCGTTGTTCTATCAAGCAATTGTTACGGGAAGCGGGTGGCCAGGCTCCGGTTGCGGCACAGCCACATCTCCGCCGGTTCATGTTATTGTCAATCCGTCCCCAACGGCAAATGCGGGAGCAAGCTCAACCGTATGTTCCGGATCCTGCGCAAACCTTTCCGGTTCGGGCGGAGTAACATACAATTGGATGCCGGGAAATTTAAGCACACAGAACGTAACTGTTTGTCCACTGTCAAACACAACCTATACACTCACGGTCACCGACGCGAACGGCTGTACGGCAACGGCGAACGTTTCCGTAACCGTTTCTTCTGCGTCGGTTTCTGCAAGCCCCGATGTTTCAATCTGCACAGGAAACAATACGGTTCTTAATGCAACCGGACCAGTTGGAAATACATACAGCTGGAGTCCTGCGGCCACACTCGTCGGAGCAAATACGGCAAATCCAACAGCAACACCCGTGTCGACAACCACCTATACCGTTACGGCAACAAATGGAATCGGTTGCACGGCTGTCGACTCTGTTGTTGTAACC
>CAYMZV010000016.1:0-28778 GCA_964394965.1 uncultured Chryseobacterium sp.
AGGGAAGATTGCCGGGAACAAACGAGGAAAAAGAATCGGCAGCTTTCATTGAACAGCAATTCATCCGCGCCGGATGCAAGCCCTTGCAAGGCAAAACATTCGAATATCCATTTGATTATTTAAGTCCGGATTCTGTAACAAGGATTCACTCAACGGGAAATGTCGTTGGTAAAATCGACACGAAGTCACAATACTGCATCGTCATCAGCGCGCATTACGATCACATTGGCTATGGTGAATTTCATTCCAACGATCCGTTTTCACATGCTATCCATAACGGTGCGGATGACGATGCAAGCGGAATCGCGATGATGCTGGGGATTGCGGATTGGTGCAGGAAAAATCAAAAGACACTGAGTTACGATTTTATTTTCATCGCTTTCAGTGGCGAAGAGGATGGTTTGTACGGCTCCAAATATTTCCTCACACAAAATCTTGTTGACACCAGCAAGATAATTTGCGATTTGAATTTCGACATGGTGGGGCATCTCGATTTGAAACGACCGATGCTGGAGTTGGACGGTGTACGTGAAACCGCAGCATGGGATTCCATTTTGCCAAACGACACAACGGGAAAATTCATTGTTGAACGCAATTTCAATGTGACCAAAGGAGGTGCGGACAATTGCACTTTTATCAACGCGCATATTCCCGCAATATTATTTTCAACCGGACTCACGGGTTTTTATCATCGACCGCAAGATGACATTGATACAATCAATTTTCAGGGGATGGTTGCCATCAGCAATTACACGAAGGAAATCTTGACTTCGCTCAATGCCAGGAAAGACCTGCAACTTTATTTGAAATGAGATCTTCAGCGGCAATCATATTTCCTCTCCGCCGCCTGCTTTCTCCTCCACGATTTCCCGGAATGGTTTTTTCTTCGCCTTGCTTTCCGCCCAAGCGGGAAAGTCAAAATATTCGAATGCGGTTTTTTCGAATGGATCCTCTTCCAATCTCTTCAATGTTTCATAAAGCTCCTCATACAGCGGATTCAATTGCTTGATGTCATCCGTCTTGGAAATTTTTTCTGCAAATTTCAAGAACACATTTTCAAATTGATAAGCGCGGTTACGGGTTTTCAGGTAACGTTGAACGGAACGTCCCACATACGGCAACAGGTCCTTATGATCCAATTCAATGTGGAGAATCAATGCGAAAACCTGCGCGACGGCAAAAATCCACTCGTTCTGGCCAATCTCGGGATCGTTGATCAATCGTGTTGTCCAACGCAAGGCCTGTTGGTATTTCCCGGCACCATAATACGCAACGGAAACGCTCATGCAAAAATGCGCCTCACGCAATTTGCTCAGGCGCCCTTCAAAACGCAAAAGCCCTTCCTCGATTTTCGGAACCAATTTCATCGCTTGGTCAAAATGCCCGATCGAATTGTAAAGGGTCAACTCCAAACTGTAGGCGCTTGAAAAAAGTTTTATTTCAAGATCCTCATTTCTTGCCGTGTCGAGTTTTTCCGGAAGGGAACGCAGCTTTTTCAGATTCTCCAACACTTCACCATAACGTTTCAAACGGCTGCACACATAAATCAGGTTGGTCAGCACACCGAAATAAACATTCGGCTCATCGCGGAAAATTTCCGTGTTCGCTTCGATGAGGGAAACGTTTGCGGTAAGGTGTACATAGCAGTTTTCCGCATCAGCAATGGCAAAATAGTATGCGCTGTAGGTGTGGTGGTAAAGAAACCGCGCATTCACGCTCAACCCGTCGAGTGTCTGGTCTTTCAATGATGCATCAATCAAATGCCTGAATTCATCCAATTGTTCCGATCCCCGTGCGCGGCCTTTTGTGTTGAGCATCAGAAACAATCTGCTTTTCACATTCCACAGTTCATTGTATGCGCGAATGTCTTCCGCCACTTTTCGGTCTTCATCCAATACGGCAAGAATACTTTCATCCGTCATTCCCGAATAGGAATCCTTTTCCGCCAACGCCTTTTCCATTGCGTGGATTTGAACGAGCACAGCGTGCTTCTCATATTTTTCCGCCAACTTTTTCGCGCTGCGCAAACGTTTCGCACATTGATCGTACAATGTCTTTTTGTAAAGGATTTCCGTGTAATGCAATTCCTTCCACAATTGCGCATCTACGGAACTGTTGTGGTGAAACACATCGAGACTGCGTAAAATGGTTTCGTACAAACGCGATTTTGTAATGCTGAAATTGTTCAGTGAACTTTCTCCCTTGAATTTCTTCAGCAACGCGGCTTCATCATACTCTTTCATCTTTTCTATTGCATCAAACAACAGCACATAATTGTTCTGCTCACCGATCGTATGACGTCCGGCAAAAATCTTGAAATGCCTTTTTTCCTGTTTTGCCAGGGAATGGATGAGTCGGTGAAGGGTATCGGAAGATTTGCCTGACATGTTTAAAAATGATGGATATTGGTTAAGGCTGAACTGGGATTCATTTCACTTTTGACAAAACCTGAATTTATTCCATGAAACAATTGTGATGCGCTCATTGCTAATGAATGAAAGGCTTTCAACGAGTTTGGAGTTATTGCCCATCTCTGAAATTACTTTAATTAATCGTGATTGTCAATGCAATGGGAGCGAATGCAAAACTTGAAAATGGGTCATTAGACATGTATGGAAATGCAAGAATACTGTTAATTCACTTGAAGTGAAAGTTGAATTCATATTAATCATCTGGAAAACAATAATTTGTGAAGCCACAAATCCCGATAAGATGAGGTTGACATGTATAAAACAGCCAATCTCTGATTTGATACCTTATTACTGTGGGAATATCTTCGTCATGTATTGGTAAATTTCATGCGATCCGCTGTGGGTCCGGTTTCAATGGGGATGTTGGCCGGACCCCGGCAATCGCAAATAAAAAAATTTACCTTTAATTAACATTGCAAGATCATGTAATATAAAATCCAAATCCCATGAAGGCAATTCTACTTTTACCACTCTCCTGTATTTTCGCAATTTCAATTTCTGCACAGTCATTCGAAAGACTCGACATCAATCATTTCAATGCAGGATTCAATGCAGCCGGCGATCAATTGTCGTTGATTCCCAATCTTACAAATCCGGTCATCACGCCTTACAACCAAATCACTTTTTCAATCGGCAATCTTTGGATCGGCGGATATGATGCAGGGAACCAATTGCACATGGCAGCACAGACCTATCGACAAACCGGAACGGATTTTTGGGCGGGACCGCTCGACACAACCACAGCCAGTTGTTCTGTTGCTGAAAATGTATTTTACAATAAGGTGTGGAAAGTGAACAAGACAACCATTGACAGTTTCCGTCTGGGATTGTGTACAGGAATCCCACTTTCAATTTCAAGTTGGCCGGGAAATGGAAATGCGGCGGCGAGTGAGGAGAATTATATGGCGCCCTTTGTGGATGTGGATGGCGATCATATTTACAGTCCCGCAAATGGAGATTACCCGAAAATCCGCGGTGACCAAGCGCTGTGGTTTGTTTACAACGACAATCTCGTTGGGCAAACCCATACCGAAACAAATGGCCTGCCTTTGCATGTGGAAATAAAATGCATGGCTTACGCTGTCAATTGTGCGGATTCGGCATTGTCAAATACGATTTTCCTGCATTACGATATCATCAATCGCGCGTCAATCGGATATGATTCGCTGGTGGTTGGTTTATGGACGGATCTTGATGTCGGACCTTCATTCAGCAACGGAGTGGGTTCCGATAGTTTGCAAAACGATTTTTATTACTACAGCAATTATTTTGCAGCGGGAGCGGTTTTCCTGAATCGTTCCATGGCAGGAACAATGACGTACAACAATGATTTCAGCGTGATGGGAAATCCCGCTGCCACAGCCGACTATTATGGATACCTGAGAAATCGCTTCAGGGATGGAACGCCACTTACGTATGGTGGAACCGGATATGGTGGCGTTGACTCCACAACTTATTTCTATACCGGCAATCCGTATTCCGGAAATGGATGGACATCGGGCACTCCTGTCGATCGCAGGATGATGGGCTTCTCCGCACCCATGTCGATAAATCCCGGAACAGTTTATTCCATCGACATGGCTTATGTAGCCGCTTATGATCCTTCGCAAACAATGAACAACTGTGTTTCACTTGTACGCTCAAGAATGAATGATGTGAAAACATATTACAATCTTGACGTTACACCTTGCGGAGACAATATAACGGCTGTTGCACAACAAACTGAAAACACAAATTCACCGAACGTATTTCCGAATCCCGCTTCTTCACAAATCCAAATCCATACATCAAATGCAATCACACAACCGTATTCCATTTATGATATGACAGGACAATTGTTGCAAATGGGAATGACTTCCGGCAATGAAACAATTGTAAATGTGACTGAACTTCCTGAAGGGATTTATTTTATCCGTGTTGGGAAAAATGAAATGATGCAAACGCTGAAGTTTGTGAAAACGCAAGAGTAATACGGCAGGGCTCCAATTTATTTTTTGCAATTTTATTTTTTGGAATCCGGCATTTGCAATCTGGAATCTGCAATCTGGAATCTGTTATCTTTATTGGATGTTCAGCAAATATTCCAAATGCAAAACAGTTCAGCGTTCTTCACGGACGCTGTTCGCGTTTCTGAACATTTTACTTCTCTCATTCTCCATCAACTTTTCCTCACGCGCGCAATCGCTCAACTTCAGGAATTATTCCGTTGACGACGGCTTGCCTTTTGTGGAGGTGTATACCATTTTCCAGGACAGCAAGGGATATTTATGGTCGGGCGGTTATGGTGGACTCAGCAGGTTCGACGGAAGGAATTTCGCCAATTTTTCTCCGCACGAAGGTTTGCCGAATTATTGGGTGACGTCCATTGCAGAAGACAGCCGACATGATTTGTGGGTGGGAACAATTTCAGGGGCGTCGCGTTATTCCAATGGTGAATTTGAAAATTTCACAACGAAAGACGGACTGACCGACAATCATGTGAATTGCATTTTGCATGATGAAAGGAATCTGCTTTGGTTCGGAACGGAAAAAGGAGTGTGCACTTATGACGGCGAAAAATTTTCCGGTTTTGGAAAAGACGCTCCGCAAAAAAAATCCGTTTACTGTTTTTTCCAGGAACCGAACACTTCGAGAATCTGGATGGGAACTTCCGACGGCGTTTATCTTTATGAGAATAATGTTTTCACCCATTATCCGTTTGCACCGTTTACGGATAATGCGGTAATGGGAATTGCGCAGGACAAGGACGGGAAAATACTGGCGGGAACTTCCGATGGACTTTTGCGTTTCGAGAATGGGCATTTCAATTTGCTGTTTACGCCGCAGGGATTTGAAATGCCTTCCGTGAATTCATTGGTGACCGATCGCGATGGGATGACGTGGATTGGTGCGGGCAACGGTTTGTTTTCTTTTGATGGGAAAAATTTCAAGCATTATCGCGTGTCGGAGGATGTGAGCGGAGAGGATATCGTGAGCATGTATCAGGATTATGAAGGGAGTTTGTGGTTGGGAACACATTCGGGACTTTACCGTTTTCGCGGAGAGGGTTTTGTAAGTTTCACCGAGAAGGATGGATTGGCCAATAATTTCATTTACGGAATCACGCGGGACGATGCGGGAAATCTGTGGATCTGTTCACAGACGAAAGGTATTTTCAAATACGATGGAAAATCCTTTTCCTCATTCAGGAAAAAAGATGGACTTGCATCCGACTTGACATTTTGTGTACTCGCAATTCCCGGCGGTGATGTTTTTGTTGGAACCGATCATGGCCTGAGTAAAATCTCCAATGGGAAAATTACCAATTACGGAAAAGCGAATGGATTGAATTGTGACTCGGTCGATTGCATGATGCTTGATCACCTGGGGCGATTGTGGTTGGGTGGAAGAAAACGGTTGACCCTATTTGAAAATGGGAAAGCCACCGAATTCCTGATCACCGCTTCTCCCGAAAATGAATTTTCCGTGTGGAGTCTGTTTGAAGATCACACAGGTAAAATATGGCTGGGAACTTACACGGGCGGACTTTTTTCATTCGACGGAAAAACATTTACCGATGAGCGTGCGCATTTGCACATGAAAGCGGATTCCTATTTTTCAATCAACGAAGACAACGATGGACGGCTTTATTTCGGATCACTCGGTGGCATGTACATTGACGACAAAAATAAAATCGACAGTGTGATGGAAACGGATGGGCTGAGTTCCGAACTTATTTATTGTGCAGCGATGGATCACGATAAAAAGAATTTGTGGATAGGAACGAATCAGGGAATCAGCAAATTCGATATTGCCATTTATGCGAAGGGACAGAAAAAGATCATCACGACTTTTGGAAAAGAGGAAGGGTTCATGGGTGTGGAGTGCAATTCGAATGGCGCTTTTGCCGATTCCAATGGAATCGTTTGGTTCGGAACCGTGAATGGATTGGTCCGTTATTCTCCACATGATTTCCGGACGAATTCCGCTTACGCAAAAACAAGCATTACGGGAATAAAACTTTCCTATAACGATACGACTTTTGTTCAGGGAACGGAGTTGCCTTATTTCGACAACAACATTTCATTTGAATACGTTGGAATCTGCTTGACGAATCCGGCGAAAGTGGAATACAGATACATGCTCACCGGATTCGACGCGGATTTTTCTCCACCCACTTCCGATCGTGTTGCGCATTATTCGAATTTGCCACCGGGAAATTATACGTTCAGGGTTTTGAGTTGCAACAATGAGGGATTGTGGAATACGGAGCCCGTCACTTTTTCCTTTTCAATTGCAACGCCGATTTGGAAACGCCCTTGGTTCTGGTTTTTGCTTTCGGTCTTGTCGGCAGGAATATTGGGACTTGCTATTTATTACCGCATCAGGCAAATCAGGAGAGTGGAGCGCATTGAAACCGAAGCGCAAGTTGCCATGTCGCGGAACGAATTGAAAGCCCTGCGTGCGCAGATGAATCCGCATTTCGTTTTCAACTCGCTCAATTCCATCCAGCATTTCATTCTCACCAATAAGACTGCGGATGCCGGGAAATACCTGAACAAATTCGCGCGCCTCATGCGTGTGATCCTGAACAATTCCGAAAAATCATTGATCACCGTGCGCGAGGAATTGGAATACCTGCAACTCTATCTCGAATTGGAAGAGATGCGCTTCGAGGGAAAATTCAAATGGACAGTGGATATTTCCGACGACATTGATGTGGATTATTTTGAAATTCCCGCCATGCTTTTGCAACCGTATGTGGAAAACGCAATTCTCCACGGACTGATGCCGAAAATCGGCGGCGGAAATTTGCAGATCATCATGCGGCTCAAGGAAAATAAATTGGTGTGCAGCATCGTTGATGATGGAATCGGTAGGGAGAAGGCGCGCGAAATGCGACAACTTTCAAACCGGAAAGACCATCAATCGTTGGGAATGAAAATTACGCACGACCGTCTGGAATTGATCAACCGCTTGCATGGTTCACAATTGAGCCTCACAATTACCGATCTTTATAATGAGGATGGAACACCATCCGGAACACGGGTTGATATATTCATCCCTGTTTCCTAATTTGCACCACTCCGAAACTGAAATCCAATCTTATGATCAACGCTGTTATTATTGAAGACGAAAAGAAATCGCGCGAAGTTCTTGAAGCGCTTGTGAAAGCGAATTGCCCTGATGTGAATATACTCGGCAGTGCAGATTCCGTTGCAAGCGGCGTTGAATTGATCCGCAAGACAAATCCGAGATTGGTTTTTCTCGATATTGAAATGGCGGACGGAAGTGGATTCGACCTCTTGGAAAAAGTGACCAATACCGGTTTCGATATTATTTTCACCACCGCCTCCGACGCCCACGCATTGCGCGCCATCAAATACAGCGCCATCGATTACCTGTTGAAACCGATTGATGCCGATGAATTGAAAACGGCAGTCGAAAAAATCCGTGCAAAACAATCCGACACCGCCAATCTCGAGAACCTGAAATTCCTGCTCGCGAATTTCAAGCGGCCGAACGAACAGTATTCCAAGATCACGCTTCCAACAGGCAATGCGTATGAAATCGTAAACGTGAAAGACATCATCCGTTGTGAAGCCGATGGAAGTTACACCAGCTTTTTTCTCGAGAACAAAAAGAAATTGCTCGTGTCTGCAAGCTTGAAACATTATGAAGACCTGCTTCCTCCCGACGATTTTATCCGCGTGCATCACCATCATCTCATCAACATGAATCACGTCGTTCGCTTTTTGAAAACCGATGGCGGTTATGCAGTCATGAGCGATGGAACACAGATAGAAATATCACGGCGCAAAAAGGATTTTTTCCTGCAACGCTTGAACAAGGCTTAGGCTTTGGTTCGGATTTTTTAGTTCGGGATTCGGAGAATTGTCAGGGCCCTTTTGTTTTTCATCGGCTGTTACTCCCAATCCACCACGCTCCATTCAAACCGGCTACAGAATAAATCCAAACTGTTTCGCCAGTTAATCCATTTCCATTCCCAATTATAATACCTGCGATGCCACCTGTTAAAAGTTGCTATCCTTTCGTTCGCTGTGCACGTAATATTGTACAGAAATCAGCACATCGAAAGTAAAAGCTGATAAAGAAAATACCGGTCATTGAAACTCTGATTGAAAAGAAAAAAGCAAAGGCCCTGAGCCTTGTGGGTGTAGCCGAATGGATGACGTATTCGGGGATGTTGCGTTAACTGTTTGGCGCACCCCGCTTTTTTTCTCGAAAACTTTTGTAACGATTTCAAGCTGCGACGTTATAAATATAAAATCCCGCCATCATGAATCTTGGCGGATAAATGAAAAGCCGATCCACTCCTCCCAAGGACTCGGGACTATCGAGTAGGACAATAAAATATGTTTAACAGTTAAAATTAAATGCCATGAAAAAGTCGAATTTTCGCAAAGGTCATGAGTACCACATCGATGGACTCGGAACCATGAGTATCATTATTGGAATCGCAAGTGTTGGTTTCATTTTGTATAATGTTTTTCACGTAGTTTTTTCCTGAGTGTGTGTAAAACCCAGGTCTTAAACGAAACCGAAAAAAATTAAGATCGGGGTTTTCAAAATCCAACAGCAAAAAATTACAAAGACCTCCAGGCTGCTACAACAGCCGTCCATATAGTCAAGCCCGCCCCGTAAGGCGGTTTTTTTTTCTGCCATCAATTGTGTTGAATATGTTTAATGATGGTGAATTCTTGTTGCACACTATTTTTTCCTTGGGGTAAATTGGTAATGCATTCTCCAAATCCATTTTTTGTTTTACAGAAAAAACTCCCGTCCCATGAAAAAAACAATACTCTCACTCTCGCTTTTTGTAAGCTCACTTTCCTGTTTGGTTGCACAAACAACCGCACACGACTTTTTTACGCAACAACTTCTCCATGCACCTGCGTTCCGAGTCCGCTTGGAATCGATAATGTTGATCAGGATAAATATGCAATTCAATTTTTCCCGAATCCGACTTCCGGCAACATCACGGTTTTGTGGGAATCAAGAACACAAAATCCGAAAATGGATATTTATGACATGACGGGAAAAATTGTGGTGAGCGAAAAGATTTCAAGAACTTCCACTGAAGTGAATATGGAAAAATTCTCTCCGGGAATTTATCTGATCAGAATCACCGATGGAAAATATTCGGGTACCGCGAAAGTGATCAAAGAATAAAAAATTGTTAGCTGCGAGTGAAAAGCCTGTAAACATATTGTCGCAGGCTTTTTCATTTGCAAGCGGATGGAACTGTTGTCTTGTCTCTTGCCGACATTCATCATCGTATAATCAGGATTGATCGAATAGTTTAAACTTTCCTGAAACTCCATCGTTAAATGAATTGGTTTTCCCCAATAGTAAATTTTATGTTTCCGAAGATGAATCCAGTGATGATGGAATTCAGGATAACAGGTCAGGAGTTATTGCTGAATTATGAAATGCTGACTGAAAAGTGCTCCTGGAGTATTTTCGATATCGGTGGAATGGAAATCTGCCAAGGAAGTCTCAATGGAAAAGCTCCGCACAAAATTCCACTCAACACGCTTTCGCCGAATGTGTATCAACTGTGTGTGATAGATGGCGATAAATTGCTGAACACAAGATTTCGCATCAGCTGATTTTCTGCTTGTAACAGAAATTGGAAAATGCCTTTATTTTTTTCAGCGTAGTTTCTTTCGCTTCAATGAATCCCATGTGTCCCACACGCTCAAGCGCGAGGAAGCGTGAAATTTTCGGAAGCTCCGATTGTGTTTTCAGGCTTTCGAAGGGCATGATGTTGTCGCGTTTCCCTGCAATCATCATCACCGGATAATGCGCAAACTTCAAAATGATCTCGCGGTTCTTTCTGATTTTCATTCCTTCGAGCGTCGCAACCAATCCCTGCCTTTTCGTTTTCGCCGAGAGTCGACGCACCCAACTGATTTCCTTCTTCAGGTATTTTTGATTCGCCAACGCAAATAAATTTCCAACCAGCGTATTCGTGTACGTCACCGGATTCCGCTTTACGATTTTTATTCCGCGGTCACGATCCATTTTTTTTTCTTCGCTGTCGGGCAAAGCGGTGGAATGAAAAAGACAGAGTCCGCTGAGATTGTCCGAATATTTTTCTGCGAATGCCAGCGCAACATATCCGCCCATGGAATGTCCCGCAACAATGTAGCGTCTCAATCCCAATTCATCCATCACATCTTTCACCACATCCGCCATGCGTTCCATCTTCTGCACGTATCCGATGCAATCCGATTTTCCATGACCGGGAAGATCAATTGCAATTACACGGAATTTTTTTGCGAGTGAATTTGCAAACCCATTGCCGAACCAAATGTCGAGTGAAAAGGGAAATCCATGCAACAGGACAATCGCGCGTCCTTTACCGATATCGGCAAAACGGATTTTCGCGCCACGGGAAACGATAGTTTTCGTTGGTGGGATTGTCGGTTTGAAAACGGGCTGTGTAAGCGTCATTGCAGTTGAAAAGTTTGTTCCGAAGGAACCATTCGCAAAAGTTGAAAAGGTTGTTCCCAAGGAATCGGTTTTGAAAAGTTGGAAAGCAATTCAACTTTCCGACATTCTAACCTTTCAACTTTCCAACCCACAGTTATTTCTTCATGAGACTTTCAATCTCATCCGCTTCAATCGGAATGTTCTTCATCAAATCCTGCGGACCTTTTTTCGTAATCAAGATGTCATTCTCGATCCGCACACCGATTCCTTCGGCTGGAATATAAATTCCCGGTTCGCAAGTGTAAACCATTCCCGCTTCGAACTTCCGGTAACGCGATCCCACATCATGCACATCCAATCCGAGGAAATGCGAAGTGCCGTGCATGAAATATTTTTTATACGCAGGCCAATCCGGATTCTGATTCTTGATTTCTGTTTTGTTAAGTAAACGGAGCTTCAGCAATTCCTCTTCCATCGCCGCACCGACTTCCCTGTGATAATCCGGAATATTGTTTCCAACCACCAATCTGCTTTTTGCAAAATGCATCACGCGCAAAACAGCATTGTAAACACTTTTCTGGCGCTTCGTGAATTTTCCATTGACAGGAATCGTGCGTGTGAGATCGCTCTGGTAATTTGCATAACCCGCGGCAAAATCCATCAGCAGCACATCACCGTCTTTGCATTGTTGGTTGTTGCTGATGTAATGCAACACGCAGGAATTTTTTCCCGATGCGATGATCGGTTCGTATCCTGCAAAACCCGCTCCGGAGCGGATGAACTCGTGCGCGAGTTCCGCTTCGATTTCATATTCCCACACACCCGGTTTTACAAAACCGAGCAAACGGCGCAATCCCTGTTCCGTCAAGTCGCACGCTTTCTGGATCAACTCAACTTCAATCGGCGATTTTATCGCACGCATGTGATACATGATGGGAGCGCTGCGCATGTATTTGTGCAACGGGTATTTTTCACGGCACATTTTATAAAAACGCTCATCGCGTGTTTCCACTTCATTGCCCGAACGCACATGCTCATTCGAATTGATGTAAATCCGTTCCGCTTCAAAAACGAGTCCGGTAAAAACCTGCTTGAACTGATGTGTCCAATACACTTTCCGTATTCCAGAAGTTTTCGTCGCCTGCTCCTTCGATAATTTTTCCCCTTCCCAAATCGCAAGTGTTTCATTCGTTTCGCGGACAAACAAAACTTCCGTGTGTTCCTTGTCGGGCGCGTCCGGGAAAATGAGAAGGATGGATTCTTCCTGATCGATTCCACTCAGGTAAAAAAGATCCTTGTTCTGTTTGAAAGGCATTGTACCGTCGGCATTTGTCGGCATGATATCATTCGAATTGAAAACGGCAATGGAATTCGGTTTCATTTCTTTTGCGAAACGTTTTCTGTTTTCAATGAACAGTTTGTTGTCGATAGGAGAGTAGCGCATGATTTTTTTATTGGTTCGAAGGTTTCTTCGGAGGACTTAAATATAGTGGGAATTGTTTTTGGTAATGCTGTTTTGTGGGGAATGGTGAAAAATCGAATCGGGAAAATCCGAGGAAGAATGGGTTGCCACTAAAACACAAAGGCACGAAGGAAATAAATGGAGGTGCAATGTTTTCCTGAATCTGCAAAATCAATCTGCGTATCCGGATAGCTTCGAAAGCGACTCACATCTTCACAAATTTCCCGCCTACGCCATTCACGCGTACGAGATAAATTCCACTCGACAAATCCGCAACCGGAATGGTGATTTGGTTTCCCGATGGAATGGCTTCACTCGAAGAGATTTTCTTTCCCGTAAAATCAAAAATCTCGACTATCACTTTTTTATTTTGTTCAAAAACCGATTGGATGGAAAGTTGGCCATTCGCGGGATTCGGGAAAACGGAAAAAGCTTTTACATCGTCAGGATTTTCAACTCCTGCAGGCGAACAGGGATTATTGACATTGGTTACAATGAAATATTCCGAACGGATAAATCCTTCCGAGCCGATGGGAACAAAAACGGAAAATGTATCCGCAGTTGTAACGGGAATCATTTGTGTGGTCGCTCCGGTTGACCAGAGATAACTGCTGTGGCCGCTGCCGGCATCGAGATAAGCCTGGTTGCCGATCATGGTGCAGGTGATTTGCGGACGCGGCATGTGCCAAGGCAATGTGGGATAATTGAACGTGCGATAGGAACGCATCGTATCCTGAAATTGTATTTCGAAAATCTTGTTTCCTGCTGGATTCACGACATCACAAACGCGGGGCTCCTGCGGTGTAATTCCAAAATCAATCATCGTATTTCCATTGGGCAAACGTTGTGTGTTGCCTGTTGCCTGGGAAAATGAACCCGGACTTTCCACATATTCCCAAGCGAGTGTTGCCGTAAGTTGCGATTCATCCAGTTGATATTCTTTTCCGGCTCCCGCGTGAAAGGGTGGACCGGCAGCGCCATTGTCGAATAGTGTGATATTCCCATTTGGAATTCTACGGATATCGTGTTGACCGAGAAACATATCCGTATCATTCGTAAATGTGAATTGGTTTCCTTTTCCTCCCAATCGCCACATGATGGAACTGTCTGACCGATTTATTTTTGTGATCTCATTGAAGTGCCGCATCGACAAAAGGATATTTCCATCGTTATCCAATTCCACAGCATTGCAATGTGTCCAATCCACAATAATCGGGCTCCACAGATACGCTTCACTCACATCCGAAAATGTGTAATGGTCTTTCGTGTGCCATTCAAAAACAACATTCTTGTTGGCATCCTGTTCCTGGATCACGCCGCATTTCACCGTTGCCTGCGTATTTCCCGGACTGTGATTTCCATTGAACATGCTGTCGGCACTTAAATCTTCCACCACCTGTTCGAATCCCAACATCAGGAAATGCCCATTGGGTAAAATCTGCATGTCGTGACCGTCTTCATAAATTCCGTTTTTGCATTTCACCGAATCCACAATCGTGAACGTGCTGTCCATGATAAAAAACTTGTTGTGGTAATCGTACGACATTTGTCCGTTCGGCTGCACCTTGAAATCATCGCCGCTTCCATTGCTGATCACATCATAAAAGATGACCCTGCCTTTGTCGTCGAGAATCATGCGTGTCGGTGCAGGTCCGTTGGCCGGTCCGTATTTGACGGCGCACAAAAAATAATAGCCTTTGGAAGCCGTATCACAAACGTTGATGGTATATGGCGGATAAGTTTGCGCAACGGAAAATCCGACGCCGCAAAAGAGAAACGCAAAAACCTGAAGCAGTTTTTTCAACATGGATTTTAATCTGTGGAATTCATTCCTCCACAATTTCATCGGTTATAAAAGCTACTAAAAGTAATGAAGCGGCGTGAAATAAAAAACCGGCGTGATGAGGCTGGCGTCGATCTCAAAAATAAAATCCTTCAATATGAATTCACAAAAAACAGATGACGGATTCAAACAAACAATCGTTTTCATTGGTAAATCTGTAACCTGAAGTCTTTATTTAGAAATTTGGATTTTTAGGAAACGCCAGGTTTTTCCCTGTGTCTCCGTGCCGCTGTGGCAAAATCAATAGGTCAAATATTTTCGGTTAATGTCAAACCAACAATGAACAGTGGACAACGGAAAATCCGAACGTATCATCGCAGTCGTTAGATATTCTCCCGGCATTATTTAAAATCCCCTTAAATAAGCCTCAACAGTATAATAAATCTTTTCAACATTTTCCCGTTTCCCTCTCAAAAATCGTTCACAAATTATCTTGATACAAACCAACCGAACCAATACATTTGTCTTCGCCTTACTGAATCTCTCTCAGGGCAAAAAAGTAAAAAGCAGTATGACAAAATTTCTCACCTCATCCATCGGCAAAAAAACCGTGATGGCGCTTTCGGGCGGATTCCTCATTTTATTTCTGCTCGAACATTTATACACCAACCTCACCATTTATTTCGGTGATGGCGGAGCTTCCTTCAACGAAGCGTCCCACAGCATGGTGCGCATGATCATCATCCGCATCATCGAAATCATTTTGTTCCTTGCCATCATCATCCATGTTGCGCAGGCGCTCATCCTCACACGCGAAAATTCCATGGCGCGTCCGATAAAATACGCGGTGAATGGAGCCAACGAAACGAGTTCATGGATTTCCCGCAACATGGGATTTACGGGAAGCGTGATTTTCTTTTTCATTGTCGTTCACCTCTATAATTTTTTCGTTCCGTATCGAATTACCGGAACTGTCGGTGGCGATGGCGCGAACTCTGTTGCGAATGATGTGGCCGGCGCATTGGGCAACCCGATCTACGCTGCACTTTATCTGGTCTCCGTTATTTTTCTTGCGTTGCATCTTTCGCACGCTGTCCATTCCGCTTGCCATACACTCGGCCTCGACAACAAAAAATATTTTCCCATTCTCGAAAAGGCATCCATCGGTTTTGCAATTCTCATGGGAGTCGGTTTCGGCTCATTCCCGATTTTGTTCTATGGCGCAAAAATCATGGGAAAAGATTTATTGAATTGGGCAATGTAGTTTTCAAAAAACAAATAACAGGATTCAAAATCAGGAATATTCCAACAGGATTCATTTGGAAACTGAAGTTTTGGAATCTGTAATCTGAAAAAGATATGAGTACATTAAATTCAAAAATTCCGGAAGGACCGATCGATCAGAAGTGGGTTGATTACAAATCGCACGTTCCGCTTGTCAATCCTGCCAACAAACGCAGCCTAGAAATCCTCATTGTCGGTTCCGGTCTTGCGGGCGCATCTGCCGCTGCAAGTTTGGCTGAGCTCGGGTACAAGGTGAAAGTTTTCTGTTTCCAGGATTCTCCGCGTCGCGCGCACTCGATTGCCGCACAAGGGGGAATCAACGCAGCGAAAAATTACCAGAACGACGGCGACAGTGTATACAGATTATTTTATGATACCATCAAGGGCGGTGATTACCGTTCACGCGAAGGCAATGTGCACCGTCTCGCCGAAGTGAGTGCGAACATCATTGACCAATGTGTGGCGCAGGGTGTTCCGTTTGCAAGGGAATATGGCGGATTGCTTTCCAACCGTTCATTCGGTGGAACACAGGTGCAACGGACTTTTTATGCGGCGGGACAAACCGGTCAGCAATTGTTGCTCGGTGCCTATTCCGCATTGCAACGTCAAGTGGGATTGGGAATGGTGAAAATGTATTCGCGCCATGAAATGCTGGATGTGGTGGTGGTGGATGGAAAAGCAAAGGGAATCATTGCCCGCGATTTGATTTCCGGAAAATTGGAAAGACATTCCGGCTGTGCGGTTTTATTGTGTACCGGCGGTTATGGAAATGTTTTTTATCTCTCTACAAATGCAATGGGTTCGAATGTTACCGCTGCGTGGAAAGCGCACAAGCGTGGGGCATTTTTTGGAAATCCCTGTTACACGCAAATCCATCCGACTTGCATTCCTGTTTCCGGCGATCATCAATCGAAATTGACATTGATGTCGGAATCACTTCGTAACGATGGACGGATCTGGGTTCCGAAAACGGCTGATGACAAACGGAAAGGAAATGAGATTCCCGAAGACGAAAGGGATTATTATCTGGAACGCCGTTATCCCGCATTCGGAAATTTGGTGCCGCGCGATGTGGCGTCACGTGCCGCGAAAGAAAGATGCGATGCCGGTTTTGGTGTTGGCGCTTCGAAGATGGCGGTGTATTTGGATTTCGCCGCTGCGATTGAACGTTACGGAAAACAGCAGGCGGGAAAAATCGGAGAGGAAAATGCCGATCAGGCAAGAGTGATTGCGTTGGGAAAAGAAGTGGTGAAAGAAAAATATGGCAACCTCTTCGAGATGTATGAAAAAATTACCGGAGAGAATCCGTACGAAGTTCCGATGCGGATTTATCCTGCAGTGCATTATACAATGGGTGGATTGTGGGTGGATTATGAATTGATGACAACGGTTCCGGGATTGTATGCATTGGGTGAAGCGAATTTCTCCGATCACGGTGCAAATCGTCTCGGCGCTTCCGCGCTGATGCAAGGATTGGCTGACGGATATTTTGTCATTCCCTATACCATCGGTGCCTACCTCAGTTCACAAATTCGCGACAAGGCGATTCCAACCGATCATCCCGCATTCGAGGCATCGGAAAAACATGTGCAGGAATTGATTGACAAACTGATGGGAATAAAAGGAACAAAGTCTGTCGATCATTTCCACAAACGTCTCGGAAAAATCATGTGGGACAAATGCGGAATGGCGCGCAATGAAAAAGGATTGACTGAAGCGATTGCTGAAATCCGTGCCTTGCGTGAAGAATTCTGGAAAGATGTTCGTGTCACGGGTGACAAGAATGAATTCAATCCCGAATTGGAAAAGGCGGCACGCGTTGCGGATTTTCTCGAGCTCGGAGAATTGATGTGCATGGATGCTTTGCAGAGAAATGAATCCTGCGGCGGGCATTTCCGCGAAGAGTATCAAACCGACGAAGGCGAAGCGCAACGTGTGGATGACAAATACATGTATGTCGCCGCTTGGGAAAATAAAGGTGACAACACTTACGAAATGCACAAGGAAGAATTGCATTATGAAGTGATCAAGGTTGCAGCTAGGTCTTACAAATAACTCGGGGTCTCCGTGCCTTCGTGGCCTTTGCCGCAGAGACGCAGAGAACGCCGGGAAAAATCAGAACTATGAATCTTACATTAAAAGTCTGGAGACAGAAAAACAAAAACGACAAGGGCGGATTTTCCACTTACAACGCAACGGATATTTCACCCGATATGTCGTTCCTCGAAATGTTCGACGTTTTGAATGAGCGTCTCATCAAGGAAGGAAAAGAGGAACCGATTTCTTTCGATCACGATTGCCGCGAAGGGATTTGTGGAATGTGCAGCATGTACATCAACGGCCGTCCGCACGGTCCGGAAAAAGGAACCACCACGTGTCAATTGCACATGCGTCATTTCAAGGATGGCGATACGATTGTAGTGGAGCCTTGGCGTGCAGCGGCATTTCCAGTGATCAAGGATTTGGTGGTGGACCGTTCCGCATTCGATAAGATCCAGGCGGCGGGCGGATTCATTTCCGTCAATACCGGAAATGCACAGGATGCAAATTCATTGCCGATTCCAAAAGATGATGCGGATGCCTCTTTCTTCGCAGCTGCATGTATCGGATGCGGTGCGTGTGTGGCGGCGTGCAAGAATTCTTCGGCAATGTTGTTTGTCTCTGCAAAAGTTTCGCAATATGCATTGCTTCCACAGGGACAGGTTGAGCGTGTGGATCGTGCGTTGAATATGGTGAAGGAAATGGATGTGCTCGGTTTCGGGAATTGTACCAACACCGGTTCATGTGAAGCGGATTGTCCGAAAGAAATTTCATTGGAGAATATTGCACGGTTGAACCGTGAATTCCTGATGGCGAATCTGAAAAAATAAATTCATACTAAAACCATTTTAAAATCATGAAAACATTTTTCGCTTGTTTGGTAATTTCATTTTCGCTGTCTCTCAAGGCGCAAAATCATAAGGTGGCTGTCGTTAAAACAAATGGGGATTCGATTTGGTGCGAAGATGCAGGTATCAGTTTTAGCGGATCCAATAAAGTCAAAAAAGTCAATTGCAAAGGGGGATCAGTGAGTGAAGTGGATGGAAAAGATGTTGCGTTCATTGTGTATCCGAACAATACAATTATAGTCGGTGATGATGGAATGGATTATGGGGATGTAGAGATTTATGGAACCAATTATTATTTTTCAGGCGTTTCAACTGATAACGGAGGGTCGGCTTTCTATGTTCTTGACAAGAATCACAAATATGTTTGTGTGGTACAGAATGCCGACAAGGCTTATGTAGTCCTGAAGAAATACTTTAGCGACTGTCCTGATTTTGTAACTGAAATTGATAAGGCTTCCAAGGCGCATTCCAAAGGACTCAACTCCCAAAAAATCATGGCGCTTGTGGCAAAATACAAGTGTTGATTCATTATGTGATGATGACTCCGAAAAGGTAATCGCATTCTATTCTTGAAAATCCCGGTAAACTTTAGGTTGCCGGGATTTTTTGTCATGACCCGGGAATCAGAAGTGGCTCTAAGTAAAATTTAACTTTTCAGGAAAAATTAAACGCAATACATTTACCCATGTCTCTGCTCCGCCCTTTCAAATGCAGTGACAATCCAAACAGTTTTTTTAATTTAAGGTTGTTGCCTGAAATCACAGAATATTAATTTCAAAACATTGATTGAAACAATCCACTTGGGAATTGTTTTACCCATTAAACACAAAACCATGAAAAGAACATTTACTTTTTTGACAGTAACAGTTGCCCTTGTGACCATGCATGTAAATGCGCAAGCCCCAACTTGGTCATGGGCCAAAACATCGGGTGGAAGTTCAAACGAAGAGGTCATTGGCGCATGGGTCGATGCGTCTGGAAATTCCTATGCAACGGGAACTTTTTCAAGTTCCAGCATTACATTCGGCAGCACCACATTCAACAATGGTGGTGGCAGCGATTATTTTTTGACGAAGTACGATGCTTCCGGAAATGTGTTGTGGGCAAAAAGTGCTACGGGTTCGAACAATGATGTCGGATATGGTGTTACCGGAGATGCGAGTGGAAACTTGTATGTCGTGGGTACTTCCAATAGCGCAACTCTTACTTTCGGCAGCAACACATTGGCGCTTCACGGTTACGATGATATTTTTGTGGTGAAATACGACGCTTCAGGAAATGTGCTTTGGGCAAAATCCGCTGGAGGAAATGCCAATGATATCGGTCAAGGCATTTGTGTGGATGGCAATGGGAATTCATACATCACGGGCTATTTTGCAAGTCCGAACATTGCATTCGGCAGTACCACATTGGTCAATGGAGGTGGAAATGATTTTTATGAGACTGCATACGATCCATCCGGAAATGTGTTGTGGGCTAAAAACGCAGGGGGAAGTTCGAATGAGGAAGGCATGGGTATAGTTGCCGATGCAAATGGAAACACTTATGTAACGGGAGGCTTTTCAAGTTCCAGCATTACATTCGGCAGCACCACATTCAACAATGGAGGTGGCAGCGATTATTTTTTAACGAAGTATGATGCTTCAGGAAATGTGTTGTGGGCAAAAAGTGCAATCGGTTCAAACAATGATGTTGGATACGGTGTGGCAAAAGACGGCAGCGGAAATTTATATGTTGTGGGAACATTCAACAGTCTCAGTCTTACGTTTGGCAGCACCGCTTTGACACTTAACGCGTACGACGATATTTTTCTGGTAAAGTATGATGCTTCCGGCAATGTGGCTTGGGCAAAATCCGCTGGAGGAAACGCCAATGATATCGGTCAGGGCATTGCTGTGGGAGTCAACGGGAATTCTTTCATCACGGGATATTTTGCAAGTCCGAGCCTCACAATCGGTAGCACTACGTTGACGAATTCCGGCACCGACAATACGTATGTGGCGGAGTACGATGCTTCAGGAAATCCGCTGTGGGCGAAAAGCGTTGGAGGAACTTCGAGTGACAGACCGTATACCATAGCGCTCGACGCAACGGGAGAAACTTATGTGGGTGGTTACTTTTCAAGTCCGACCGTTTCATTCGGCAGCACCGTTTTAACGAACGTCGGCGGCAATGATTTGTTTATGGCAAAACTGCTTTCGAATGGGGAATCCGTTGCGGAAGAAAATAATTCAGGTGTCACCCTGTCCGTTTTGCCCAATCCGAACAACGGTTCATTCGATTTGCAGATCAATGGAATTCAAAATGCAAGTCACGATGCACAACTTTCAATTGTAGATATGTTGGGACAGGAAGTTTATCATTCAACGCTCAATTTCCAAAACACCACAAACAGGATCGAACTTTCCGATCTCTCCAATGGAATGTATTGTGTGATGGTAACCACAGGCAACAGACAGTACAACAGCAGGGTGATGATCAACAGATAAAAATCGATTTATTGAAACGAATCAAAAAGCGTGATGTGGATTATTTCATGTCACGCTTTTCTTTTTCGCCTTCGTGATTTCGTGTCAATGCAGCGGATGGAAACCATTGCCACAAAAGCACCAAGACACAAAGAAGGCATTAGGTTTTTCTAATGGAGCATTTTCTCCATTGTAATTTTTCCTTAACGTCTATAAAACAATCCCCGGGAAACAAATAATGATTTAATTATTTCCATCCGTATCGGAAAATTGAAAAAACATATATATTCGCTTACCAACAAAACAAATTATGGCAACAAATTTCAAGAATCTCGTCTTTAAAGGCGGTGGCGTGTTAGGCATCGCTTATGCAGGCGCCATCGAAGTATTGGAGGACAATCAAATCCTTCAACAGGTACAACGCGTGGCAGGCACCTCTGCAGGTGCGATCACGGCTGCATTGGTGAGTCTGAAATACAATGCAGCGCAAATCCTGCAGATTGTCAAGACCACCAACTTCAAATCATTCGAAGACAAATTCAATCCGTTGAGGATCGCTACGAAATACGGATTGTATGAAGGTGAAACATTCCTCACTTGGATGCAGAAATGCATCACCGATAAGGGGCTTCCAGCAACTGCAACGTTTCTGGATTTCCAGAAAGCGGGATTTTTGGATCTGCATGTTTTCTCCACCGACTTGAATACGCAAGGGCTGAAAGAATTTTCCGTTGCAACAACGCCGAATGTGGTTGTTGCCGAAGCGGTTCGTGCTTCCATGTCCATCCCGTTGTTTTTCGAAGCGTGGACATTTACAAACAACAATCCCGACAATCATATTTATGTCGATGGCGGTACCATTTACAATTATCCGATTACAACATTTGATTCGGGAGACGAACCGAATATGCAGACGTTGGGATTTTACCTCACCAATTTGACAGGATCATCACCGGTGAGCACTTTGCAGTACGATCAACTTTTTCAGTATGTGAAAGACCTTTTCGATACGATGATGAGTGCACAGGTAATTGATTTTGATGAAGACCCGACTGAAAAACAACGCACGGTGATCATTGACGATTTCGGAATTTCCGCGACGAACTTTGCGCTTACCGATGCACAGGAACAGCAGTTGTATAATTCCGGCAAGCAATACACCACCGAATATTTGGCGAAACTCAATCCACCGCCGGCGAATCCTGCGGTTTGATTTTATTTTTTTGATTCGGGCTTTTGCCAAACAGAAACCGCTGTCTTCCAATCCGGAGAACAGCGGTTTTAGCATTCCTTATCAAAAATCATTCCATTTTTTAATTTAATAGCGTATTTTGGTGCTGTCAATTGATTCCTATGCTCCGTCAGGGACTACATCAAAAGTTACTTCAGAAACTTTCTCCGCAACAGATTCAGCTGATGAAATTGTTGCAGCTGCCGACTGTTGCATTGGAACAGCGCATCAAGGAAGAGTTGGAAATAAATCCTGCGCTCGAAGAAGGTGAAGAGAACAATGAAGAGGATCAGAAAGATGAAATCGATGAGGATGATGCGGGACTTTTTGAAGACGGGACTGAAAATGCGGAAACGAAAGACGATGATTTCGCATTGGGTGATTACATGAATGAGGATGAGGGCTATTCTTACAAGGAACATGTCAACAACAGCAGTGCGGATGACGAACGCAGGGAAATGCCGCTTGCACAAGGTCCGGGATTCCATGACTTGCTGCTTTCACAATTGGGATTGCAACCGATCGATGATCATCATTATAATGTTGGCGCCTATCTGATCGGCAACATGGATGAGGACGGTTACATGCGCCGTGAATTGGCTGCGATAGTTGACGACATCATGTTCTCGCAAAATATTTCCACGAACGAGGAAGAGTTGAAGGAAATGCTGGAGCTGATACAGACATTCGATCCTCCGGGAGTGGGTGCGCGCGATTTGCAGGAATGCCTGTTGTTGCAATTGCAACGCAAGGTTCCGAAGACGGCACAGATCGTGATGGCGATGCGTATTGTGCAGGAACACATGGAGGAATTTTCCAAAAAGCATTACGATAAGATTTCACGGCGCCTGGGAATCGATGATGATTCGCTCAAGTTGGTGATCAAGGAAATCACTCATCTCAATCCGCGGCCGGGAAGTTCAGCGAGTGATTCTTCACGGAATGTGCAGGATGTGATTCCGGATTTTGTGGTGAGCAACAACGAGGGGAAATTGGATTTGACATTGAACGACCGCAATATGCCCGACTTGCGCGTGAGTGGAATGTATTCGAACATGTTGCAGGAATATGCGCGCAGCAAAGACAAAAGCAGCAAGGAAGCGGTGACATTCATCAAACAGAAAATCGATTCCGCGAAATGGTTCATGGATGCGCTTCGCCAACGTCAGCAGACTTTGCTGTTGACGATGGAAGCGATTCTCGAATACCAGTATGAATATTTTCTCGAAGGCGATGAAACGAAATTGAAACCGATGATCCTCAAGGATATTGCGGATCGTGTGGGATTGGATATTTCAACCGTGTCGCGTGTGGCAAACAGCAAATATGTCCAGACACAGATGGGAACATTTTTGCTGAAAAGTTTTTTCTCCGAATCGCTTTCCACCGACAGCGGTGAAGAGGTTTCAACAAGGGAAGTGAAAAAAATCCTTTCCGATGTGATTGCCGGCGAAGACAAGAAAAAACCGGTTACCGATGACCGTCTCGCAAAAATCCTGAAAGAAAAAGGATACAACATTGCGAGAAGGACGGTGGCAAAATACCGTGAACAGTTGGACATTCCCGTTGCACGCTTGCGCAAGGAACTCTGATCTTGAAAAACATTTCCACATTTTTTTCTTTCCTATTGCATCCGCTGCTGATGGTGACTTACGGCGCGATCATTTATTTTTTCCTGCTCCCTTCCGAATTCCTTCCCGACGAGAAATCGATTTATTACCGGATTCTCGGATTGATTTTCACCAGCACATTCCTGCTTCCCGTCATTTCCGGATTTGCCATGAAACGTGCGGGACAAATCAGCACCATGAAAATGGAAAACCAGCAGGAGCGGAACTGGCCGCTTTTGATGACGGCGATTATTTATATCGGGGCGTATTATCCACTTCGTTCGCGGGCGGTTCCACCCTTTATCCAACTTTATCTTCTCGGTTCGATTGTGGGGATTTTATTTTCATTGGTGATTAATTTGCGGTGGAAAATAAGCCTGCACATGATCGGTGCCGGTGGTTTGTGCGGTGCAATTTCTGCAATCATGTATGTGCAGGAAATCGGGAATCCATTTTTGCTTGCGGGTTGTTTCCTATTGTCTGGAATTCTTGGAACGGCACGATTATATCTGAAATCACATTCACCCGCACAAATTCTCGCCGGGTACATCAGCGGATTTGCAATAGAATTCCTGCTGATATTTTTTGTCTTCTCCTGAAAAGGATTTGTAAAATTATTTTCCCCCGTCCCTTCGTCCCCCGTCCCCTTTTTTATTTCGCCACCTCACAAACCTTGTCATAATTGGCATTCAACAAAATCTCATCGCCCGATACGAGCATGATTTTGGTTCCCTTTCCAAAACGGGTGATGGAACGGATCTGTTGTTTGGGAATAAAATATTCGCCGATCTTCAAAAGAATGGGAATATCGCTTGCGGGAGTTGTCTCTTCTTGCTTGGATACCACAATGAAATTTATTATTTTTCGACGAGTAAAGGTAACGATTCAAACTCCGAATCCGTAAACTGTTGAGAACCTTGTTGATTTTCAAGGCGCAACGATTATCGACGGCAAACCGAGATCGTTGACCTTTACTGGCGAAACACCGAATTAACGAAACATCATTTTGAAACAGCGCTTACCTGCTTTCATCTTATTGCTTTTTTGGGCAACATCACTGTTCGCCGGCGATCATTATTGGGTTGGCGGATCGGGCGGATGGAATGATGCCAGCCATTGGGCTTCCTCAGCAAATGGAAATGGAGGAATAGGCGCACCTTCATTGACAGATAAAGTTTTTCTCGGATTCGATTCGCAGAAAAACAGTCCGGATTCAATCTTGGTCAATGGAATTGCAAATTGCGGCGGGATTATTTATGGCAATGGCATTCAGGATATTCCATCCATCAACAATCGGATTGTTCTCATCGGTAATGGAGAAATAAATGTGAACGGTTCATTGGAATTTTATTTGCCATTGAACGATCAATTCAACGGCACATGGAAATTCACCGATCCGATTTCCGATTTGCGAGACAATTCAATTGCAGAAATAAGAACTGCTGGACATATTTTTCCAGGAAAAGTGATTTTCACTTCGCCAATCCCAAATTCCTCATCGAACAATTATCTGATCGACGATTTTCTTTACGTCAACAACACAATTGAAATCCGGAATAATGCACATCTGGATTTTTCCAGAAATGCAAAATCGGCTGCATTGAAATTGATCGGTCAGCAGAATCCAAGCGGTGTGCAGATTCTTACGGCAGATGGGAACTCCTCTTCGACCGAAAGATCTTCCAACCCATCGGTGCAAAGCCATACGGTAACAACGGTTGTCATTCCGAATTTGTGTAACGGCCAATGCAATGCAACGGCAACCGCAATTGTAACGGGTGGTTCAGGATCATTTTCATATTTGTGGAGTAATTCCCAAACCACACAAACGGCGACAGGTCTTTGTGCAGGAACTTATCTTGTTGTCGTTACGGATTTGATAAATGGGGATCAGGTTCCGGCATTTGCAATCATTACCGATCCGCCGCCGCTCGTCATTTTCTTTTCCACAACATCGCCGCTTTGCCATGGCGACTGCAATGGATCCAGCACTGCAACAGTTGCGGGGGGAACATCGCCCTATACTTATTTGTGGTCGCCGGGAAACCAAACGACAACAACAATTACAAATCAGTGTGCGGGATTGTATACGCTCACCGTTACCGATGCGAACAATTGTACCGTCACACAGAATTCCATCATTACCCAACCCGCCATTCTCGCTCCGAATGGTTCATTGACAAATGTCACCTGCAATGGATTTTGCAACGGAACCGCAACTGTGAACCCTGTTGGCGGAACCGGCCCTTATACCTACAATTGGCTGCCGGGAAATATTACCACACAATCACTCACCAGTCTTTGTCCGGGATCCTATACCTGCACCATTACGGATGCCCATAATTGTGTTGCAACTTATACTGCCGTAATTACCCAACCTCCCGTATTGAATGTCACGATCCAACACACCAATGCAAGTTGTAACGGTTCATGCAATGGCACTGCAACGAGTACGGTAACGGGAGGAACTGCGCCTTATACTTATTCCTGGTTGCCGGGATTGCAAATCACACCGAACCTTTCCGGATTGTGTGCGGGTACGTATACGCTCAATGTGACCGATGCGAATGGTTGTACTGCAACACAACAAGTGACAATTACGCAACCACCCGCACTTGTGGTTGCGCCGACTGGCGTGAACATCACCTGTTTCAATTCGTGCAATGGAACAGCGGCGGCGAATGCTTCGGGTGGAACACCCGCCTATACTTATGCTTGGACTCCGAGCGGGGGAAATGGACCAACAGCCTCTTCACTTTGCCCGGGGACCTACACTGTAAATGTGACCGATGCAAATGGATGTACAGGAAGCGGTCAGGTTACCATTACGCAACCCACACAATTATTTGCCAACGGCTCGGGAACAAATGTGACGTGTTTCGGTGCGTGTAACGGTACAGCCACTTCTGCACCCGCAGGAGGAACGGCGCCCTATACTTACAATTGGATGCCGGGAAATATTACCACGCAATCGCTTTCCAATCTTTGTCCCGGTTCCTATACATTGACAGTGACGGACGCAAACAATTGTACGGGAACGTCAACCATTACCATTACGCAACCGACACAATTGCTCGACGGGGTAACCACCACAAACGTCACCTGTAATGGTGCATGTGACGGAACGGCAAGTTCAAGTCCCAGCGGTGGAACAGCACCTTACACTTACAATTGGATGCCGGGCAACATGACAACGAATTCGATTTCTGGATTGTGTCCCGGAATATATACGCTTACAGTTACCGACGCCAATGGTTGTACTCAAGTACAAAATGTTACCATCATACAACCGAACCCGCTTGTTGTTACCATCAACGCAACACAAATCAGTTGCAACAGCTCTTGCAATGGAACCGCCGCCGCCTCTGTCTCGGGAGGAACACCTACCTATACTTATCTCTGGTCGCCGGGTGGACAAACAACAGCATCAATCAGTAATCTTTGCGCAGGAACTTATACGGTTCAAGTTACAGATGCACATGGATGCGTTAACACTGCAACAGTTGTTCTCAATCAACCGAGTGCATTGACACTTGTTCCGGGAGTTACAAATACGACTTGCAATGGAAGCTGCAACGGAAGTGCATCAATCACTCCATCAGGGGGAACAGCACCGTATACTTATTTGTGGGCTCCGGGCGGACAAACAACTTCTTCCATCAATGCATTGTGTGCCGGCAGCTATACCGTTACAGTGACCGATGCAAATAATTGCAATGGAACCGCAACCATAGTCGTAACCCAACCTCCCGCACTTCTTGCAGGAATTACATCGAACAATGTTTCCTGCAACGGAGGATGCAATGGCTCCGCAAATTCAAACCCATCGGGAGGAACTGGCCCTTATACTTTCCTGTGGGCACCGGGCGGACAAACCACGAGTAACGTAAGTGGACTTTGTCCAGGGACATATACCTGTACAGTTACCGATGCAAATGGTTGTTCTGTCAATCAACAGGTTTTGATTACGCAACCTCCTCCATTGCTTGCTGTTGTTACGGCGACGACTTCCGCTTGTGGTTTGTGCAATGGAACGGCAACCGTATCGGCGAGTGGTGGAACGGCTCCGTATGCTTATTTCTGGACTCCCGTTGGTGGAACAAATCCAACGGCAACCAATCTTTGCATTGGAAATTATACGGTAACTGTGACTGACGCAGCTGGCTGTACAACAACGGCAACGTGTACGGTAAGCCCTGTTGTAAATATTGTTGTGACAAGTTCAACCAACTCGCTCAGTTGTTTTGGGGCCTGTGATGGAATTGCAAGTGCCAATGCTGCGGGAGGAACAAATCCATACACTTTCAGTTGGACTCCGATCGGACAATTCACGCAAACGGTTTCCGGATTGTGTGCAGGATCCTATACTGTCACTGCAACCGATGCAAATGGATGTTTCAATACGGCAACAGTAACATTTGTCAATCCGCCACAACTTACCGCCACTTCAACAAGTACAAATGCAAGTTGCAATGGCGTATGTGACGGAACTGCAACGGTAACTCCATCGGGAGGAACAGGTGCGTATTCCTATTCGTGGGCACCGGGCGGGCAGACAACGCAAACGGTGAATGGACTTTGTGCTGGATCATACACGTGTACAATTTCAGATGCGAATAATTGTACAACAACACAGACCATCACCATTGTTGAACCGACATTGATTACCGCAAACGATGTGGTTACTGCTGCGAACTGCGCGCAATGCGATGGCGCCATTACTGCAAATCCATCTGGAGGAACTGGTCCTTATACGTATTCGTGGGCGCCTGGGGGACAAACAACACAGACCATATCGAATCTCTGTCCTGGAATTTATACGGTGACAATTACCGATGCAACCAATTGTTCGCTTGTCTTGCCAATCGCCGTGAGCAATCTTTCGGGACCAACGGTGCAAGCCACTTCAACGAACACTTCCTGCAATGGAACATGCGATGGAACAGCGACCGCTACAGTGACAGGAGGCGTTTCGCCGTTCACGTACGATTGGTCGCCGGGAAATCCAGTGGGTGATGGAACACAGTCGGTCACCGGCCTTTGTGCCGGCCTTTGGTTTTGCCAGGTAACGGATGCGGTTGGCTGCATCACTTTTGCAAGTTATGTTATAACACAACCTACACCTCTTACCGTTTCAGCTGT
>CAYMZV010000017.1:0-28573 GCA_964394965.1 uncultured Chryseobacterium sp.
CCGCTGACGCCCGTTCAAAACCGGGATCGGATTATTATGATCAATCATTCAATTATGATGATTATTACGATTACGAATACGCGTCCCGTCTCCGTCGATTCGACACACCAATAAATGGTGCCGGATATTATGACAATTATTACACCAATTCCTATTTCTACAATCAGAATCCTTATTACTACGGAACCAGCGTTTACAATGGTTATAATTTCTGGGGGCCTTCTTACAATGCTTACAATTACAATCCATATTCCTATTGGATGTACAATAATGGATGGGGCTGGGGAACAGGAATAGGTTGCGGATGGGGAAGTCCCTGGGGAATGTATGTTGATCCATGGAATCCATACGGCATGGGCTATGGAATGGGAATGGGTTACGGCATGGGAATGGGATACGGCATGGGTTATGGAATGGGATACGGTATGGGCTATGGAATGGGATATAATCCTTATGGCGGATACAACCCTTATGGAAGTGGTGGATACAACAACTATTACTACAACAGTTTCGATGGCAACAGCAATCATTACTATGGACCAAGAAACACTCCAAGTTCAAGCGATGGTCGTGTAGTCGGTTCAGGCGGATCCACTTTCGGTGAACGTTTCGAACACGCAGTTGCTGTTGAAAATCACATTCAAAATCCAACACCTCAGCAAATCAATCATGTTGTGGGGGTTCCTCCCGCTCAACCGACAGCAACAGCTTCAACCCATGATAATTCGAATACCGGTTATCATGAAAGCCCGAACTATAATCCGACTTCCGGTGTAGAGCACAATCCAAATCAACAACCGACGTCGGCAAGTTCGAACAATACAATAAACAGAAATAACGTTCCTGCCAATCCGAATTATTCTCATCCCGCTACAACATACAACCGTCCTGATGCAGGAACTTATTCGGGAAGTCAGACAGCCTCTCGTCCGAGCACTTCCGTTCATACGGAACGCTCCACTCCATCTTATTCCTCACCTTCATCAGGCAGTGCAACACGCGGTGGTGGTGGTTATGGTGGAGGCTCAGGTGGTGGTGGTTCACATGCTGGTGGCGGTTCAGTTTCCAGACCGCGCTGATTTTTTTAAAACGGATTTTTATGCGACGAATTTTTCTGACCGGAATAACCGCGTTGGTAAGTTGCAGTGCAGTTTTTTCCCAAAATGAAACAGATGCATTGCGTTACTCCAAAATTGGATTCGGCGGAACTGCGCGCTATTCTTCCATGGCGGGAGCTTTTGGTGCACTCGGTGCGGACATGTCCGTATTGAGTACGAATCCTGCGGGGTTGGGGCTTTATCATAAAAATGAACTTGCCTTTTCACCTTCATTTTTCGAACAGAACATCACTTCCAACTACAACGGAACGAGCACACGCGATCCAAGATTCAATTTCCGTCTTGATAATTTCGGTTTTGTGTTTGCAGGAAAAACATCGAACACTTCTGAAACCGGATGGCAAAATCTGGCAATGGGAATTACTTACAACCGTTACAGTTCCTTTCAAGCCAATTATGACATGAAGGGAGTTGGAGTGGGGTCAATGATGGACAGCTGGGCAAAAACCGCTGGTGGAAATGGCCCTTCCGAATTGGACGCATTCAATGAGGGGTTGGCGTGGAATGCTTATCTGTTGAATAATGTTCCCGGCGACAGCACACATTATGTTTCCACAATTCCTGCCGGAGATCATCTGTATCAGGAAAAAACATTGATTGACAGGGGAGGAATGGGCGAATGGGCTTTCGGAATCGGTGGGAATTATTCCAACAGATTATACATCGGTGCAAGCATTGCAGTTTCCCAAGTGAAGTATGATGAGACAGCCAAATACACAGAAAGGGAAGTGAACGATTCGACATCCCATTTCAATTATCTTGAATTCGATCAATCATTGTCAACCGTAGGGCGCGGTTTCAATTTCAAATTCGGAGTCATTTACCGACCCATTGATTTGATCCGATTGGGATTCGCATTCAATTCCCCTACCGTTCTCAAATTGTCCGATTCCTATTCTTCATCCATGTCTTCCGTCCTCACCGATTCAAGTTATACCTGCCCTTCCCCATTGGGAAATTTCAATTATTCCATCCGAACACCCATGCGCATGATCGGAAGCGCCGCTGTCATCATTGGTAAAATGGGATTGGTAAGCATGGATTATGAAATGGTTGATTATTCCGAAGCGCATATCAAGGCCGCAAATTATTCTTTCCTCGATGCCAATGCTGCAATAAAAAACAAATACACCTTGGCACAAAACATTCGTCTCGGTGGAGAAATCCGTCTTTTGCCCTGGGCTCTTCGCGCAGGATTTGCTTGGTACGGAAGTCCGTATAGCGCCGGTGTGGACAATACAGCTGCAAAATTATATATCACCGGTGGGGTCGGTTATCGGGATCCGGGCGACAAATTTTTCATTGATTTCGGATTGGTAACGACAATGGAAAAAAGCAATTATTATTTCTACGATCAGAGCTTGGTGAATCCGGTAAAGAATGTTTCGCATATCGTGAATGCAGTGGTAACGGTTGGATTCCGTTATTGATTTGAGAAAAACAAAAGATTCATAATTGATTCCCATATAAAAAGTGAAGCCGTACAAAATTTGTACGGCTTCACTTTTATGGACTTGAATCGTTGAATTATTTAGCGGCTTTTGCCTTCGCTTTTTTGTCAGCTTTTGCGTCAACGGGAACTTCGGCAGGCTTGCCGTTTCCAACCAGGAAATCCACATCAACAAGAATTCTTCCACAATGTTCGCACACGATGATTTTCTTGTGCATGCGAATATCCAATTGGCGCTGAGGCGGAATCTTAATGAAACATCCTCCGCACGCATCACGCTCAACAGGCACGAGTGCAAGTCCATTGCGCACATTCTGGCGAACGCGTTTGTATGCATTGAGCAAACGTGCCTCGATTTTTGTTTCGGCAACTTTGGAACGCGACAACAATTCCTCTTCCTCCTTTTTGGTTTCGGAAACAATGTCTTCCAATTCCGCACGTTTCAATTTGAGATCATTTTTTCTTTCGTCCAACGCCTCTTGTGAACCTTCGATCATTTCTTTCTTGGCTGCAATCTGCGCCTTGAATTCCTTGATTCTCTTTTCTGAAAGCTGGATTTCAAGATTCTGGAATTCGATTTCCTTGCTCAGGGAATCAAACTCGCGGTTGTTACGCACTTTACCTTGCTGGGCTTCGTATTTTTTAATCGAAAGTCCTGCTTCTTTCATCACGTTCTTTTTTTCCGAGATGGCATCTTCCAGCGTTTTGATTTCCTCATTCAGGTTATTGGCACGGGTATCAAGGCCAGCTACTTCATCTTCAAGGTCACGGACCTCCAATGGAAGTTCACCGCGAACAATACGGATACGGTCGATTTGGGAATCGATCTGTTGCAATTCGTATAGGGCACGGAGTTTTTCTTCAACCGGAATGTCTGATTTCTCGTCGGCTTTTTTCGCTTTCGTGGTTGTCATGTGAGATAGGTTATCGGATTGGTAATTAGGCCTGTTTGGCGGATGGCAAAGGTAGGAAATTTTTGCTTTAGGAAATCACTTAGCAAATCAATCGTAAACTGCTCACTTTCAAAGTGTCCAATGTCGGCTATGACTATTTTCCCCTCCCCATCGAAGAATTGGTGGTATTTGAAGTCCGCGGAAACAAAAACGTCGGCACCGGTGGAAATCGCATCCTTCAGCAAAAAACTTCCGGCTCCGCCACAAACCGCCACCCTGGAAACCATTTTCCCCTCAATCGGTGTGTAACGGATAACTGCTGTTTGCATTTTCGCTTTCAATTGACTGAGAAATTCCAAAACCGGAATCGGTTTTTCCAAATCGCCAACCATTCCCGACCCGACCATTTGCCATTCATTTTCCATTGGAAACAAATCGTACGCAATTTCCTCGTACGGATGTGATGCACGCAGGGCGGAAAGTATTTTTGACTCGAGATGTGCAGCATAAATCATTTCAATCCGCTCTTCGGGTTCACGCATCAATTTTCCCTTTTCGCCAACGACCGGATTTGAATTTTCATTTCCGCGATAAGTTCCCGTTCCTGAAAGGTTGAAACTCACTTCATCATAATTCCCGATTTGTCCGGCTCCGGCATTCCACAATGCTTGTCGCACTTTTTCGGCAGAATCGGCGGGACAAAAAGTGACTAATTTTTTCAGCAATTCTTTTTTCGGCGAAAGTATCTTGCAGTTTTTCAATCCGATCTTTTCGCAGATTCTTGAATTCACACCGGCAGTTACATTGTCAAGGTTGGTGTGAATGGCATAAATAGCAATGTCATTTTTTATCGCCTTGATGATGACCCGCTCGACATAATTTTTCCCATTGATCTTTTTCAGTCCGGAAAAAACAATCGGATGGTGTGCGACAATGAGATTGCAATTCGTTGAAATGGCTTCGTCAACAATGGCTTCAATGCAATCAAGCGCAACAAGTATTCCCTTGATTTCCATTTGCCGATTGCCGGTGATCAATCCTGAATTGTCGTAACTCTCCTGGAAGGATGGGGGAGCCAAAGTTTCCAATTGGGAAATTATTTCGGAGAGAATCATGTCTAGTTTACAATTTGTTAATTTGAATTTATCAATTGAAATTATCGGGATTCGAAATTAGGGAATTTGAAGTGACAAGCGTCCCGAAATTTCGGTATGAATTCATAGCCCTGATGGGCTTTATTTGTAATAGCGAAAGCGGGAACGAACGGAACTTCAATTCACAATCGATGCGCTCAATTATTTTCAGCCACAGATGCACACAGATTTTAGCTGATTGGATGCACAGGTTTTTTCTTGTCACTTGCCGTCTGTCACTTGTCACTGATTTGTGTATTTTCGCCGCACATGAATTTGCTCCGTCTTTTGGCTTGGCCGATTTCTCTCCTGTACGGTTTGGGCGTAATGATCCGCAACAAACTTTTTGACATGGGATTCATTCCATCGACCGAGATAAAAGATGTTTCATTGATCGGTGTCGGAAACCTGACAGTGGGTGGAACCGGAAAAACCCCGCACGTGGAATATCTCGTAAAACTTTTGCATCCGAAATATAAATTGGGAACATTGAGTCGGGGCTACGGAAGAAAAACAATCGGTTTCCATTTGGCAACTGCAACTGCAACGACTGCCGAAATCGGTGATGAACCGAAACAATTCCGCAACCGTTTTGCTCCCGAAATTCCGGTTGCAGTGGACGGACAGCGTGTACATGGCGTGCGAAAGCTGATGGAGAAATTCCCTTCTCTCGATGTGATTATCCTGGATGATGTTTTTCAGCATCGGAGGATAAAACCCGGTTTGCAAATCATGCTGACGGATTACGGAAGACTTTTTTATCAGGACAATTTATTGCCGACAGGATATTTGCGTGAACCGAAATCGGGAATGAAACGTGCCGACATTATTGTCGTGAGCAAGACGCCGCAATTCTTTTCTCCACTGGAAAGGAAACGGATCATGAAAGAAATAAAACCGCAGCCGTACCAGAAAATTTATTTTTCGACGATTGTTTATGGCGATTTTCTTCCGTTCGGAAACAAGCCGGAATTGACACTGATAAAAAAAGAGGATTGTCTTGGAAAGAATTTTTCAGTTGTGTTGCTCACCGGAATCGCCAATTCGCATTCGCTTGAATATTATTTGAAGGATAAAGTGAAAGAGCTTGTCCCTTTCCGTTTCCGCGACCACCATGAATTTTCCCCGAACGACCTTTTGAAATTGCAGGAAATCTTCAAGCAGGTAAAAGGTGAAAACAAGATTGTGATCACCACCGAAAAAGATGCAATGCGTTTGCAAAAACCCGGTCTCGCAGAATATCTCGGTGATCTCCCCGTTTATTACGTCCCAATCGAAGTGGCGTTCCATGATCAGGACGCTGTCGATTTCAATCAACAAATAAATGATTATGTACGAGCAAATCCAGTCCACCGCAAAGTTCATTAAGGAAAAGACAAACGATTTTTCACCTGTTTTCGGAATCATTCTCGGTACCGGGCTTGGTGGACTCGTAAAGGAGATTGATGTGGAATTCGTTTTGCCTTATGAAACGATTCCGAATTTTCCCGTTTCAACAGTGGAAGGGCATTCGGGAAAATTGATCTTCGGAAAACTTTCCGGAAAAAAAGTGGTGGCCATGCAAGGGCGATTCCATTTTTACGAAGGCTATTCGATGCAGCAAGTCGCTTTTCCTGTGCGCGTGATGAAATTCATCGGAGTGGAAAAACTTTTTGTTTCGAATGCAAGCGGTGGTGTAAATCCCGATTTTGAAATCGGCGATTTGATGATTCAGAATGACCACATCAATTTATTCCCCGGCAATCCTTTGATCGGTGCGAATGACAAACGGTTCGGTCCACGTTTTCCCGACATGAGCGAACCCTATGACCGCACACTGATTGCATTGGCGAAAAAAATTGCCGCTGAGTTGAAAATAAAAGTGCACGAGGGAATTTATGTCGGCATGAGTGGCCCGAATTTCGAAACGCCCGCAGAATATAAAATGGTGCGCATCATTGGAGGCGATACGGTTGGCATGAGTACCATTCCCGAAGTGATTGCGGCACGGCACATGGATCTCCCCTGCTTCGCCATGTCGGTGATTACTGATCTTGGCGTTCCCGGAAAAATCGTTCACGTCACGCATGCGGATGTGCAGAAGGAAGCTGAAATTGCCGAGAAGAAAATGACTCAGTTGATGAAGGAAATGATTCTGCAAATTGAAGTGCCTGTCGGAAGCCGGTTGTAATCTCATTTTCAATCGCAAGATTTTTTTCGGACAAAAATATTTTCGCTGCTGCAGCTTTTTCCTCCTGCCACTGCCACTTTTTTTCCCGCCGCTCTCCCCTTTCCGTTTTTTCAATCCTCAATCTCGATTTTTGTATCTTTATAAAACCCCAATCGAAAACCGGATGAAAAGAAATATACTGCCACTGTTGCTTCTTTTGTTGCCGCTTTTTTCCCATGCACAGGTTTTGGAAATCGAACACCTCAATATTCTTGTCGATACCGTTCCCTTCCGTTTTACAGGTTCTCCCGAAACAAAAAATTACACGCGTTACAGGGAAATCCGAATAGGATGTTTGAATTCGGGCAAGAGCGATCTCTTCTTTACGGGTGCGAAACAATCATTTACCAACGACACTTCCTGGTTGAAAGTGGCCGACAATGTGAAATTCCCCGCCATCTTGAAACCGGGGACGTACGGCGAAATTGCAATTACCTACAGTGTATTTTCACCTTACCAGCGAATACAGATCCTTTCCAATTCAAAAACCGGTCCGCAGATCATTACCATTCTGGACAATTACAAGGAGCCTTTGGAATTCAAGCGCGACATGAAAGATTATCCAGCAAAACTGAAAGAAGGTGAAACCGCACATTTCGCTTCGACAATCTGGAACAATGGAAATAAAAAAATCACCATCGATTCGGTTTCCATTCCTGATCCGGCGATGCAGTTGCTGACCAAACTTCCCATTGTCATTCCCGCCGGAAAAAACATCGCGATTACGCTCATGGCAAGCACATCGGGAAAAAAGAATTTCTATTATGGCGGATCACCCTTGTTTTTCTATCATCCCGAAAATGGCTTTGAGGATTTTGCCAAACAGGAATTTTCCTGCATCATCATTCCCCATCTCACATCAACCGATCCCGACACATTCAATTTCCAGACGGTGAAACGCGGAGCGATTGTGACCACCACTTTCCATTTCAAAAACGACGGGACATTTACATTGGAGAGCGGCAAGAACAAAAACGATTGCATCACTTTCGACAAGGAAAGCATTGCACCGGGAGAAACTTTTTCCGTTACCATAAAATACAACACCACACTTGCCGACTCGGGAAAAATAATGAAGGAATTCCAGGTATTGCTTCCTCCTTTTTTTTACAGCAATTCCGTTTACCTGACAGGAAACATCAAGGGCGCCGGAATACACAAGGACCAATTGCTGCTTGCAGACAAACCGGCAAGGGACTGCGGAACAATTTCGAACGATACCGTAAAAACACTGAAACGCGATTTCAAGATAAAAAACACTTCCGGTTTGCCGATCATGATTTCAACGGTCAGCACAGCGGATGGTTCGTATGCGTTCTGCGACAGAAAAACGGAAATCGCTCCCGGAGAATTTT
The DNA here is from genome assembly GCA_964394965.1 of uncultured Chryseobacterium sp. Taxonomy (GTDB): domain Bacteria; phylum Bacteroidota; class Bacteroidia; order Palsa-965; family Palsa-965. The sequence goes on from CAYMZV010000017.1 coordinate 8,159, forward strand.
TTGTCGTATCATTTGTGTACAACGCAAAAAAAGTCGGTGCATTTGACCAAACCGTTACGGTTGCTTTCACCACTGGAGATTGTTCCACCGGCGAATATTATTATGTCATGAAGATCAAAGGCAACATTGTTGCAAAATGATTTCCCGTTTCACAAAAAAATTCTTGACTTTCCCTCTTTCGCGATAGTATCTTGCCGTGCAATTATTTTCTTGAGGCAATTTGGATTTTCCCATTTGAGATTTTAGCTTGAATCGAATCTTGTTTTTTGACTGATTATTGACAACCTTATTCATGGAAGAAGAAAGAAAGTCGCCCGACTATTTCAAGGGGCGCGGATCGCAAATCAATCCACACAACAAATTCCTTAAACGGAAAAGTGTTCAGGAACATGTAGAGGGAATTGATGAACCATTTTTGCAAAATGAAAAAACGGAAATCATTTTCACCCATCCGAAAACGATCATCAATCGCGTGACAAGTCCCGACCTGATGACCTTGTCGATGAATCCCTATCAGGGTTGCGAGCATGGTTGCATTTATTGTTATGCGCGCAACACCCATGAATACTGGGGTTACAGCGCGGGTCTGGATTTTGAACGGAAAATAATCGTGAAGGAAAACGCAGCCGAAATTTTGGCGAAACAATTGTCGAATAAGAATTGGCAGCCGGAAGGAATCATGTTTTCAGGAAATACGGATTGTTACCAACCGCTCGAAAAAAAATTCGGCATCACGCGCAAAATGCTGCAGGTGCTTTTGAAATTCCGTCATCCTGCAGGAATGATCACAAAAAATTCGCTCATCCGGCGCGACATTGACATCCTGAGTGAAATGGCAAAACTGAATCTGGTACATGTCATGATCACCATTACCGGATTGGATGAATCGTTGCGCTTGAAACTCGAACCACGCACTGCCACGTATGTGCAACGACTGGAAACAATCCGCGAATTGAGCGATGCCGGAATTCCGGTTGGCGTAATGGTGGCTCCGATCATTCCCGGATTGAATTCGCATGAAGTGCCCGATGTGCTGGAAGCCGCGTCACGTGCGGGTGCTACGAGTGCGGGTTATACCATGGTACGGTTGAATGGTGCGATCGGTGAAATTTTCCGCGATTGGCTGGACAAGAATTTTCCTGACCGCGCAGATAAAGTGTGGCATCAAATCCAGGAAATCCATGGCGGGCAAGTGAATGATTCGCGTTATGGAACACGCATGCGCGGGGAAGGTGCGATTGCAGAATCCATCCGGAAACTTTTCAAGATTTCGCGTGATAAATTTTTCCGGGACAAAAAGGATTTTGAATTTGACTTCACACTTTTCAATCACCGTGCGGGTGATGCACAGTTGTCGATGTTTTGAGAAATCGATTTGCGTTATCTTTGCTCCCGTGAAGATTTTTCTCCTCTCCATTTCCATTTTTCTCGGCACCCTTTTGAACGCGCAATTCAGCGCCTACGATTCGTTTGATGACAATTCCAACGAGTGGATTGTTTTCAAGAATGATACGGGTTCTGCCAGCGTGAAAGACGGCAAATTGGATGTGAGCATTGAGCTCGATACGGACTTCATTGATGCAAAAGGTGCCAAGATTGATGCGGCACGGCCTTTCCGCGCGGAAATAAAAACAACATTTGAAACCGGTGCGGAAAATTCATCGTGCGGAATTTGCTGGGGCGCTTTTGACGATCTGAATTATTATGTTTTTTACATTACCGCCAATGGAAAATTCGGTTTCAGGAAAAATGAAGGGGGAAAGTGGGCCGACATTGTTGCTCCCACTTCAAACACATTCATCAATCAGAAAAAATCAAATTGGTTGCGGGTGAATTCGGTTGTCGCTTCGGATGGCTCTAAAAAACTTTCACTTTGTATCAACGAACAGCTTATCAAACAAATCGATTTCGTTGATCCTCCCGGAAATTTTTACGGAATATATTCACACGGAGTTGAACACATTCTCTTCGATGATTTTTTTGTCTATCAGCGCGGTGCAACACAGGAAGAATTCGAACCGAGCGATCTCACACTTTCCCTCGTCTGCAAATTGAATCAATTGCATTTCCAGAATGTACTGAACACATGGTCCTGTTGCGTGGACAATGGTTGCCGTGTGGATGAGGATTCGACCACAACACGTTTTTGGTTTACGGACATGCGCGCAGGAGATTATTCTGTTCTCGTTGCACCATTCGAAGCTTCATCCGATGGAGAATTTTTCAATGCGGCACAACGCGATTTTATCGAATACATAAAAGACACAACCGATCCGATCATTCCAGTCCGCGAGGAAAATCCGTTGAAGATTGCAATCGGCAGTGAATCGGAAGTGGTGCAACTGGGAGAAGTTTATACGGCGAAAGACATCACGGGCAACATGTACATCCGCAGGTATTATGTGAAACACGCATTCGGAAAGGAAAGCGGATTGATGTTTCAAATCACCATTCCTGAAAACAGTCCCTACCTTCCGACACTCGATCAACTTGTCAAGGAAGTAGTCGGTTCGTTGGAATTCAAATGAAACTGATTTTGAGTTTTGAATTCTGCGTTCCCTCAATTTAAAATCACTACAAATGAAACGCATTTCCATTCTCGTTTCCGGAAAAGTGCAAGGTGTTTTTTTTCGCGCATCAACTGAAAAAATCGCCGCGCAAATCGGCGTTGACGGATTTGTACGGAATACAACCGACAGGAAAGTCTATATCGAAGCGCAAGGGACCGAAGCGCAATTGCAACAACTTGCCGAATGGTGCAAACATGGGCCAGAACGTGCCATTGTGGAAAATATCGTGATCACAAACATTCCGATAAAAAATGATGAGGGTTTTTGTATTGTGAAAACTTCATAAAACTCAATGCGCACATTCGCAAACCGGCGAATTGGCACATCATTTTTCCGTATTTTCGTCACTTCCAAACCAGTTCTTCTTCCAATCAAAAATGAGCGAATCGAAATACGATAAATACGAAGCCGTAATTGGTCTCGAGGTGCACACACAATTGCTCACGAAAAGCAAAGCCTACTCAAGTGACGCGGCGGAATATGGCGCTTTGCCGAATACATTGGTGAGTCCGGTTTCACTTGGACTTCCTGGAACATTGCCGATGACAAATAAAAAAGTCATTGAATTCGGAATCCGTCTCGGGCTCGCAACGCATTGCAAAATCCGCGAGCGCAATGAATACGCACGGAAAAATTATTTCTACGCCGATCTTCCCAAAGGTTATCAAATCACACAGGATAAAACCCCCATCTGTACCGATGGATTCATTTTCATCAAGCAAAATGATGGCAGCGAAAAACGCATCGGCATTCACCGCATTCACATGGAAGAGGACGCCGGAAAAAGCATGCATGATGTCGATCCGACAGATACATTGGTCGATTTGAATCGCGCCGGAGTTCCGCTTTTGGAAATGGTAAGTGAACCGGATTTGAAAACTGCCGACGAAGCCTATAAATATTTGACGGAGGTCCGCCGACTTGTCCGTTACCTCGACATCTGCGATGGAAACATGGAAGAGGGTTCGTTGCGATGCGATGCAAACGTCTCCGTAATGTTGAAAGGGGCAAAACAATTCGGAAGGAAAGTTGAAGTGAAAAACATGAATTCAATCAGCAATGTGAGACGCGCGATTGAACATGAAATCATCCGGCAGATTGATCTGATCGAAGCGGGTGAAACGGTTGACATGGATACGCGGAGTTTTGATGCAACAACGGGAACAACGTTTTCACTGCGCAGCAAGGAAGCGGCCAACGATTACAGGTATTTCCCGGAACCCGATTTGCAACCGGTGATGATTACGGAAAAGGAAATCGCAAAAGTGAAATCCGAACTTCCTCCCCTGCCTGCCGAACTGATTGCTAAATACACGAAACAACTCGGCCTTACGTTATATGATGCAGGTGTGCTCACCGATGCGAAAGAGATCGCGCTGTTTTTCGAGAATGTCCTGAAACATACTTCGAATGCGAAAGCCGCAGCGAATTGGGTAATGGGTCCCGTGAAATCGTATCTCAATGAAAATGCAATTCACATTTCGCAATTCCCGATTTCCGCCGAACGGCTCGGTGAATTGATTGCATTGATCGATTCTGGAAAAATAAGTTTTGCCATGGCCAGTCAACGTTTGTTTCCAATCCTGGCAAAGGAAAAAAATAAAACGCCGCTGCAAATTGCCGAAGAAAACAATCTCGTGCAGGAAAGCGACTCGAATGCATTGATGGAAATGATCAGGGAAGCGGTTGGAAAATATCCTGCGAAGGTGACGGAATATAAAAGCGGGAAAACAAACCTGCTCGGACTTTTCATGGGAGAGGTGATGAAACTTTCAAAAGGGAAAGCCGATCCGAAAATGACCAGTGAATTATTGAAAAAGGTTTTAGAGGAAACCGCATAGGAATTCGAAGCCAGAAAAAAATACCATGATGAAAATTCAAAATCCAAAATTCAAAATCCAAAATTTTTTCTTCCTGTCATTGGTTGCCTGTTTCTTATTTTCATGCAATGAGGCAAAAAGATCAGGCGGCAATGCAATGATCTCGGGAAAACTTTCCAATAGCAAAAACGATACCTTGTTTTTGGTCGATGTGAGCAAAGCTGAATTCAAGGTGATTGATTCCGTCATCACATCGGAAGACGGATCATTCGATTTTCATCCGAACATCATTTACAAGGGATTCTACAACATCGACGTGGGAAAATCCGGCGCACAGTTTGCCACATTGATTCTCGAGGCGGGCGACACCATCAAATTTTCCGGTGATGCAAAAAATCTCGGTTACAGTTGGAAAGCGGAAGGCTCGAAAGAGGCTTTGCGTTTTGCCGACCTGAACAATTTCATCATGAGTCTCGAGCGCAAACGCCAACCGTACAAGGAAACATTGGATTCGCTGCAACGCACCTTTCAAGTCGACGTAAGCCTGTTGCCGAAAAATGACAGCATGAAAGTGGATTCGCTCGACAAGGTTTTTTCCGCAATTTATGAAAGCACACAGGCGCAATTGCAAGTTGTGGAAACACAAGGTGCCGGATTTGTCAGGAGTTTTATCGATCAGGATTCCTCTTCGTTTGCAAACATTCCCGCCTTGCGTCTGCTGGAACCATTCGACAATCTTGCCTATTATGATAAAGTGGTGAAAAGCCTCGAAGTGAAATACAAGGATGCACCGAATGTAAAAATGCTGAGTGAATTTGTGGAACGCGAACGTCCATTTTGCAAGGGACAAACCCCACCGGAAATTGCGCTGCCGGATGTCAATGGAAAAATCCTGAGACTTTCCTCGATGAAAGGAAATGTTGTGCTGCTCGATTTTTGGGCTTCGTGGTGCGGACCTTGTCGCGCGGAGTTGCCGAACGTCGTGAAGAATTACAAGAAATACCACGATAAGGGATTCGAAGTGTTCAGCGTTTCGCTCGACGATAAAAAAACGGACTGGACAGATGCCATCAAGAAAGACGGTTTGATCTGGCCGTACCATGTGAGCGATCTGTTGAAATGGAATTCATCCGTTGTTGAACTTTACAAGATCAAGGGAATTCCGAAAACGATCCTCTTGGACCGCAATGGAAAAATCATTGACCGTGATTTGCGCGGTGATGCACTCTCACAAAAACTGGACGAGATTTTCGCCGATGCTGCGAATCAGCCGACAGAAGTTTCAAAGCCCAATAAATAACCAATCCGAAATCGGACGTCACCATTCAACCTGAAATTTTATTTTCATGAAAAAAATTACGCTTCTCCCTGCACTCATTTTTTCATCCGGAACGATTTTCGCGCAAGCACCAACTGCCGAAAACGCAAAACCATATTTCCAGCAAGATGTCGCTTACAACATTCATGTTTCGCTGGATGATACAAAGGATGAATTGCATGCAACAGAAACGATTTTCTACAAAAACAATTCCCCCGATCAACTCACGTTCATTTACATGCACCTTTGGCCGAATGCATACAAGGACAATTCCACTCCACTCGGTCAACAATTGAAACAGGATGGTGACCTGTTTTTTTATTATTGCCAGGACAAGGACCGCGGATACATTGACAGTTTGGATTTCAAGGTGGATGGTCAATCCGTGAAACTCGAATATGTTCCGAACAGTCCCGACATTGGAAAAATTTATCTGAACAAGCCGCTTGAACCCGGTGGACAAATCGAAATCTCGACTCCGTTCCATGTAAAATTGCCCAGTGGAAAAATTTCCCGTCTCGGTCACATCGGACAACAATATCAGATTACGCAGTGGTATCCGAAACCGGCGGTGTATGACAAAAACGGTTGGGAGGAAATTCCATTCCTGAATCAGGGAGAATTCTATTCCGAATTTGGAATCTATGATGTGTACATCACACTTCCGAAAAATTATGTGTTGGGTGCAACGGGAGATTTGCAGGACAATCCGGAAGAGGAGAAATTCCTGAATGACAATGCTGAAATAACAAAAGGGATTGACAAATACGATGTGAAGGATGATCATTTTCCCGAATCGTCGAAAGAGTGGAAAACATTGCATTATCACCAAGAGCATGTGCACGATTTCGCATGGTTTTGCGATAAGCGTTATCATGTGCTGAAAGGCGAAGTGGAACTCCCCTACTCGAAAAGGAAAGTGACAACGTGGGTGATGTTTACCAATCAGTATGGAAAAATCTGGAAGGATGCCATCGGTTATGTGAATGATGCGCTTTTTTATTATTCAAAATGGAATGGCGATTACCTGTATGACGTGTGTACGGCTGTCGATGGCGCACTCAGTGCAGGAGGCGGAATGGAATATCCGAATATCACTGTCATTGGCGCTGCGGGAAATCCGGAAGAACTTGACATCGTCATCACTCATGAAGTCGGACACAATTGGTTTTATGGAATGCTCGGAAGCAATGAGCGCAGGCATGCGTGGATGGACGAGGGAATAAATTCCGCCAATGAATTGCGTTATGTGGAAACAAAATATCCGAACAATGCTCTTGTCGGTGGAATAAACGGACCGAGTCCGATTGCAACTACATTTGATCTTGCACGTTACAAACACCGCGCAGAATATTATCAGGCCTATGCATTTTGTGCACGCACAAAAACAGATCAACCGATTGACATTGAATCGGCGGATTTCACGACAATCAATTACGGAACGATCGTGTACATGAAGAGCGCTGTCATTTTCGATTATCTCCGTGGTTATCTCGGTGATTCCCTTTATGACAAATGTTTCCAAACCTATTTCAACGATTGGCATTGGAAGCATCCGATGCCCGAAGATGTGCGTGCCGAATTTGAAAAAGTTTCCGGAAAAAACCTGAGTTGGTTTTTTGATGATTTGCTGAACACGACAAAACATCTCGACTACAAGATTTGCAGTTTTACAAAACCGACGGACAAGACAAATAACCAATATATCGTTCTCGTAAAAAATGTCGGGCAGATAAATGGTCCTGTCTGCTTGAATGGCATCAAGGACAATAAAGTGGTGAAGACAATTTGGTACGATGGATTTTCCGGACAGGTTGGATTGATGTTTCCCGCCGGTGATTATGATGAATTCATGATCGACCAAATGGAGGAAATGCTGGAAACAAATCGGAAAAACAATACGGAACGCACTTCGGGGATTTTGAAAAAAGTGGAACCGCTGAAATTCCAATTCCTCGGAAGTCTGGATAATCCGACACGCACACAATTGTTTTTCACACCTACAGTCGGCTTCAACAATTATGACAAGATCATGTTGGGCGCTGCGATTTATAATCATGCCATTCCGGGAAAAGCATTTGAATGGTGTGTCATGCCGATGTACGCTTTCGGAACCAAATCACTCGTGGGTCATGTTGACGCATTTTATACGATTCGTCCGAATTCGGTTTTTCAGGATATCAGGATCGGTGGGAACGCGAATCGTTATGATTTTTACCAACTCGGTCTTGGCGATTATCCTGTTGGCACAACCAATATTCCCGATCGCCATTTGGGTTACACAAAAGTCGCTCCTGAAATGGATTTCGATTTCAAAAAATGTTTTCCGAGAAGTCCGATTTCACAAAGCATCCGCTTGCGTGGAATTTATTTGAAGGAAGACCAGATCAATTATCTCGTCAGTGATTTCCCTCCATACGGTTCCAGCATGGTCATCTCTCCACTTGAGCGCACTTTCTACGAAGCGAGTTATATCCTGACAAATGCACGTCACATAAACGCGTATGATCTCAACCTTACTTATCAAGGTGGCGATTACATGAATAAGTTGCAGCTCACGGGAAATTACCACATCAACATTTCCGCGAAAAAAACAATTGACCTTCGTCTTTTCGCCGGAACATTCCTTACCAACACGAGCGATCACGATTACCGTTTCCGCATGAGCGGTTGGGGTCCGCAGGGAATCGGCAACCATGATTATCTCTATGACAATATTTTCCTCGGACGCAGTGAAAGCAGTGGATTCCTTGCACATCAAATGGCAGTGGAAGACGGTGGATTCAAGGTTTATTCTCCTGTTGGACAAAGCAACAAATGGCTTTCCACCTTGAATCTGACTGTTCCGATTCCCGGAAATATAAAATTCCTCAATGCCATCAGGTTTTTCGGAGACGCAGGAATTTTCAATACGCAAGGATTGGGAGGAGTGCGTTTCGAATATGAAGCGGGTGTGCAGGTTGGATTGTTGGGAAAGGATCTTTGCAATGTTTATTTCCCGCTTATCGTTTCGCAGGACATCAAGGAATATTACAATTCCAACGGTTTGGGTTTTGCGAGCATGATCCGTTTCACTTTCAACATCAACAAACTCAATCCGTTCAAGTTGGCCAATAACATTCAGAATCAACTTTAGACAATGGGTGATTCGCTCAAGGGAAAAATTTATTTCGCTTCCGATTTTCATCTCGGTGCGCCAGACCTTGCCGCCAGTCATGAACGCGAGCGGAGAATTGTGCGGTGGATGGATTCCATAAAAAAAGATTGCCAGGAATTATTTTTGGTGGGCGATTTGTTCGATGCCTGGTTTGAATACAAACAAGTGGTGCCAAAAGGATTCACGCGCCTGCTCGGAAAAATTTCCGAATTCTCCGATGCAGGAATTCCCGTTCATATTTTTTCCGGCAATCATGATGTCTGGATGTTCGGCTATCTAGATGATGAATGTGGTGCGAAAATTTATCACGAACCGGTCCGCAGGGAATGGAACGGGAAAAAATTCATTATCGGTCACGGTGATGGATTGGGACCGGGAGAAGGCTGGTACAAATTCATGAAAGGCGGCTTCAGGAATAAAATCCTCCAATGGATGTATTCGCGTTTTCATCCGAATCTCGGATTGTGGTTTGCAAAATCCATTTCGAGAAACGGGTACGATAAAAAGGAAGATCAGTTGAAATACAAGGGTGATGAAAAGGAATTTTTGGTTTTGTATTGCAAATCCGTCCTGGAGAAAGAGCACATCGATTATTTTGTTTTCGGTCACCGTCATTTGCCGCTCGACAAGGAAGTGGGAAAAAATTCCCATTACATCAATCTCGGCGATTGGATCCTGAACAATACGTTTGGCGTTTTTGACGGAGAAAAATTGGAACTGCAATCGTTCGAGAAATGATTTTCGTCAACCTGCGCGACAGTTAACAGCCCCTTAACATTTGTTTTTCCTATTCTCCTGAAATTAGTGTTGTGAAATTTTCAGCACTGATGAAATCGCTTTTTATTTTTTCATTCTTCGCATTGGTTTTATTCTCCTGTCGCTATGACAAGGAAAATATTCCTGACCCTACTACAACTTCCGGTTGCGATACACTTAACGTTTCCTATTCCGCAACTGTAAAACCCATTCTGCAAGCCAACTGTTATCCTTGCCATTCCACTTATTACGCAACAACAAATGGAGCGCTTGATCTGGAAGATTGGAATTCGTTGAAAAATTATCTCACCTACTTTTATCGCGGCGACGGAATTTACGGATCGAAATTTTATCACATCATCCGTCATGACGGTTTGGTGACTCCAATGCCACCGACAGGAAAACTTTCCGATTGTGACATTTCAAAAATCCATTCCTGGATTGCTGCAGGTGCGCCTGCCAACTAAAAACCCGCCAACATTTCTGTCAACGGGTTTCAAAAAAAGCTTAAATCAGTCTGCTTAAGAAGCCTAGAACGGAAGATCATCACTTTCGCCCGAAGACGAGAAAGTTGTGACTTCAGGTGTTGACATTGGTGTTCCCATTCCTGCATTCGGATTTTGTTGCGCGGCATTTACATTCTCGATTTTCCACGCCTCAATGGTGTTGAAATATTTTGTTTCCCCCTGTGGCGATTTCCATTCACGTCCACGGAGATTGAAATTGACACGGACTTCATCACCCACATTGAATGGGTCAATCAGCGAACAACGGTCTTGCACCAATTGGAAAGTGATGAGTTGGGGATATTGCGAGGAATTGTCCTGAATCACAAAATCGCGTTTGCGAAAACGTTCCGAAACCTTTTGCTCTTCGAATTTTACTTTCAGCGTACCTTGAATCTGTAACATGATCTTTGAAATTAGTGGGTGGTGATTGAATCGTTAACTGTGAGTAAAAATATGCCTTTTCATTGGAAAAAACGGGACAGGAAGCCGGAGACGGGCGACGAGTTAGTAAAAGTTATTAACGATTTCAGTTGAGGGAGATTACAAATGACCAATTACCAATGACAAATGATAAGCGGCAATGACAGGCCAAGCAAAAAAGGATTCCGGATTCTACATGTCACTGAGCAACACTTTCCACGCTTCGTCAACTTTTCCCTCGTCCAATAATTTCGCGGCGATATGATGTAAATGATCGTCGAGTTTTTCGTGGTTCTTTCCGTAATCCTGAAACACTTCTAGAATGGCACCGGACGTTTTGTAATGCTGCACTTCTTCGTTGCCCGGCAACTTGTCGACATTGCCCAATTGTCCGAGGTGATTTCCCGTGAGCACCTTGCTGTAACGGATGTGTTCAGGAATTCCGTCGACACCGATTCCGATTGTCGTCAATGGTTTCGCGATCTTGAAAAGTGAATTTCCGGAAGCGCGTCCGTACCAATCGCCACCGAGCCGTGAAACCAAATCGATTTTTTGCTGATCGATCATTTTCGTCTCCGGATCAAGAATGTCTTCATGGATGTGCATCATCACCACTTCGCAAATCACCAGATTCCCTGCACCACCATTTTGTCCGAGCTCGATTATGTTCAACACTTTGCACTCCAACTGCACAGGCGATTCCTTGACACGAAACGGTTTTATCTTCATCGAGGGGATTTCCGTGAATCCGCCTTTCACGAATTCATTCACACCTTTTTCATATTCCGCACTGGTCAACGACATCTGGTGAACGATTGCATGATTGACAACATTGATCACCACTTCAGGAACTTCCTTCACATTGTCGAATGTATTTTTCGTTTTTCCCGTACGGCCACTGCGTGCCGGAGAAAAAATCAACACCGGTGGATTAGCGCTGAAGACATTGAAAAAACTGAATGGCGAAAGATTCGGTTTGCCGTCCTTGTCAACCGTACTCGCAAACGCAATCGGTCGTGGCGCAACTGCATGCAAAAGGTATTGGTGCAGCAGGGAGATTTTCAATTCTTTCGGATCTAGACTTAGCATGTCGCAAAGGTAACTCTTCATGAATTAATAATCGGGATTTTGTTGGAAACACCTGTGAATATGGCTTTAAGCAAACAGGCTTTAGGTCGGGTTGCAAACTGGGTAACTTCTGATGCAAACATGGTGTTTGCCGTTATATGATTGTTGTTTCCCATGTTTGGAAACAGGTCATTAAACCGCACCTTTTAAAGAACTATGAATAAGATAAGAATTAATTTTTGAGAGATAAACCTCCAATGGAAAAAAAGAGTTTTGTCTGTCAAAATCTTTAAGATTTAGTCCATTGAATATATTTTGTTGATGGAAGTGATTGCAATTAACAATGGCTCAAATTCAAAAATTAAATTGGATACCCGGTCCCATTAAAAAAAACCAATGTTCCGATTTCAAAAGATAACCTCCACCAAAATATAAGGGGAACTGAAATCTATTGTTCCTTCCAAAAGGAGTTAATGACAATATACAAACTGGAGCAATGTCGGGCGTTGTATTATCTGATGTGAAACTCAGAACATTCAAAGCAAGAATCCAGAAGCCCAATCCGTAAGGACGAGCCTTATTGATTCTATTGTGGTCGTAAAATTTCATCTGCCCTAAAAAAGCAACACTGATGCCACTCAAATCACCGATAGTATGTTCATTCGTTCCAAATTTTTTGATGACCAATCCCGTTGGAAAACCTGCCTGCAAGGAGAATGTTGTATAACGCTGGTGAATAATCGTCAGTTTTCTCCGGTATCCCTTTTCATTATATGAAGCGGTGTGATGTTGTAAAATAATTTCAACCTTTTCCCACGCATCAAGTTCATAGGTTTTATGCAGAAGATAATCATTCAAATCAATGATATTGGAAGAACAATCCTTGCTGTCATAGAAATTATTTCTTGGTGAATTTTTCCCGGGACAAACTACAATGTCATTTACCTGTTGGAATTCCTCAAGTGTATTATCTGCTGAATATATTTTAATATCCACATCAAGATATTGTTTTCCGTACAAATTCTCGGCACTGTCAATTTTATCCGGATCAAAAATCAAATTCATACATCTCATGGGGGATTTTGTTGTTACAGGCTTGTCGAACTCAGGGGATAAACAATTGATGGGCTCGTAACCGTAATTCAAGGAAATAAAATCCAATGGATGAGGTCGGCAATTTTCCTTTAAATAAAAAGCAAATCGAATCAAATGCGAATTCATCCTTATTCCGATATTTTTCAAATCTATATTGGCCGGAATATGTACGTGCCAAACAGAGACATCATCAAATGTGAGCAAGGAATCACGTTTTGAAAAACATGATTCGAAGACAAATTCAGCCAACCGTAAACCTTTGCCTTCAAAACGGACAACAACATCTTCGCTGGGAAAGACCGTTAGAATATCAGTTCTGTCCTGACCCTCCCGATCAATCCAAACTCTGTCCACTTCGGGCAAAGGGGCAATTTCAAGATTTATCAAAAAATGGGAATCGCTGCCGTCCTTCACCAAAAGATTTCCTTGAGAAAAATCATGCAGCGCATATAAATGAAGTTTGCAAAGTATTTTTTGATTGTTGCCAATAACTACATTCGGAGTAAGTTCTGCAACAAGTCCATCATTGGCTGCCTGATCTTCCTCTATTCGGTAATTGCGGCCAATAACCAATTCCTTTGAAAAATTGACGATGATGTTATGTATATTATTTTGAGTGTTCAAATAAAAAACTGTCGTGTCGCATGTTAGAAAAGAAAGTTTTCCCGGCTGTGAAATAAGATGAATTATTGTTCTTTGAATAGTATTGGTGAGTTGATTCTGATTATCAGGAAAAGGAAATATGGATTGAAAATTCAGGGAAAGATCGTGTACACCTGAAGCATGTGAACGGGCAATAATGAAAAGATGATCACCCTCAATGGTGAAGCGATAATCCACATTGTCGACTTGTTGCCAACCGATGGGAATTTTCAATTGGTCAATATGAGTGGCAACCAATTCTGTTTTACATTCCTGTCCGGTAAAACAACTGATCGTTTTGTCGTTTTCGATAAATGGAATGGTATAATTAAACAGTTTGTATTCCTTGTAATGCGTGCTTCCATCAGTGAGTCGAATTCCAATTGTTATTTGGGGGAATGAGGATGGGGATAGATCGCCAAAGCGAATTCTTCCAGTAAATGATTTATTTTCTGTTAAGCGTAAGGAATCAATGACGTTAAAATCGGGAGATGGAACCAACCAAACAGTTTTTATACTGTCAATTATTTGTGGAAAAATGTTCAATTCACAAACAGGTTTTTCTTTTGCGACATGAACGAAAAAGTGCGATTGCCCGTTATAAAAAAATGTCTCGCTGTTGCTCGAATAGGAAGCTGTATCGTTTCGAATGACGAATTCGCGAATCAATTCAACGGATGATTGGGCTTTAAGAAAAATTGGAGAAAACAAAACCCAAAGAAAAAAACGCCAAGTTTTATTCATGTGTGTGAATGAAATGACGGGGCGTTGTCATAATGGAATTATATTATTGTGCGCTACAAAATTATTTGCTGAATTAGAAGTCGTCGGTGACTTTTGTCAATGCAATGTTTTTATTTCATTGACAGCATCTCACAATTTGAAAAATCAACATTCGTATTCCTCTCAATAAAAATTCACAATCGCTTTCAATTCTTCCGGTTTCAATATCAGAATCTTTCTCCCTTGCGTTTCAATAAATTTCAACCTTCTAAATTCCTGCAAAACGCGAACCGCTGTTTCCTTGACTGTTCCCACATAACTCGCAAGATCAACACGCGATAAATTTATCTCTCCACCTTTACCATCTATTTTATATTTTTCTTTAAGCACCAATAAGCCCAATGCAACTCGTGACTTAACTGGGTATTGAGCAAAAACAGAAATGTTGTTTACCCAAACCGAAAACTCGTGACTTAACGAAACCAAAAGTGCATTTGAAAGTTCATTGGATTGTTTCAAACACTCCACAAAATGTTCGCTTGGAATAAAGTTGTAAGAACAATCTTCCAAAGCCATAGCAGTTACAGGATGCGTTTCATTGCAAATAATCGGACGATAACCAAAACTTTCTCCCTTGGTGTAGATATACATGATCTGCTTGCGGGCATCCTGATTGGTTTGATAAATTTTCACCTTTCCCTTCTTTAAGATATAAATACCTTTTGGGGTACTTCCTTCCCTATATATGGTTTTGTTGCTTTTTATTTTTCGTTTTATTATGCCTTTTTCCAATTTCATTTTGTCCGACATTGGAATGCCATCAAACAAATGATCATTGGCGAAATAAAATTTTTCTAACTCAAATCCCATGTTAATAAAGATATGTTGTTTTATTCTTTTCAAGAATTGATAAAAGTCACCGACAAGTAAAACAACAGGAAATTACCTTCGACAAGTGCTTTTTGGTTTTACAATTTGAATGAAAATAAAAGACCTGTGGCAACGCAGGTCTTTGTAAAATAAGAATATGGCAATTGCATTAAAAGATATTATTCTTACGTACATCGATGACGCACTTGATATTGATGATTTGGAAAATTTCGGTGATTTTGTGCGTTCAGTAATTGAGGTGGAAAATCTTGGGGAATGGCAACTCAATGATGCTTTGCGACAACTACATGCCGATCTTTTACAGAGTTCCGAAACAGAAACGAATCGCGCAAGTCGTTTGCGTTTAAAAGCTGCTCTATTACATTTTGAAGCGGATTTTTCTGATTATCTCATTATTAAAGAAACAGGGGCACTTCATCATCGCAAAAATTAATTGTCTTTCAAATTGAATTGACTTTGATCACGGCCATTTAAAATCAATCTTTGTTTTGCAAAATTATGACAAACTATTTTTTCAAATTCATAGGTAAAAAGCCAGGTTCGTTTGACGAGGATGCAGATCATTACTGTTTGTTTGCCATCATTGACGATAAATATTACTGGAGTACCGAATGGTTTTCGGACAATATCCTCAAAAAAAATATTATTCAAACTGTCAAAGGAGGATTTGTCACGGAAGAAATTTATGCGTTGTGTAAAAACATGTCGGAAATAGATTTAAGTGTATTGCGAAGTCAATTGGGTTCGCTTTCTTACTTTATAGAACGAGCGGTGAATGGTTTCAATAGCTATATAATATGGATAAGCCCCGACCCGCAAGTAAACGATATTCCTTGGCAAATTTCGAATAATTGACAAAAGTCACCGATGCTTCATAAATGGGCATTATATTTTTGTCCGCTTGTTTTTACTTCACTATGGAAATCTTAAAACTATTTTTGTCAGTCATCGGCATCAGTTTTGGCATTCTTGCTTTAAGTGTTGCAACTACATTTTTTTTGATGTGGATAAAATCGAAGTCATTGAAAAAAGAAATCGAATCAAATTCGCATGATTATTTGAATTCTACAAGGTGAACAAGATTATCCATTTTCATGAGTTCGGCATTGAGTGGTTGCACAGAAAAGTCAGGAAGAAACAATTCCTTATTATCTCAAGTATTCTCGTTGGACTTACCGCTGGACTTGCCGCAGTCCTGCTCAAGACAATTGTGCATTACATCAAGCTTGCAATAACCTCTGATTATCATATTCAATACCAATATATTTTTTATCTCATATTCCCTACAATTGGTATTTTATTGGCAGTCATTTTTGTTCGACGTATTTTAAAAGAAGATCTTGGAAGGGGCGCAGCATATATTCTTCACGCCATAGCAAAAAAGAATTCACGACTTCCTGCGCACCAGATGTACTCACATATTGTGACAAGCGCACTTACTGTCGGATTCGGAGGTTCGGCAGGATTGGAGTCTCCAATCGTAACAACTGGCTCGGCAATTGGATCAAATTATGGGAATACTTATCATCTTACTTACAAAGACCGAACACTGCTTTTAGCTTGTGGCGCAGCAGCAGGAATCGGTGCGGCTTTTAATTCTCCAATTGCAGGACTTCTTTTCGCATTGGAAGTTTTGCTTGCCGATGTTACGGTTTCAGCTTTCATTCCAATAATGATTGCAGCAGCTTCCGGAACATTGGTATCAAAAATTATTCTGCAAGAAGATATTCTGCTTTCCTTCAATCTTCGTCAGCCGTTCAATTACAATAATATTCCTTGGTATTTATTACTCGGCATATTGGCAGGTTTGGTATCGGTTTATTATTCCCGCGTTTTTCCACGCATTGAAGGATATTTCAGCCATAAAATAAATTCAACATGGAAACGAATTGCAATAGGTGGTTGTGTGTTGGCACTACTTATATGGATGTTTCCTTCTCTTTATGGTGAAGGTTATGCGAGTATAAAAATATTGGCAGACCTCCATCCGGAACAATTAATGAAAAACAGTTTATTTGAAAGTTGGTCGGGAAATGGTTGGTTTGTTCTTTTTTTCATTGGTGCAATCATGCTTGTAAAAGTATTTGCAACGGCGGTTACACTTGGCAGCGGCGGTAATGGGGGAAATTTTGCACCTTCCCTATTTGTCGGCGCGTATCTCGGATTTTTCTTTTCAAAATCATTAAATATGTTTGGCATAACACATTTGCCAGTTGCCAATTTTACCATTGTTGCAATGTCAGGTATTCTTGCAGGAATTTTTCATGCACCGCTTACAGGAATATTTCTCATTGCAGAAATTACAGGCGGATATGAATTGATGATTCCATTAATGATCGTCACTGCATTAAGTTATTCTGTCGTTAAATATTTTGAGCCCTATTCAATGGATACAAAACGATTGGCGAATAAAGGAGAAATTTTCACGCATGACAGGGATAGAAATATTCTCAGCAGAATAAAAGTGAAAAAGATTCTTGAAACCAATTTTCAACACATTGAACCTGACATGAAATTGGGTGAATTGGTAGATAAGATTGCACATTCACAACGAAGTGTCTTTCCCGTATTGGATAATCAACAGCAACTCGTTGGAATCATTCAGCTCGATGATATTCGGGAAATCATGTTCAAGGCAGGAATGTATGATACAGTTTTTGTAAGACAATTGATGCATCAACCTCCTGCAACTATTTTGCCTGATGAGGAAATGTATTTGGTAATGCGGAAATTTGATGAAACCAATGCGTGGATATTGCCCGTAATTGAAAATGGTGTCTATCTGGGTTTTGTTTCCAAATCAGGAATATTCGGTCGTTATAGGGAAATGCTGGGCAAGAATACCATTGACCACGAGTAAGGTAATTTGGCAATTGGGTAACTTTACTTCAATTGTACAAATGCAATATTCAGTATGACTATTTTTATTTTATTCTCCTTCCTCATTTCGCTTGCCGCTTTTATTTCATACTTAAATATAAGATTCTTGAAATTGCCCCCTGGCATTGCATTGATGCTGATGGGGGCACTGATTTCAATCGGACTTGCATTAACCGGACGAACTTCGCCTGAGTTCACAAATTACATTCGCCAAAAATTATCGGCAATTGATTTCTCCGAATTCCTACTCGGCATCCTGTTGAGCTTTTTACTTTTCGCAGGATCATTACACGTTAGTTATCAGCAATTAAAAAAATCTGCTTTAAGCGTCCTGACCTTTTCCACAGTCGGAGTTTTAATTTCCACATTTCTTGTTGGCATTGGAAGCTATTGGTTGTTTATGCTGTTCGCAGTAAATATTCCTTTCATTCACTGTTTACTTTTTGGAGCGTTGATTTCTCCAACAGATCCGATTGCGGTAATGAGCATTTTAAAAAAAGTGGGAATCTCAAAATCCGTAGAAATAAAAATTACAGGAGAATCACTTTTTAATGATGGCATTGGTGTCGTTATGTTTACCACTATTCTAGAAATCATTGTTAATGGAAGCGAACATGCTTCAATAAGTTCGGTTATGCTTTTATTTGCACGTGAAGCATTGGGCGGAATTTTAGCAGGGCTTGTGATTGGCTACATCGGTTATGTATTAATGAAATCAATTGATCACTTTCAAACGGAAATTTTGATTTCACTTTCGATGGTCATGGGCGGTTATAGCCTCTGTCATTATTTGCATGTATCGGGACCATTGGCAATGGTGGTGGCGGGAATTTTCACAGGTCATAAGGTTTTGACCGAAGTAATGTCAGATAATACACGGGATTATCTTGAAAAATTTTGGGAAGTAACAGATGAAATCCTGAATTCACTTTTGTTCATGCTGATCGGTCTCGAATTGGTTGTTCTTAATTTTCATATATATTATATTCTCCTGGGTTTGATAATCGCAATTTGTTTAATCGTTTTTCGATACATGTCACTATGGATACCCGCTTCGTTATTTCGTTTCAAAAAGACTTTGGAAAAGAATACTTTAAAGATTATGACGTGGGGAGGATTGCGCGGGGGGATTTCAATTGCTTTGGCATTGTCAATGCCTACAACAGCCTACAAAGAACCATTGGTGATTATCACTTATACTGTTGTGTTGTTTTCAATTCTTGTACAGGGAATGACAATGGAAAAAGTTGTTAAGAAATTGAAAGTTTAGCCAATTGATGAAACATAATTGACGAAAGTCACCGACACAAGATTTTTACGTATTTATTTTTGTCCTGCAGCAATGGAAGATTGCTGTTTCCAATGAAATCGGGGAAGCCGCCCGAGACATTATTGGAAATTAAGCACAACTGTATCACCTGCCGGATTTCGGACGGTACAAGGTCCGGCAGGGCAGTTGTTTATTCCTTTTAAATATTTTCAAATGGATTTATTCAGGTGAACATTTTGGATAGGAGAGTTTTTTGAGAAATGACTTACGAAATACTTGATATTTTTTGGGGATTGCTGATTGCAATTACGACTATCATAATAATGTTCTCTTATTATTATTTGAAATCCAGAAACAAACCTAAAGACGACGATGATGAATTTTTGGGAATATAGTTTACGCCGCTGATAAATTGTGTGAATTATATAAATCTTTTCCAAAGTTGTGCAACAAGTCTATTTTTAAACTTACTGAAATTTGAAGCTTAAAATAATTCAGGAAACCGATAAGGAGGATAATCGAGATTGAGGATTGATATTTTGCTTGCATATTATCAAATTGACCTTTGAGTGATAAAAGACACAGGTTCATTTCCATAAAATAAATTCAGAATTTCAATCATGAAAAAACAGTTTGCAAAACTAAATAGTGAGGAAATAAGCCTTTTACTTAAGGCTCCCATTCTTGTTTCTGTTCTCGCGTCAAGCAGCGATCACGAAATCAACAACGATGGAAAAGCGGAAGCCATTAGGTTGGCTCATCTTAAAACATTTACTGCCGATCCGTTGCTATTGTCTTATTATGAGGAAGTGTCGAAGAATTTTCAAAAACATTTTGAAGAGACCGCAAAAAAATATTCTCCTTTCGATAAAGTTAAAATTGGGGATTTGAAAAAAGAGATCGACAAGGTAAATGATGTCATCGCAAAACTCGATACAGAATTTGCACAAACACTTCACCACAGCCTGTCTGAATATGCAAGGCACGTGAAAAAAGCGGGCAGAAGCTTACTCGACGATTTTATCTTTCCGATTCCAATACGTGGACTAACGGATTAATGTCAATAAAACAATTATCATGAAAAAACCGGAAATAAAAAAAATACTTGTACCAGTCGATTTTACGGAAACATCGGAGACGGCACTTTCAGAAGCGATTGAATTGGCCAGATTATTAAATGCGGATATTTTCCTTATTCATATAATCGAATTCAACGGATATTATTTTTCCATTGTTCCGGAAACAAAAACAATGCTCCCCTCACTCCGGGAAATTGAGAATAAGGTGGAGGAAAGA